>NZ_JBQCIP010000154.1:0-41602 GCF_051953575.1 Microbacterium sp.
CATCATGGCCTGGAACATCTGGTAGCCCTCGCGCTGGTACTCGATGAGCGGGTCGCGCTGGGCCATCGCACGCAGGCCGATGCCGTCCTTGAGGTAGTCCATCTCGTAGAGGTGGTCGCGCCAGCGGCGGTCGAGCACCTGCAGCACGACGCGACGCTCCAGCTCGCGCGTCGCGGCCTCGCCGAGGGTCGCCTCACGCTTCTCGTAGGCGATGCGGGCATCCGAGAGGATCTCGCGCTTGAGGCCGTCCGCGGTGATGCCGCCCTTGCGTCCGGCCGCCTCGGCCACGACCTCATCGATGGTCACGCCCACCGGGTACAGGGTCTTCAGCTCCGTCCACAGCGCGTCGAAGTCCCAGCTCTCGTTGTGACCCGACCCGGTGTGGTCGTCGATCACGGCGCCGATCGCATCCTCGATGAAGTGCTGCACGCGGTCGGCGATGTCGTCGCCCTGCAGGATGTGGCGGCGGTCGGAGTAGATCGCCTCACGCTGGCGGTTCAGGACGTCGTCGTACTTGAGGACGTTCTTGCGGATCTCGGCGTTGCGCGCCTCGACCTGGCTCTGCGCGGACTTGATCGCGCGCGTGACCATGCCGGACTCGATCGCGACGTCGTCGGGGAAGTTGGTGCGGGCGATGATCGCCTCTGCCGCACCCGACTGGAACAGGCGCATGAGGTCGTCGGTGAGCGACAGGTAGAACCGGCTCTCACCGGGGTCGCCCTGACGGCCCGAGCGACCGCGCAGCTGGTTGTCGATGCGGCGCGACTCGTGACGCTCGGTGCCGAGCACGTAGAGGCCGCCGGCCTCGACGACCTGCGTGGCCTCACCCGCGACGCGGTTGCGCACGTCTTCGTAGACGGCGTCCCACTCGGCCTCGTACTCGTCGGGCGTCTCGACCGGGTCGAGGCCCTTGGCCTTCATCTCCTGCACGGCGAGGAACTCGGCGTTGCCGCCGAGCATGATGTCGGTGCCGCGGCCGGCCATGTTCGTGGCGACCGTGACGGCGCCGAGGCGACCGGCGCGGGCGACGATCTCGGCCTCGCGCGCGTGGTTCTTGGCGTTGAGGACCTCGTGCTTGATGCCCTTCTTGGCCAGCAGGCGCGAGAGGTACTCGCTCTTCTCGACGCTCACGGTGCCGACGAGGACGGGCTGGCCGCTCTCGTGCCGCTTCGCGATGTCTTCGACGACCTGCGCGAACTTCGCCGTCTCGTTCTTGTAGACGAGGTCGGCCTGGTCCTTGCGGATCATCGGCTTGTTCGTGGGGATGGGCACGACGCCCAGCTGGTACGTCGACATGAACTCGGCCGCCTCGGTCTCGGCGGTACCGGTCATGCCGGCGAGCTTGTCGTACAGGCGGAAGTAGTTCTGCAGCGTGACGGTGGCGAGGGTCTGGTTCTCGGCCTTGACCGGCACGGCCTCCTTGGCCTCGATGGCCTGGTGGATGCCCTCGTTGTAGCGACGGCCGACCAGGATGCGGCCGGTGTGCTCGTCGACGATCATCACCTCGTCGTTCATCACGACGTAGTCGGTGTCGCGCTTGAACAGCGCGAGCGCCTTGATCGAGTTGTTGAGGAACGAGATGAGGGGCGTGTTGGCCGACTCGTAGAGGTTGTCGATGCCGAGGTAGTCCTCGACCTTCTCGATGCCGGGCTCGAGCACGCCGATGGTGCGCTTCTTCTCGTCGACCTCGTAGTCGACGCCCGCTTCGAGCGTCTTGGCGATCTTGGCGAACTCGACGAACCAGCGGTTGGCCTCGCCCGACGACGGACCCGAGATGATGAGCGGCGTACGGGCCTCGTCGATGAGGATCGAGTCGACCTCGTCGACGATGGCGTAGAAGTGACCGCGCTGGACGAGGTCCTCCTTGCGCCAGGCCATGTTGTCGCGCAGGTAGTCGAAGCCGAACTCGTTGTTCGTGCCGTACGTGATGTCGGCGTTGTACTGCTCGCGGCGCACCTCGGGCGTCTGGCCGGCGACGATCGTGCCGGTCGTCATGCCGAGCGCGCGGTAGATGCGGCCCATGAGCTCGGACTGGTACGACGCCAGGAAGTCGTTGACGGTGACCACGTGCACGCCCTCGCCGGCGATGGCGTTGAGGTACACCGGGAAGGCGCCGGTCAGCGTCTTGCCCTCACCGGTCTTCATCTCGGCGATGTTGCCGAGGTGCAGCGCCGCTCCGCCCATGATCTGCACGTCGTAGGCGCGCTGACCGAGCGTGCGCTTGGCGGCCTCGCGCACCGCGGCGAACGCCTCGGGCATGAGCTGGTCGAGAGTCTCGCCCGCCTGGTAGCGGGCGCGCAGCTCGGCGGTCTCGCCGCGGAGCTCCTCGTCGGTGAGGTGCTCGTAGTCCTCTTCGAGGGCGCCGACGGCCTTGACGACCTGCTGGAGCCGGCGCAGGACGCGACCCTCACCGGCGCGAAGCAGTTTCTCGAGGGGGTTGGCCACGGAGTGTCTCCATCTTCAGGGAAGTCGGGTGCGGCGCTGGCGCCGCTGCCACCCGGACCCCCAGGGTCCAGGCATACCTGCCTATGTTATCCACCCGTGACCTTGGTGTGCGCTGGATGCGGGTGCAGGGGCCGGACGGGGTGAGACGATGCTCTTCCCGTGGATTCCCCCCGGATCCACCGACACGATGGAGTGTTCATGCGCGGGCTTCACCGTCCGATCGTCGCCGTGCTGGCGGCATCCGTTCTCGTGCTTCTGCAGGCGATCGCCGATCCGACAGGACTGCTCGCGCTGGTGGGCTGGCCCGGCGGCGCGCTGCAGGCAGGGCTGGTCTGGCCGCTGGCGCCGTTCGCGGTGTTCCTCCCTGTGCTGCTCGGGGTGGTGTGGTGGGCGGCGGTGCGTGCCGGCGAGCGGTTCTGGACGATGTTCGCGGGCGTCGTGCTGGCGGTGCTGCTCGCTCAGGCGGCTGCGGCCTTCGTGATGGTGTGGGATGCGGCCACCGCCGCGTGGGCGGCCGGCTATGTGACCGCGAAGGCGCTGCCGGCCGCCGCGGTCGTCGCGGCCGCGACCCGGTGGCTCGGCGGTCGGTCGACGCGGCCGGTGTTCGAGCGCGGCGGGCTGTGGCCCGCGGCGATCGCGTTCGGCGCCCTGGCCCCGATCGCCGCCGGGTCGTGGTGGACGGGCGCGGCCTACGCGCCCCTCGTGCCGGCGACCCGCCCTGAGCGCGGCGTCGTCTCGGTGGCCGCCGCGGTCATCCTCATGATCGCCGCGGCGTGGTTGTGCCTGCGCTGGATGCGCCGCCGTGCGCCCGGCGTCCTCGGCGCGTGGCTCGGGGTCCTCGCCGGCGGAGCACTGTTCGGTCTCGTGCAGGCGCTCGTCGCGTTCGTCGTCGACGACGGTCTGGCAGGAGACATGTGGCCGCTCATGGTGGCGTACGTGCACGTGGCCGACGGCTTGTCGTTCGGCGCGTGCCTCGGCTGGATCCCCGCGGTGCTGGCCGTGGTCGTCGACCGTGCGACGCGCACGCGCACGGCCTCCGGCGAGGGCGGTGAGGATGCCGCACCCCGGTCTTCCCGGCGGGTGCCGACGATCGCCGCGGCCGCGATCGTGGTCGCCGCGCTGGTCGTCGTGCCGGTCGTGCTCGCCGGCGGCGGCGTTGCCGAGGACCGCGCGCAGGAGCAGGGGGCGGCATCCGTCCCCGACGGGTTCCTGCGGGCCGACGGCGACCGCATCACCGACGGCGAGGGGCACGATGTGCTGCTGCGCGGTGTCAACGTCAACCAGCTCGTGGACTTCTACCAGCCACGTCCCGAGGTGCCGGCGACGCGCCCGCTCACCGAGGACGACTTCGCCGGGATGGCCGCGTACGGCTTCGACGTCGTGCGACTGGGCATCTCTTGGTCGACGCTCGAACCCGTGCGGGGCGAGCTCGATGCCGGCTACCTCGTGCAGATCGACCGAGCGGTGCGGTGGGCGAAGGAGCACGGCATCCGCACCGTGATCGACCTGCACCAGGACGGCTGGTCGAACGCCGCGACCGCCGAAGGGACCGTGTGCCGGCCGGGCACCGACCCGATGTGGGGATACGACGGCGCGCCGAGGTGGGCGACCATCACCGACGGTGCGCCGCGGTGCGCCTTCACGGGCCGCGACATCTCCCCTGCGGGCGACCGGGCGTTCCAGCACTTCTGGTTCGACACCGACGGCATCCAGTCGGCGCTCGTGCGCACCTGGGGCGAGCTCGCCGCGCGCTACGCGGACGAGCCGGCGGTGGCGGGCTTCGATCTCATGAACGAGCCGGGGTTCGGCGAGACCGCGCCGGTGACCACGTCGCTGCTGCTCGGCCGTTACTACGACCGCGCGATCCAGGCTATCCGCGATGCCGGCGCCCCGCAGATCGTCTTCATCGAGCCGAGCATCCTGTGGTCGGGGCTCGGGTTCGACAGCGGGCCGTCCCTCGCCTTCACCGACGACCCGAACATCGTGTTCTCGCCGCACCTGTACGCCGAATCGATCACGATGGACCACTCGCTGGGCCTTCCCACCATCGTCGGCATCGCACGGCAGCTCGACCTCGCTGCGCGCGTCGCCGACGAATACGGCGTGCCGCTGTGGTCGGGCGAGTACGGGTACTGGGGCGACGAGGAGTCCATCGCGAACCGCATCGGCCGCTACGCCGACGCGGAGGACGCCCACCTGCTCGGCAGCGCCTACTGGGTGTGGAAGCAGTCGTGCGGCGATCCGCAGAACGGCATCGGCGAGGTGGGCCTCGGCCTGGTTCCGGAGGACTGCGCGACCGGCGAGGACGGCCCGCGCAATGCGGAGCTGCTCGCGGTGCTGAGCCGGGCGTACCCGCAGGCCTCCCCCGGACGGCTCACCGGACTGGACGCCGATGGAGCGGCGATCGCCATGACGGGCACCGTGGATGAACAGACGTGCGGACTCGCTGTCTGGATTCCGGGCGAGCCCGAGCCCGCCCCCGTCACCGAGGGGCTCACGCGGGTCCGGGTCGACGCCATCGAGGGCGGATGGCGCGTCACGGCGTGCGCCGAGGGCGACTACTCGCTCAAGAACGGGTGAGCCTGCTCGGGGCCTCGTGAAACGCCGAGTGGCGGCATCCCTCGCATGCATTCCGGGTATGTATATACTCGGTCACTACATACTGGGTATGCCCCGACGGAGAGGTACGACATGGTGGTCTGGCGTCGATGGATCTTCCCGATCCTGATGGTGATCGTGGTGGGGGCAGTCGCCGTCGCCCTCGTGAAGATCGCATTCTTCCCCGACCAGGCGCCCGCCGCCGCGGTCGAGCCGAATGCGCAGATCGCCGATCCCGTCGTCGCCGTCCAGAAGGGCGAGGTCGTCAACGCGCTGAGTCTGGACGGGACGATCGCACGGGATGCCGCCTACCCGGTCCGCTCCGGCGTCGACGGCGTCGTCACCTCCGTCGATGTGGGCGATGGCCAGTCGGTGGCCGCCGGGCAGAAGCTCTTCACCATCAAGCAGACCGATCCGGTCAAGAACATCGACGTCGTCGCGCCGGAGGCCGGCGACGTCTCCGAGCTCGCGGTGGTCAAAGGCCAGCCGGCGAGCATCGGCGGCGAGCTCGTCACCCTCACGCCCGCCAGGTACCACGTGCAGGCGACGGTCGACCCCGTGCAGCTGTACCGGCTGCAGGGCGCGCCGACCGAGGCGTCCGTGACGATCCAGGGCGGTCCGGCGCCCTTCACCTGCACGGGCCTGAAGGTCGCGGTCGCCGAGGACGGCACCACGACGGTCACCTGCGCGGTGCCCGCGGGTCAGACCGTGTTCGCGGGCCTGCAGGCGCAGCTCGACATCGACCTGGGCACGGTGACGGACGTGCTCGTCGTGCCCACCACCGCGGTCAAGGGCGGCGCGGGCACCGGTGTGGTCTGGGTGGACCCCGGCACCGGCGACCTCGAGGAGCGCGACGTCACGCTCGGCGTCAGCGACGGCAAGACCGTCGAGGTCACCGCGGGCCTCGAAGAGGGCGACCAGGTGCGCCAGTACGTGCCGGGCGTGGCGGCAGGCGATGAGGAGACCTGCTACGACGACGGCATGGGCGGCCAGTACTGCGAGCCGGCGGGATGGAACTGGTGAGCCTCGTCCGCCTCGAAGGGGTCGCGAAACACGTGACCCTGCCCGACGACTCGCGCCTCGACATCCTGCGCGACATCGAGCTCGCCATCGCCGCCGGGGACCACGTCGCCATCGTCGGCCGCAGCGGCTCGGGCAAGTCGACGCTGCTGAACCTGATGGGCATGCTCGACCGGCCTTCCGAAGGCGCGGTGTGGTTCCGCGGCGAGCCCGTCCGCAAGATGCGCAAGGGCAGGCTCGACCGGCTGCGCGGACGCAACGTCGGCTTCGTGTTCCAGCAGTTCAACCTGCTGGCCGGGCGCACCGCGCTGGAGAATGTCGCCATGCCGCTCGGGTACGCGTCCGGCCGTGCGTTCTGGAACCGCCGCCGCACGGCCACCGCGATGCTGGAGCGCGTCGGCCTCGGTCATCGCATCGAGTCCACGCCCGAGCAGCTGTCGGGCGGCGAGCAGCAGCGCGTCGCGATCGCCCGGGCGCTGGTGCGTCGCCCCGCGCTGATCCTCGCCGACGAGCCCACTGGCGCCCTCGACGTCGAGACCGGCGGCAGCGTCATGCAGCTGCTCGACGAGATCGCCTCCGAAGCCGATGCGGCGCTCGTGACGATCACCCATGACCTCCACGTCGCCGCCCGCGCGCGGCGCCACTACCGGCTCGAGGCCGGGGTCCTCACCCCGTTCGAGCTGTCGGCCCCTGCCGCGGGCGCCGCGGCGGCAGCCGCGTACGAGCGCATCGAGCTTGCGCCCGAGCTCGCCGAGAGCGTCGCGGCAGGACCCGTGGATGCCGCCGCCCCTGTCGACGGAGCGTCGGAGGATGCGGCATCCACTTCGTCACGCGAGGACGCCGCGGACCAGGGCGAGATTCAGGCCGAGGGCGAGACCGTGGAGGTGGCCCGGTGACCGCGGTGATCGGTGCGCTCGGCGAGGCGTGGTCGGAGCTGCGACACCACAAGCTGCGCGTGCTGCTGAGCCTGATCGGCATCGCCGTGTCGGTCGGTGCCCTCACCGCCGTCGTCGCGCTCAGCGAGTACCAGCAGCAGCAGATGGCCGAGCAGTCCGATGTCAACGGCGGACGCCCGGCGACGGTGTCGATCTCGGCCGGCCGCACCGACGGCGCCCCCATGGACTGGCAGTCGTTCGACCAGCATGTGACGCAGGTGTCGGAGCGCTACTCGTTCACCTACCGGACCCGACTCGTGAACAACGCGTCCGTCGACATCCAGACGCCCGAGCAGGTGCGAGCGGTCGGTGCCTGGCTCGTCGACCCCGCGTACCCCGTCATCCACCGCACTCCCCTGCTCGAAGGGAGGTGGTTCCAGGATTCCGACGCCGAGCTGCTGGCGCCGCCCATCGTCATCACCGAAGCACTGTGGGACGTGTATGGCCGCCCCGCCCTCGGCCGCGGGTTCGCCGTGCAGCTGCAGGGAGACGTAGCCGGCTCGTACACCGTCGTCGGGGTGACGCCCAAGCAGTACGACGGCGACACCGAGAAGCGTGTGGTGATGCTGTTCGACTCGTATCAGTCGCGGGTCGATCAGCTCTCGCCTGACCAGCCGGTGATGTGGGAGGTGTGGATGCCGGAGGCCCAGGTCGCCGACATCGGCCCGGTGCTCGCCGCCGACCTGCGTGCGGGACTCGACAAGACCGTCGACGTGACCGTGACCCGCACCGACTGGGCGTCGCGCCCCGAGGCGAAGAGCTCGGCCGCGATGTTCGAGCTCATCACCGGTGCGATCGCCGGGCTCGTGCTGCTGCTCGGCGGCCTCGGCCTCGTCAACATCCAGCTCGTCGCGATGCGCCAGCGCATCCGTGAGATCGGGGTGCGGCGCAGCTTCGGAGCGACGGGCGGCCGCATCTTCACGTCGGTGCTGCTGGAGAGCGTCGTGGCGACCGCGGTGGCGGGGGTCATCGGCATCGCATTGGCCGTCGCCATCCTGAAGGCGCCGTTCGTGCTCGACATGTTCCAGGGGATGCAGGACATCCCCCCGTTCCCGATGCGCGCTGCCGTCGTCGGGCTCATCGCCGCCGTCGCGATCGGCGCGCTGGCCGGCTTCATCCCCGCACTCATGGCTGTGAGGTCCAACGTCATCGACGCACTGCGGTTCTAGCCCGACCGCGCTGTGCACCACCCTCCGTCCCGAAGGAGAATCCCATGTCCGTCCGCCAGAGCCTGCTGGCCATCCTCGATCAGGGCCCGTGCTACGGGTATCAGCTGCGCGCCGAGTTCGACCGGCGCACCGGCTCCACCTGGCCGCTCAATGTCGGCCAGATCTACAACACGCTCGATCGCCTGGAACGCGACGGCCTCGTCGAGAAGGGGGACGTCGATGAGCAGGGACACGTGTACTGGCAGATCACCGACGCCGGAGCGGCCGAGGTGCGGTCGTGGCTCGACTCCCCCGTCGAGCGCGGCCACGGCACGCGCGACGAGCTCGCGATCAAGCTGGCGGTCGCCGCGACCCTGCCCGGGGTCGAGGTGGCCGACATCATCCACGCGCAGCGGCGGTCGTCGCTCGCCCAGCTGGAGGCGCTCAACCGCGCCAGGTACGCCGGCGAGAACCCCGACGGCCCCGAGGAGCTGGCGTGGTCGCTGGTCGTGGACTCGATGATCTTCGCCGCCGAGGCCGAGGTGCGCTGGCTCGACCATTCCGAGCAGCGCCTGGCGGCGCATCCCGATCACGCGATGGCCCTCGCCCTGTCGACCGAGAAGCCCAAGCGCGGGCGGCCCGCCAAGGCCGGCGCGTCGTCTTTCACGGAGTCGATGCGGTGATCGAGACGGGCTGAGGGACGGATGCCGCGACCCCCGCACGGGCGGGCATGCGGCATCCTGTCGTCTCCCAGGCGCACCCCGCTACGCTTAACTGTGCACACGAACGCCGACCAGATCGAAGACGAGGCTCAGACCGAGCCCGCAGCGATGACCTTCTCCGACCTCGGGCTCAGCGCGCCCGTCCTCAAGGCGCTGAAGGACATCGGCTACGAGACGCCTTCGGCGATCCAGGCGGCGACCATCCCCACGCTCCTCGCAGGCCGCGATGTCGTCGGCATGGCGCAGACCGGAACCGGCAAGACCGCCGCGTTCGCGCTGCCCATCATCGACCGCCTCGATCTGTCGCAGAAGACCCCGCAGGCGCTCGTTCTCGCCCCCACGCGCGAGCTCGCGCTGCAGGTCTGCGAGGCGTTCGAGAAGTACGCGGCCCACCTGAAGGACGTGCACATCCTTCCCGTCTACGGCGGGCAGGGCTACGGCGTGCAGCTGTCGGCGCTGCGTCGCGGCGTGCACATCGTCGTCGGCACGCCCGGTCGCATCATCGACCACCTCGAGAAGGGCACGCTCGACCTGTCGGAGCTGCAGTACCTCGTGCTCGACGAGGCCGACGAGATGCTCAAGATGGGCTTCGCCGAGGACGTCGAGACGATCCTCGCCGACACCCCCGACACCAAGCAGGTCGCCCTGTTCTCGGCGACCATGCCGGCGACGATCCGCCGCATGTCGAAGCAGTACCTCAACGACCCCGAAGAGATCACCGTCAAGGCCAAGACGCAGACGTCGGCCAACATCTCGCAGCGCTACCTCATCAGCGCCTGGCAGCAGAAGATGGACGCCCTCACGCGCATCCTCGAGGTCGAGAACTTCGACGGCATGATCGTGTTCGGCCGCACCCGCAGCGTCACCGAAGAGATCGCCGAGAAGCTGCGCGCCCGCGGGTACTCCGCCGCCGCCATCAACGGCGACATCGCCCAGCCGCAGCGTGAGAAGACGGTCAACCAGCTGAAGTCGGGAAAGCTCGACATCCTGGTCGCGACCGACGTCGCCGCCCGCGGACTCGACGTCGAGCGCGTCTCGCACGTCGTCAACTACGACATCCCGACCGACGCCGAGTCGTACGTCCACCGCATCGGCCGCACCGGTCGCGCCGGCCGCTCGGGCGACGCCATCAGCTTCGTGACGCCCCGAGAGCGCGGCCTCGTCAAGATGATCGAGCGCGCCACCCGCCAGGAGCTGACCGAGATGTCGCTGCCGAGCGTCGACGAGGTCAATGTGACCCGTCTGTCGCGCTTCGACGACCGCATCACCGCGGCACTCGACGAGACGGCGCGCATCGACGCGTTCCGCGACATCGTCGCCCACTACGTGCGCAACCACGATGTGCCCGAGGCCGATGTCGCCGCCGCGCTGGCGGTCGTCGCGCAGGGCGACACCCCGCTGCTCCTCGAGCCCGACCCCGAGCCGGCGCCGCGTCGCGAGCGCACCGAGCGGCCCGATCGCGGCGACCGCTTCGACCGCGGCGACCGGGGCGACCGCCCTGAGCGGCGCACGCCGCGCGAAGGCTTCGCGACGTACCGCATCAACGTCGGCAAGCGTCAGCGCGTCGAGCCCCGTCAGATCGTCGGCGCGCTCGCCAACGAGGGCGGTCTGCGCCGCGACGACTTCGGCGCGATCAAGATCATGCCGGACTTCTCGCTCGTCGAGCTTCCCGCCGACCTGCCCCACGGCACACTCGACCGGCTCGCCGACACGCGCATCTCGGGTCAGCTCATCGAGCTGCGCCCCGACAGCGGACGCCCGCAGCGCCGCACGGACGCGACGTCCCGCGGCCGCCGCGACGACCGCGGCTCGGGCGACCGCGGCGGATACGGCGACCGCGGCTCGCGCGGCTCGTACCGCGACTCCGGCGACCGCAAGCCGCGTCACAAGCGCGACGCCGACTGAGGCATCCTTCCCGACGTCGCCCGCCGATTCTGGCGATTCGCCACGATCGGCGGCGACGCCCGGCTGTTCTGGCGAGTCCCGAGGAATCGGCGCTCCTGGCGCATCGCGCGACCCGCCAGAATCGGCGGCCACCGACGACTCGTGGCGACTGGCCAAGAACGGACCGACGACGCCGGGTGACGGCATCCGCTCCTCCCAGAGCCGGATCCCGACGCTCTGGGCGAACATTCCCCCGGCGGCGGGATCCGCTTCAGCCCCCTCCCAGGCGCGCCCGTAGGATCGATCCATGGCCGGATTCTGGGGCAGACGCAAGCGCGAGCAAGAAGAGCTGACCGCACAGGACGCCGATCTGGCGCGCCGTGCGCAGCAGGCGCTGGTGGCTGCGGACGAGCGGATCCGCCTGACGACCGACGAGCTCGCGTTCGCCGACGCGGAGCTCGGCCCCGGCGCCACCAAGGACCTCCGCGAGGCGCTCGACGCCGTGCGCACGCACCTGCAGGAGGCCTTCCAGCTCCACCAGCTGAACCACGACGAGATCCCTGACACGCCCGAAGAGCTGCGCACGCGCAACGCGCGCATCGTGCAGCTGTGCGAATGGGCCGAGGACCTCCTCGACGACCGCACCGAGGCGCTCGCGGCGCCGATCGAGCGGGCGCGTCGCGCTCCCGAGATCATCGCGAAGATCCGGGCGGATGCCGCACGCCTGCGCCTCGCGCTGCCCGATGCCCGTGCGACCGTCGACCGCCTCTCGGCACGGTATGCGACGGGCGCGCTCGCGCAGATCGCCGCGAACCCCGCCGAGGCGGAGCAGCTGCTGGGCTTCGCCGAGCACAGCGCCGGGGTCGCCGAGCGCCGACGCGAGGCCGGTCAGCGGGAGCAGGCGAGCATGGCGCTGGAGGCGTCGATCGAGTCGGTGCGCCGCGCCGAGAAGCTCATCGAGGCCGTCGAGACGTTCGAGGTCGAGGCGCTGCGGGCCGAGTCGACCCTCGCGGCGATCGTCGAGGACTCGCGCGGCGACCTCGTGGCCGCTCTCAAGGAGCCCGCGTCGCCCGCCGTGAGCGCGGCGATCGACGAACTGCAGACCGCTCTGGCGGCGCTGCCGGCCGCCGGTGTCAACACCGATCCGTTCGAGCAGCTGACCCGCCTGCGTGAGGCCAATGCCGGGCTCGACGCCGCGATCGCCGCCGCCCGCGAGCGCGCGGCCCGCCCGATCCCTCCGCTGGAGCACGTCCGGCACGCGATCGACGACGCCGACCGGCAGCTCGCCGTCACCCGCGACGTCATCGCGGGTCACCGCGGGTGGATCGGCGCCGACGCGCGCACACGCCTCGCCGAGGCCGAGCGCGTGCGCGCCGACCTCGACCGCTACCTCGGCACGTCGGCGTCCGCCGCCACCTCCATCGACGACGATCACCGTGAAGAGGCGTTCGCCATGGCGCGCCGCGCGGCATTCCTCGCGAGCGAGGCGCTGCAGCTCGCTCAGCGCGACATCGACAACGCCCGGCCGCAGCCCGACCAGTGGGGCGGCCCCGGCTACGGCCAGCGCGGCGGCTACGGCGGCCGAGGCAACGGCGGCTCGGACGTCATGGGCGGCATCCTCGGCGGCCTCGTCATCGGCAGCCTGCTCGACGGCTTCTTCGACTGACGCACGACTCGGCCGCCGGCATCCTTCGCCCGGCGCTGGGCAATCCCGGTGGCGCCGGACGCGGCCGGAGCGCGCAAGAGCGGATGCCCCGGCCCGCACGGGGCCGAGGCATCCCCTCTTCGCGTCGCGGTCAGCCGAGAAGGATCGTCGCGCACAGCAGCAGGATCGAGAGGCCGAGCAGCACCGCACGCAGCGGGATGATGGACTCCCAGCGTGCCTGAAGGGCGCGGGCGTCCGCGGGCACCTGGTCCGACAGCGCCGCGGCCGTGAGCTTCTTGTTGATGGGCGCCGATATGCGGGCGAACAGCGTCAGCCACACGAGGAGCAGCAGCAGGGCGAGTCCGCCGGCCACGGCGGTGACGGGCGTCCCCCACACGAACGAGAGCACAGCGGTGGCTGCCGTGAGGACGGTGCCGAGGATGCCGACGATCGGAAGCCGCCGGTCGCCGTAGTAGTGTCCGCGACCGGTGACCTGCACGAGGCTGCGGTCGTCGATCTCGGCGTAGACGGGCCGGAACACGACGGCGCTGACGACGTCGGTGCCGAAGATGACGGCGAGGGCGAGGATCGCGAGGGTGGCGGTGGCGCCGATGATGAGGTCCATGTCTGTCTCCATGTGTTATCACTGCTAACAGTTAGCGGTGCTAACATAGCGACATGGTACGCACCGCGCAAGAGGCAGAGCGATTCCGGGATCGCGAGGTCCGCATCGTCGCGACAGCTCGCGAGATCGCCGAACAGGACGGCTGGCCCGCGGTCACCGTCCGGCGCCTGTCGGACGCCATCGGGGTCAGCCAGCCGATCCTGTACCGCCACTTCCCGGGCGGCCGCGACGAGATCGTGGCGTCCGTCGTGGTGCAGGGCTATGCGGACCTCGCCGACGTCATGCGCTCCCCCGCGCCCGACGACGATCCGGCGTCCGCGCTCCCCCGGCTGATCACCGGCTACCTGCGCTTCGCGCGCGAGCACCCCGCGGTGTACGAGGCGATGTCGACCGCACGCACCAGCATCGTGTTCGCATCGGACGAGACCCCCGCGACCCTGCGCGAAGGCTTCGCGATGCTCGAGCGCGCCGTCGGCGGCCGCGACGACCGCGATCGCGCGGTGAGGGCCGAGCTGCTGTGGAGCCTGTTGCACGGTGCGAGCCAGTTCGCGGCGCATGACCGGCTCGACCCCGCGCTCGACGACGTACGCGAAGAGGCGATCGCGCGACTGTTCGCCGCACGCTGAGGCGGGGAGGCATCCCGCTCATCCCGGCGACGCCCGAGAGACGGATGCCGCAGCCCGGCGTCAGCGCGCGGTCACCGCATACTCAGAGCCCGAGCACCTGCAGACCGTCGGCCACGACCCGGCCGTCGTGGAGCACCGTGCGGTCGTCGCTGCGGTCCATGACGGCGCTCGTCGGCGTCTCGCCCGCGACGAGCACGAGGTCGGCGCGGTCGCCGACGGAGACACCGGGCCGGTCCCCGACGCCGGCGACCCGCGGCGAGGAGTGGCTCATGATCGATGCCCCGCCCATCGTGCCGACAGCCAGAGCGAGCTCGATGTGATCGTCGCGGCGGAAGCCGTTGACGAACGCCAGCTGCCACGTGCGGTCCAGCATGTCGCAGTTGCCGTAGGGGCTCCAGTAGTCGCGCTGTCCGTCCTCGCCGAGTCCGACACGGACGCCGGCTTCGACGAGGTCGACGAGTCGCAGGTGGTTCGAGGTCGACGGGGCGATCGTCGCCATCGCGATGTCGAGCTCGGCGAACTCGTCGATGAGGCGGCGGCTGACCGCCTCGGACACGGAGCCGAGGTCATATGCGTGCGACATCGTCACCTTGCCCTGCATGCCGAGGGCACGGGTGCGCTCGATCACGAGCTCGGTGCTGAAGACACCGAGCGCGCCGGGCTCGTGGAGGTGGATGTCGACCTCGACCTGGTACTTCTCGGCGAGCGCGAAGACGATGTCGAGGTGCTTGACCGGGTCGCGGTCGAGCTGACTGGGATCGATGCCGCCCATGACGTCGGCGCCCTGCTTGAGCGACTCCTCGAGGTACTCGACCGTGCCCTCCTCGCGCAGGATGCCGGCCTGCGGGAAAGTCATGACCTGCACGTCGGCGTGGCGGGCGAACTTCTCCTTCGCCGCCATGACCGAGTCGAACTTCTCGAGCTTGCAGTCGACGTCGACCTGCGCGTACGTCCGCACGCGCGTCGTGCCCTTGGCGATCATCTGCTCCAGCGTGCCGGCGACGATGTCGGCGTGGGGCACGTCGGTGTTGCGCCAGTTGTTGCGGTCGTTCAGCATCATGCCCCACACCCCGGGCGCTCCCGTGTGCGGACGGAACGGCAGGCCGATGCGTGACGAGTCGAGGTGCACGTGCACGTCGCTGAACGACGGCAGTGCGAGACGCCCACGCCCGTCGACATCGCCCGCACCGACAGCGTCCGCGGCATCGTGCGGACGGATCGCGGCGATGCGGTCGCCTTCGATCACGATGTCAGAGGCCTCTGCGCCCCACGGTCGCACGTTCCGGATGATCACGTCTGGTGCCTCTCGGTGATGAATGGATGCCGCAACCCGGCGCTGCTGGTCGCGTCGATGGTATACCAGAATGACAAGCGGAGCATTAGGCTGTGCCTGTTCAGCAACATTCTCCCATTCTGGGATACCAATGGAGCCACGTCATGCGCACCCTTCTCACCGCCGAGCCCGCGGAGGGCGCCGAGGCGCTGGCCGACAGCGTGTACGGCGCGCTGCTGCGGGACATCATCGCCGATGAGCTGAGTCCCGGGACGTGGCTCAAGGAGCGCGACCTGTCGGAGCGGTACGGCGTGTCCCGCGTGCCGGTGCGGCAGGCGCTGCACCGGCTCGAATCCGAGGGATTCGTCCAGGCGTCGCCCCGACGCGGCGCCGTCGTGACGCCGGTGACGACGGCCGACATCGAGGAGCTGTTCGACGCGCGACTGTGCATCGAGCCGTTCGCCGCCCGGCAGGCGGCCCTGCGCGTCGCCGCGGGCGCGTCCGCCGCGAGCCTCACCGCGGTGGTCGCGGCATCCGAGGCGAGCTTCGCCGAAGGGGCCGACCTCGACGGCATCGCCCTCAACCTGCGCTTCCACGCCGAGGTGGTGCAGCTGTCGGGCAACTCGCTGCTCGCACGCAGCCTGCAGCCCATGCTCGGACGCATGGAGTGGATCTTCCGGCGCACCACCCGCACCGGCGAACCCGACCAGCTCCGCGAGCACCGCGCGCTGCATGACGCGATCGTGTCGGGTGGCGGCGACCTGGCGGCAGCGATCGCGTACGCACACATCGAACGCGGCCGGGTGCCGGCCCTCGAGGCGCTGGGGCCGCTGCTCGCGTCGTGAGCGGCGCGTATGCCGGCGGCATCCCACCTCCCGGCATACGCGTCGGGCGCGACCCGAAGGCCGCGCCCGACGCCACGGTTGTCAGGAAGCCAGCTCTTCGGGCTGCGCCTGCGTGGTCAGCGAGATGACGCCGTAGTCCCACCCCTTGCGGCGATAGACGACGCTCGGGTGGTCGGTGCGCGCATCGATGAACAGGAAGAAGTCGTGGCCGACCAGCTCCATCCGGTCGACGGCCTCTTCGACGGCCATCCACTCGGGCTGGAACTCCTTCGTGCGGATGACGACGGGCGAGTAGCCCTCTTCCTCCTCGTTCCCGGTGATGATCGGGATCTCGCCGGTCGCGACGGCACGGAGCACCTCGACGGAAGCCGGCTGCAGATCGATCCCCTGGATCGCTCCGCTGCCCTTCTCGTACTTGGCGCCGCGCGGGTGGTTGCGCGCATCGACCCGCTTGTCCTTGGCGCGCCGCAGCTGCTCGCACAGCTTGTCGACCGCGAGGTCCAACGCGGTGAACTTGTCGCCGTCGGTGGCCTCGGCCCGGACGACGGGACCCTTGCCGTCGACCGTGAGTTCGACGGTCTCGTCCTCCACACGACCGTTGTGATAGGCGCGGTGGGTGACCTTCACGTCCACGCGTTGCGCACGCGGGGCGAGGGTACCGATACGGGTGGCCTTCTCTTCGACGACCGAGCGGAAGCGATCCGAAATGCCCACTCCCACGCCGACGATGCTGGTTTCCATCCCCTGACCTCCTTGTTCCGGTCCACCCGGTCAAGGGCGGACCTTCAGTCGCCTTGTGCCCCCCACCGTAGTCGGGCGTTCCGGGTCTGTCACCTGTGAGTTTCGAACGTGTCCGGTCGACGTTCACCCTGTGTCGGGAAGTTCCTCGGCGTGGCTGCGACGGTCACCGCCCCGAGCACGTCAGCGCCTGCGGCGCGCAGCGCGCGGGCCGCCTCGGCGAGGGTCGCACCCGTCGTGACGACGTCGTCGACGAGCACCACGCGCGCGCCCCGCGCCACCCCCGGACGCGCCACGAGGCTCCCGTCGACGTTGCTGCGGCGGGCCTCGCGACCGAGTCCGCGCTGGTCGCCGGTGCGACGTGCGTGGCGCAGCAGGCGCGTCGGCGGCCGGCCGGCGCGGCGCACCAGCAGGTCCGGCACGCGGAACCCGCGCCGGCGGAAGGCGGCGCGGGATGTGGGCAAGGGCACGAGCACGACGTCCCCGCCGATCCCTGCGTGCGCCAGCGCCGCCTCGAGCGCCGGCGTCAGAGCGCGCGCGAGTCCGGTGCGTCCCTCCTCCTTGATCGCCCGCAGCACCCGTGCGGCGACGCCTTCGAACGTCAGGCCGCTCCACACGGTGAGAGCACCGCCGGCCGCTCGAACGACCTGCTGCCGTGGAACGGGCACGAGGGCGAGCACGCAGCGCTCGCAGAGCGAGATATCCGGTTCGTCGCATCCCGCGCACGACACCGGCAGCAGCAGTGCGAGCGCCTCGGCGCACGCCGCTCGCACGGCGTGGACGAGGCTGGTCGGCATGTGCCCAGCCTGCGCGGCGGGGAGGCGGCATCCGCCCGTCCTGTCCGGATCTGTAGACGGATGCCGCCCGCACCGCGCTGGGGAGGAGCGGCTACTGCGGGGCGCCCTGCTGCGTCGCGAGCACGAGCACGCCGGTGGCAGTCGGCTGCCAGGCCGTGCCGCGCTTGACGAACAGCGTCCCGTCGTCGGCGCGCAGCCGGAGGCTTGAGACCCCGGTGCCGCCCGCGATGGACGCCATGCCGCTCGTCGCCGTCGATGTGACCGTGGGCCCACCCACCGGCTGCTCGAGGACGATGGACGCGTCTTCACCCGCGGCCAGCACGCCGATCGTGGCGTCGTCGATCCAGGTCACGCCGGCGGCGGGCCCCCCGACGATCGCCAGCTGCAGCGCGGGCTGCGCCAGCCGCACCGGCACGCCGTCGCCGTCGCGCACGACCCCAGCCACCGTCAGGACGGTGCGACCGCCCAGCGTCACGGTCGCCGCGATGCGCGTGCCGTCGCGCGACAGCGCGATGGCGCTGATCGCCGTCGCATCGCCCCACGCATCGGCGATGTCGACCGCGTCCGTGCTCTGCGGCGCATAGGCGTGCAGTGCTCCCGGCTGGTCCTTCGGCACGCTCCACACGAAGCCGGAGCCGTCGACCGTGGGGTCGACGAGGCCCGCGCGCGTGTCGAGCACCTCCGCCCCCGTCGACGTGGAGGTGAGCCGGGCCACCTCCCCGCCGGGCAGCCTCGCGGCGGCGATGTCGCGCTCGGGACCGACCTGCACCGCCGTCGGCGCGGCGGCGACGACCGCGGCCGAGAGCCCAGGTATCTGATCGATCTCGTCGCCCGACAGGAACCCGAAGCCGTCGGCGGTGAGCACGAGGGGCGCGGCGGGAACGCGCGTCGAGCGCACCGCGACCGGGGATGCCTCGACCGGTGTCGAGCCGACCCGCATCACGACGTCCGAGACGCCCGCCGCGCGCAGGCTCTCGGTGAGCTGCGTCGCCATGCGGTCGAGGGCGGTCGAGCTCGCGCTGAGCAGCGAGTCGTCCTCGAAGTCCACGACCGCGGCGCCGGCCTCGTCCACCGGCACCGAAGCGACGGCCGTCGCCCCGTCGGGGAACGCGGTCTTGACCGACTCGGCGAGCCACTCGCTGGGCGGCTCGTTGACGAGGCTGTCGGTGATCCAGGTCGCCGCCTTCACCACCGGGAACCAGCGCACATCGGGCACGAGGTACTGCCAGTTCGGGTCGAAGTACATCAGCGGGTACTTGTGGAACACCTGCGGGAACTGGCCCTCGTCGAGCCAGATGCCGTCGGGGGCCTCGGTGATGCGCCACTCGCCGTCCGCCTGCTTCGCCAGCCGGAAGTCCTGCGAGTTCGAGGCAAGCTCCGCGCGGCGGTACGAGCCGATGTCGTCGACATCGGCGACCATCTCGTACGAGAACCCGACGGTCCCCTCGCCGGCACCGGACTCGCTGTACTCGCGCTCGCTGCGGTCGTCGATGCGCACCGTGGCCTTCGGGTCCCACACGTCCCGCAGATCCGGGGCGAGGAACTCCTTGGCGACGGCCCATGCGCCGTCGACGCCGGGACCTGATCCCGCGTCGATGAAGCCCTCGACGATCTGCTCCGGCGTCGCGCCGGGCTGCGGCCGGTTGGGGATGAACGTGACATTCTGCGACCCGCCGGTATCCTCGCCGGTCGCGAGCCCGTAGCGGATCGAGCCGCTCTCGGGAAAGCCCGCACAGCCGGTGACGAGCATGGCGCACAGCGCGAGGACGACGGCCAGGATGCCGCGACTGCGAATCATGACGTGCCTCCTCGGCCGCCGGCATCCACATCTCCGCTCCCCGCGCGAGGAAGCTCGATGGGCTGGGTCAGACCCAGCTCTTCGAGGGCCGGACCGGCGTCGTCGCCCGGATCGACGGGAATGGGCGGCTGCCCGCTCAGGGTCGTGTCAGAACGCCGCGGCAGCGTCAGCACGAAGTTCGTGCCCCGCCCGACCTCGGACCACACCGCGAGCTCGCCGCCATGCAGCTTCGCATCGCCGAGGGCGATCGACAGGCCGAGGCCCGTGCCACCGATCGTCCGCTTGCGCGACGGGTCGGCGCGCCAGAACCGGTCGAACACGTGCTCGACGTCCTCGGGCTTCATGCCCATGCCGTAGTCGCGCACGCCGATCGCGACCGCCTGCTGGTTGCTGTCGACCGTCACGACGATGGGCCGCGCCTCGCCGTGCTCGATCGCGTTGCCGAGCAGGTTGCGCACGATGCGGCGCACGCGGCGGGGATCCATGTCGACCGGCGAGTAGCCGCCCGGGGCGACCAGGCGCACGTCCGAGCCATGCTGCTCGGCCAGCTGCTGCATCGAGCCGATGACGTCCTCGGCGAGGTGCGCGAGGCTCGTGGGCTCGCGCTCGAGCTGCACCGAGCCGGCGTCGTACCGGCTGATCTCGAGCAGGTCGGTGAGGAGCACCTCGAACCGCTGCACCTGGGCGTTCAGCAGCTCCGCCGCACGCGCCGTCGCGGGGTCGAACTCCTCCCGCTGGTCGTTGATCATGTCCGCCGCGAGGCGGATCGTGGTCAGCGGGGTGCGCAGCTCGTGCGAGACGTCCGAAACGAATCGCTGCTGCACGAGCGACAGGTCGGCGAGCTCCTTGATCTGGGACTCCATGCTGTCGGCCATCGCGTTGAACGACCGGCCGAGAGTCGCCAGCTCGTCCTCGCCGTGCACCTCCAGCCGCACGTCGAGCTGCCCGGCCGCCAGACGCGCGCTCGTGTCGGCCGCCTCGCTGATCGGCGCGGTCACCGAGCGCAGCACGAACCACGCGATGCCGCTGATGAGCAGCACCAGTCCGATGCCGACGATCCACAGCGTCCCCTGCACGAATCCGAGCGTCTGCGGAGCGTTGGCGAGGTCGTACGCGAGGTACAGCTCGTAGGAGGCGACCCCCTGGATCTCCAGCTGCTGGCCGACCATGATGCCGGGGGTCGTGCCGCCGTCGCCGTCGGGCAGCGCGATCGGCTGCCAGATCTGCCGCTGCGGGTTGTTGCGCACCTGCTCGCGCATCGCCGGGGTGAGGAGCGGATCGATGACGCCCTCGGCGGTCGAGAAGTCCTGAGGGGCGTTGGCCACGGGCGGGCCGATGCGGTACGCCGCGAACATCTGCGCCGACGACTGGTCGCGCAGCGCGGTGAAGGCGAGCGTCATGACGCTCTGCAGCTGCACCGCCTCGGACTGCACCGCGGCGTCGAGGGTGCGCTGGGCGGCCGCGCGCGCCTGCTCGGCGTCGGTGAGCACCTGCTCCTGGCGGGACGTGTACAGGTCGTTCTGGATCTGCAGCGCCATCCACACGCACGCCACGGCCACCGCCAGCAGCGTCAGCCCGATCGTCACGAGGAGGGTCCGGAACCGGAGCGACCGTCGCCACAGAGCCGCGATGTTGCCCGGCCACGCGCGCCACAGCCGCCAGCCGGTGAGGGGCGTGCGGGTCGCGTTCACCCCCGTGATCGGGGCCGTCATGGTGCGCTCAGACGACGGCGCCGGCGCGGTACCCCACGCCGCGCACGGTCGTCACGATCTTGGGGTTGTCGGGATCCTTCTCGACCTTGGCGCGCAGACGCTGCACGTGCACGTTCACCAGACGCGTGTCGGCCTTGTAGTGGTAGCCCCACACCTGCTCGAGCAGCATCTCGCGTGAGAACACCTGCTGCGGCTTGGATGCCAGGGCCACCAGCAGCTCGAACTCCAGCGGGGTCAGTGCGATCGGCGCATCTCCGCGGCGCACCTCGTGCGCGGCGACGTCGACCGTCAGGTCGCCGATGCGCAGGGTGTCGCCGGCCGGCTGCGCGGCCGGGCGCAGCCGTGTGCGGATCCGCGCCACGAGCTCCTTCGGGTTGAAGGGCTTGACGATGTAGTCGTCGGCGCCGGACTCGAGTCCCTTGACCACGTCGGCGGTGTCGGTGCGCGCGGTCAGCATGATGATCGGGATGCCGGACTCCGCGCGGATGCGGGTGCAGATCTCGATCCCGTCCATGCCGGGGAGCATGAGGTCGAGCAGGATCAGGTCGGGGCGCTCCGATCGCCAGGCCTCGACGGCTTGGGCGCCGTCCGCGCAGAACACCGTCTCGAATCCCTCGGTGCGCAGCACGATGCCGATCATCTCGGCCAGGGCGGTGTCGTCGTCGACCACCAGGATGCGTGAAGTCATCGCGCGCGTTCGTTCCTTCTCTCCAGGCACGGGGAGAGTCGTCGCTTTCCCCATGCGCTCCCCACAGAGTAGTCGACACACCCTGGAGAGCGGCCGAACCGCACGCGCGGCCGGTGTCGCGGCATCCATTCTGCACCGGCCGCGATCCGGACAGCGGACTTTCGCACGGTTCCCGGATGCCGGCGGCCCCGGGAGTCCGAAAAGCCCAGGCTCCTCGGAATTCCGGATCGGCAGGTCCGGCGCGGCCTGCGGGTCGGGGCGGGCGGGCGATGTGGAACGATGGGACCCAAGCGACCCGCACCGCCGCGCACGACGCCGCGGCGGCCGACGGAAGGGGACTGCGTGACCGCGTATCCGGCCTGGACGCCGGCATCCCGCCCCGGGATCATCCCGCTGCACCCGCTCACGTTCGGCACGATCCTCGGCCGGTCCTTCGCGGCGCTGCGGCAGAACCCCCGCGTGCTGCTCGGATTCGCACTCGTCGTGCAGACGATCGCCTACATCCTCGTCGCGCTCGCGGTGGTGGGTGTGACGTGGGCCTCGTTCTCACGGCTGGACACGCTCGTCGTCGGCACCGAGGAGTACGACACCGTGATGGCGGGCTCGATCGGGCTCGTCGTGGTCACCGGGTTCGTCCTGGGCCTCGCGGCGGGCGCGCTGAGCGTCATCGTGCAGGGCATCGTCGTGCTCGAGGTCACTCACGCCGCCGTTGCCGAGAAGCTCACGCTCGGCGCGCTGTGGCGTCAGCTCAAGCCCGTCGCGTGGCGCCTCATCGGATACTCGCTGCTCGTGATCCTCGCCGTGATGGCGGTCGTGGCGCTGGTCGTGCTCGGCGTCGTCGGGGTGGCGTTCGTCGCCCCGCCCGCGGCCATCGGGCTCTCGATCCTCATCATCGTCGCCGCGATCCCGCTGACGTGGTGGCTCATGATCAAGCTGCTGCTCGCGCCGTCGGCGATCATCGTGGAGCACGCGACGATCCTGCAGGCGCTGTCGCGCTCGTGGACGCTCACGCGTGGTCGGTTCTGGCCGGCGCTCGGCGTCATCCTCGTGATCAGCGTGATCTTCGGCGCCGTCGCGCAGGTGGTCAGCCTGCCGTTCAGCTTCGTGTCGGCCGGTCTCACCACGATCATCGCGCCGACGGGTGCGC
Organism: Microbacterium sp.; assembly: GCF_051953575.1. Classification (GTDB taxonomy): domain Bacteria; phylum Actinomycetota; class Actinomycetes; order Actinomycetales; family Microbacteriaceae; genus Microbacterium. The sequence continues at coordinate 22,647 of NZ_JBQCIP010000154.1, forward strand.
CCGAGCCCTCCGCGATCGTCGGCGTGGTCGTCACGGTGGTCCTCGTGCAGATGGTCACGCTGCTGCTACAGGCGGTCGCCGTCGTCGTCCAGTCGACCGCGACCGCCCTGATCTACATCGACTGCCGCATGCGTCGTGAAGGTCTCGATCTCGACCTGCTCGCGTACGTGGAACGACGGGATGCCGGGGCCGGCGGACTCGCAGACCCCTACCGCGAGCACGTCGGCCGCGCGATGGCGCCCCGAGGCTGGGCGGGAGCGGGATACACCGGGTATCCCGCGGCGCCCGGTGCACCGGTGTACGGCGCCCCCGCGGGGCAGCCGGTCTTCTCGACACAGGGGGTGTACCCGCCGGCGTCGGGCGCTTCCGCGGATGGCGCCGGGGCGTACCCCGGACAGCCCGGTGCGTACCCGGGGCAGGCCGGTGCGTACTCCGGACAGGCCGGTGCGTACTCCGGACAGCCGGGTGCGTACCCGGGGCAAGCCGGTGCGTACGGTTCGTACCCGGCGCAGCCCGGTGCCTACGCGGGGCAGACGGGCGCCTACCCTGTCGCAGCACCTTCGGCATACCCGCCGGCGGCGCAGGCCGGTGCGGCACCGCAGCCCGCCCCCGCACCTTCACCGGACGCGCCCGTCGAGCCGGAGGCATCCGTCGAGCCGGAGGCATCCGCTTCCCCGTCGCCGACGGACTGGGCCGCTCCAGGCGCAGCCCGCGACGCCGGGCGCGAGTCGCCGTGGTCCTGACCCCCGTGCTGCGTGCCGTCGTGGCGGCGGACGACGTGCCGCCGCTCACGCCCGACGGCGACGAGGCGCGTCGCTGGGCCGAGGACGAGCTGTCGAAGCCCGCGTACGACATCGCCGAGCCGACCCCGTTCGACCGGATCGCGCGCGCGATCGGCGACTTCATCGCGTCGCTGTTCGATCCGCAGGTGTCTGACGGCTGGGGGTCCGTCCTGGCGATCGTCGCGACCGTGGCGGTCGTGGTCGTCATCGTGACCGCGTTCGTGGTGTGGGGCGTGCCACGGGTGTCACGGCGCGCGGCCGCACGGACGCCGATGCTCTTCGGCGCGGTGGAGCACCGTTCGGCGTCCGCCCTGCGCGCGGCCGCCGTCGAGCGTGCCCAGGCGTCCGACTGGGAGGCGGCGATCGTGCTGCGCTTCCGCGCACTGGCCCGCGGCTGCTACGAGCGTGGGGTCGTCGACCCGCCGCCGGGCGCGACCGTGCACGGGTTCGCGCGAGCGGCGGCGCGCGTCTTCCCCGCCCTCGGCGCGCGGCTCGAAGACGCGGCCGCCGCGTTCGACGACGTGCGCTACCTGCGACGCCCCGGCACGGCCGAGCTCTACCGCCTCGTCGCCGCGGTCGACGACGACATCGTGGCGGCGCGGCCGCTCGCCGAGGTGCCCGCATGAGCGCACCGTCCGCGCAGGGCACGGCCGGAGCCCGACGCCCCTCCGATGCGCGACAGCAGGAGCCCGCCGTCGCTGCACCGCCCCGCCGGCGCCGGGTGGCGGCGTGGATCGCGATCGGCGTGGTGCTGCTGGTCGTCGGCGGCATCGGCGGCGCGATCGCGGCGACAGGCCAGTGGGCCGCACGTGACGCCCTGGATCCCGACTCGGCAGGGCCCGCCGGCACCCGGGCGCTGGCCGAGGTGCTGCGCACCCACGGCGTCGAGGTCGAGGTGACCCGCAGCCGCGCCGACGCCGTCGCCGCGCTCGAGGGCGCCCCAGCCACTCTCGTGCTGCCCGACCCCTCCGCCCTCTCCGACGACGCCGTGTCGCAGCTGGCCGACGCCGCCGACGACGTCGTGCTGATCGAGCCGCGCTCGCGCACGCTCGACCTGCTGCTGCCGGGGTCGGCAGCGGCCGGCTTCGGCGGGGAGGATGCCGTCGCCCCGGGATGCGACCTGCCCGAGGCCGGCCGGGCGGGCGCCGTCGCCCCGGGCGCCCTGTACGCGCCCGGCGCGGGCACGACCGCCTGCTACCCCGTCGACGGCGGCTTCGGGCTCCTCGTTCGCGATGCCGACGGGCGTCGCGTCTCGGCGGTCGACGGCCGCGTGCTCTTCACGAACGAGCACCTCGCCGACGACGGGAACGCCGCGCTGGCCGCCAACCTGACGGGGCGGCATCCGCTCGTCGTCTGGTACATGCCGAACGCGGGCGACACCGACCTCACCGACACCGACCCGTCGCTCGGCCAGCTCACCCCTCCATGGGTGAGCCCCGTCATGGTGCTGCTGCTGATCGCCGGGGTCGCCGCAGGGATCTGGCGCGGACGCCGCTTCGGCCCGCTCGTCGCCGAGCGGCTGCCGGTGACCGTGCGCGCATCCGAGACGACCGAGGGCCGCGCCCGCCTTTACGCCCGGGCGCGCGACCCTCTGCACGCCGGTGACCGCCTGCGCGTCGGCACGCTCCGCCGCCTCGCGGGACTGCTCGGCCTCGGCGCGCACGCCTCGGCGGGCGACATCGCCGACGCCGCGGCCGGCCGCATCCGAGCCGACCGTGCCGCCGTGCGCGGCATCCTGCTCGACGACATCCCCCGCAGCGACGCCGACCTCGTCGCCCTGAGCACCCGCCTGAGAGACCTGGAGGAGGCCGTGCACGCGGCCGTCCGCCCCGAGAGGAGCACCCGATGACGGACACCCCCGACACCCCGACGCCCGACGGCGCCGCGGTCGACGCACCCGCGTTCGGCGAGCCCGGCGCCCTGCCTTACGGCACGGCGCTCACCCCGGAGGCGCCGCTGGACGATGCGGCGCTGCGGGAGGCGATGAACCGGGTGCGGATCGAGGTCGGCAAGGCGGTGATCGGCCAGGACGGCACCGTCACGGGCCTGCTCATCGCGTTGCTCGCGCGCGGGCACGTGCTGCTGGAGGGTGTGCCCGGCGTCGCCAAGACCCTCCTGGTGCGCGCGTTCTCGACGGCCCTCGGCCTCGACACCAAGCGCATCCAGTTCACCCCCGATCTCATGCCCGGCGACGTGTCGGGGTCGCTCGTGTACGACGCCCGCGCGGGAGAGTTCGAGTTCCGCGAGGGCCCCGTGTTCACGAACGTCGTGCTCGCCGACGAGATCAACCGCACGCCGCCCAAGACGCAGGCGGCGCTCCTGGAGGCCATGGAGGAGCGCCAGGTGTCGACCGACGGCGTCACGCGGCCGCTCCCCGACCCGTTCCTCGTCGCGGCGACGCAGAACCCCATCGAGCACGAGGGGACGTACACGCTCCCCGAGGCCCAGCTCGATCGGTTCCTGCTGAAGCTCATCGTCGAGGTGCCCGCGCGAGACGCCGAGCTCGCGGTGCTGCGCCGGCACGCGAGCGGATTCGACCCGCGCGACCTTGCCGCGGCGGGACTGCGCCGCGCGGCCACCCCGGACGAGATCCGGGCCGCCCAGCGGGCCGCCGCCTCCGTCACCGTCTCGGACGACGTGCTGGGCTACGTCGTGGACCTCGCCCAGGCGACGCGCCACAGCCCCTCGGTGCAGCTGGGTGTCAGCCCCCGCGCGACCACGGCGCTGCTCGCCGCGGCCAAGGCGTGGGCGTGGCTGGGCGGCTACCCGGCGATCACGCCCGACCACGTGCAGACGATGCTCGTGCCGACGTGGCGGCATCGCATCCGGCTGCGTCCCGACGCCGAGCTCGAAGGGGTCTCGGTCGACGCCGTGCTGGGCTCGGTGCTGCAGCAGACGCGCGTTCCCATCTGACCCGCATGTACCTCACCGGTCGTCTTCCGCTCCTCGTCGCCCTCGGCGCCGTGCCCGTCGTACTGCTCTCGCTCGCCGGAGTGAACGCCTGGCTGGCCGCCGCCGGATGGGTGGTGCTGTGCGTGGCCGCCGCCCTGGGCGACGCGGCCGCGGCGGCGGACCCGCGCCGGGTGACGGTGACCCGCCGGATGCCGCAGCGGGTGTTGCTCGGGCAGCAGGTGCGGTCGGAGCTCGTGCTGCGCAACGTGGGCCCCCGGACGATCCGCGGCCGCGTCCGCGATGCGTGGCAGCCGACCGCGGGCGCCCCGGCGGAGCGTCAGGCGCTCGACCTGCCGGCCGGCGAGGCCCGGGTGCTCGGCATCCCCCTCCTCCCCCGCCGCCGCGGCGAACTGCGGTCCGAGTTCGTCGTGGTGCGCTCGGACGGGCCGCTGCGCCTGGCCGGGCGGCAGGCGCGGATCGACGCTCCGGGCGCCATCCGCGTGCTGCCGCCGTTCACGGCCCGCCGTCACCTGCCCTCGCGCCTGGCGCGGCTGCGCGAGCTCGACGGCTCCACCAGCGTGCAGGTGCGCGGCCAGGGCACCGAGTTCGACAGTCTGCGCGAGTACGTCCGCGGCGACGACGTCCGCTCGATCGACAGGCGGGCGACGGCTCGTTCGACCACGACCATGCTGCGCACGTGGCGGCCCGAACGAGACCGCCACGTCGTGATCGTCATCGACACGGGTCGCACGGCGGCCGCGCGTGTGGGCGACGGCGTGCGGATGGATGCCGCGATGGAGGCCGCCCTGCTGCTGGGTGCGCTCGCCACCCGAGCCGGCGACCACGTGCACCTGCTCATGTTCGACCGGGTGATCCGTGCCCGGGTGACGCGGGTGGACGGCCCGGGGCTGCTCCCCGCCCTCGTGGACGCCATGGCGCCCGTCGAACCGCAGCTCATCGACACCGACTGGGATGCCGCGTTCGCCCAGGTGCGCGCGCTCACGTCGCGGCCCTCTCTGGTGGTGCTGCTCACCGCGCAGGATGCGGCCGAGGCCGCCCGCGGTTTCCTCGGGTCGCTGCCGGCGCTGGCGCGCTCCGCGCACGTGCTGGTGGGCACCGTCACCGATGACCCCGCGCCCCTGCCCGAGCGACCGGACGCCACCGACGTCTATCGGGCCGCAGCGATCGAACAGGCCGCGCAGGACGCGGGGGTGGTCGCGGCCGCGATCGGCCGCGCGGGGGGCGAGGCCATCGCCGACACCCCCGACGGCCTGCCCCCGCGGATCGCGGACCGCTACCTCGCGCTCAAGGCCGCCGGGCGGCTCTGAGCGCGGACGCTTCCTGGCCCCTCCGGGAACGACGAAGCCGGCCCGCACACGAGGTGCGGGCCGGCTTCGTGTGACGGCTTACTTGTCGGTGGCCGGCAGCTTGTCGTGCGCGTTCAGCACGCGGAAGATCACCGCGGCCACGGCACCGCCCACGATCGGGGCGATGAAGTAGAGCCAGTAGGCGCTCCAGTCGAAGTGCCCCGTGATCGACAGGCCCAGCGCCACAGCGGGGTTGAAGCCGCCGCCCGAGATGCCGCCCAGACCAACGGCGCCGACGAACACCGTGGTGCCGATGGCGAGGCCGTAGAACGAGTTGTTCGGGTGGTCCTTCGAGGTGGCGACATTGAGGACGACGTACACCAGCACGAGAGTCCACAGCGCCTCCACGAGGAACGCCGGGCCGACCTCGATCTTCTGCGGCTCGGCGGCGGCCGGCCACAGCGCGAAGCTGACGGCGGCGGCCAGCGCCGCGGCGACCAGCTGCGCCACGATGTAGGCGACGAGATCGACGACGCCGATGGCGCCGCGCAGCCACACGCCGACCGAGACGGCGGGGTTCAGGTGCGCGCCCGAGATGTGCCCCGTGGCGTAGACCATGATCATCAGCGCGAACCCGATGGCGAGCGGCGTGAGGTCGCTTCCGCTGTTGACCGCGCCGACGATGGCGAAGACGAAGATGAATGTGCCGACCAGTTCGGCGAGTGCACTGCGAAGTGTGCCCGTCATGAGGCTCTCCTCCTTTGAGAACGAGACACGACGATCACGCGCCCCGACGTACACCGACAGTAGCGGACCATCAGCACATTCCCAGGTAACGCACGCCGTCGCGGGCGGGGTCCGGTGCCCGCGGGTTACCGCGCCCGCAGGCGATCCACTACCGTCGATCCGGGGTCCCCCGAACCTCCCCCACCCGGAATGGAGCGCCGATGAGCGATTCGAAGACAACGCCGTCCACCGGAACGATCCTCGCGGCCGAGGCGCTCGGCACGTTCCTGCTGGTGATCGGGGTGATCGGCACCGCGCTGTTCGCCTCCGGGTTCGGCGAGGGGACGGATGCCGCGAACCAGGGAGTCGGCTTCCTCGGTGTCGCTCTCGCCGCGGGCCTGGCGGTCCTGGCGGGCATGTACGCCTTCGGCCCGATCTCGGGCGGCCATTTCAACCCCGCCGTCACGCTGGGGCTCGCGGCGGCCGGCAGATTCCCGTGGAGCAGGACGCTCGGGTACATCGTCGCCCAGGTCATCGGCGGCGCGGTCGCCACCACCGTCATCGTGCTGATCACCCTGTACGGACCCGACTCGTGGCTCGCCGCCGCGCAGGACGCCGGCTTCGCCAGCAACGGGTGGGACGACCGGTCCCCTGCGGGCTTCGCCATCGGCGGCGCCATCGTCGCCGAGGTGGTCTTCACCGCGCTGCTCGTCCTCGTCTTCCTGGGGGTGACGCACCCGACGCGGGGCAACCCGGCGCTCGCGGGTGTCGCGATCGGCCTGACCCTGACGCTCGTCCACCTCGCGACGATCCCGATCGACAACACCTCGGTCAACCCCGCCCGCTCCATCGCGAGCGCGATCTACGGCGGCCCCGAGGCGCTCGCGCAGCTGTGGGTGTTCCTCGTGTTCCCGATCGTCGGCGCGCTGCTGGCGGGGCTCATCCACCGCGCGCTGTTCGAGGGCCGCGCGACCCAGCCGTGACCGCGGTGCTGCGCCGTGCGCGGCATCCGTCGCCGTCGACATGCGAACGGCCCGCCCCCGATCGGGGACGGGCCGTTCGTCGTGAGGGTCAGACGAGGTCGAACCGGTCGAGCTCAGTGACCTTGCCCCACGCCGCCGCGAAATCGCGCACGAACTTCTCGGTGGCGTCGTCCGAGGCGTAGACCTCGGCGAGGGCGCGCAGCTCCGAGTTCGAGCCGAACACCAGGTCGGCGCGCGTGCCGATGCCCACGGTCTCGCCCGAGCCGTCCTTCGTGCCACGGAACGCGTGCGATCCCGGGTCGAGAGGCCTCCAGGTCGTGCCGAGATCGAGGAGGTTCACGAACACGTCGTTCGAGAGCACACCGACCCGATCGGTGAAGACACCGTGGCTCGAGCCGTCCCAGTTCGCACCGAGGGCGCGCAGGCCGCCGACGAGCACCGTCATCTCGGGCGCCGACAGCGTCAGTAGATTCGCCTTGTCGACCAGCAGATACTCGGCCGGAAGCTCCGCGAGGGGGCCGTAGTAGTTGCGGAACCCGTCCGCCGCCGGCTCCAGGTACGCGAACGAGTCCGCGTCGGTCTGCTCGGCGGTCGCATCGGTGCGGCCGGGGTGGAAGACCACCTCGACATCCACACCGGCATCCTTCGCGGCCTTCTCGACCGCGGCGTTGCCGGCGAGCACGATGAGGTCGGCGAGCGACACCCGCTTGCCGTCCGTGCGGTCCGCGTCGAACGACGCCTTGACGCCCTCGAGCACACCGAGCACCTTGGCCAGCTGCGGCGGGTTGTTGACGGCCCAGTCCTTCTGCGGTGCGAGGCGGATGCGCGCGCCGTTGACACCGCCGCGCTTGTCGCTGCCGCGGAAGGAGGATGCCGCAGCCCACGTGGTCGCGACGAGCTCCGACACCGTGAGGCCCGAGTCGAGGATCTGCGCCTTGAGCGCCGCCGCGTCGGCCGCGCCGATCAGGACGTGGTCGACCGGGGGCACCGGGTCCTGCCAGATGAGCCGCTCCGCCGGCACCTCGGGACCGAGGTAGCGCTCGATGGGGCCCATGTCGCGGTGCGTCAGCTTGAACCAGGCGCGCGCGAACGCGTCGGCGAAGGCGTCGGGGTCCTCGGCGAACCTCTTCGAGATCGGCCCGTACACCGGGTCCACGCGCAGCGCCAGGTCGGTGGTGAGCATGCGCGGCTCGCGACGCCCGTCAGAGTGCGCGAGGGGCACCATGTCGGCGCCGCCGCCGTTCTTCGGCCGCCACTGGTGCGCACCCGCGGGGCTCTGGAACAGCTCCCACTCGTACGCGAACAGGATGTGGAAGAACTCGTTGTCCCAGCGCGTCGGGTGGTAGGTCCACGTCACCTCGAGACCGGAGGTGATGGTGTCGTCACCCTTGCCCGACCCGTGCGAGTTCGCCCAGCCGAGGCCCTGCTGCTCCAGGCCCGCGGCCTCGGGGTCGTCCCCGACGTGGCTGTCAGCGGCGGCGCCGTGGGTCTTGCCGAAGGTGTGGCCGCCCGCGATGAGCGCCACCGTCTCTTCGTCGTCCATCGCCATGCGCGAGAACGTCTCGCGGATGTCGCGCGCGGCCAGCAGCGGGTCGGGGTTGCCGTTCGGCCCCTCGGGATTGACGTAGATGAGGCCCATCTGCACCGCCGCGAGCGGCTTCTCGAGCTCACGGTCGCCGGCGTAGCGCTCGTCGCCGAGCCACGTCGTCTCGGGACCCCAGTACACGTCGTCGTCGGGCTCCCACACGTCGGGCCGGCCGCCGGCGAAGCCGAAGGTCTGGAAGCCCATCGACTCGAGCGCCACGTTGCCGGCGAGGATCATGAGGTCCGCCCACGACAGCGACTGGCCGTACTTCTTCTTCACCGGCCACAGCAGCCGGCGCGCCTTGTCGAGGTTGACGTTGTCGGGCCAGCTGTTGAGCGGCGCGAAGCGCTGCTGCCCCGCTCCCCCGCCGCCGCGTCCGTCGGTGACCCGGTAGGTGCCGGCCGAGTGCCACGCCATGCGCACGACGAGCGGGCCGTAGTGGCCGAAGTCGGCCGGCCACCAGTCCTGCGACGTGGTGAGCGTCTCGGCGATGTCGCGCTTGACCGCGGCGAGGTCGAGCGCCTCGAACGCCGCCTTGTAGTCGAAGTCCTGCCCGAGCGGGTTGGCGACGGCGGGGTTCTTGGCCAGCACCTTGAGGTTCAGCCGGTTCGGCCACCACACGCGGTTGCCCGAGCCCGCCGTCGGGTGAGGCTGGGCGCCGTGCACGACGGGGCAGCCGGCGGCCTCGGGGGTGTCGGTGACGGTGACGGCGTGGTCGGGCTCGGTCGCAGGCGCGACGCCCCCGGCTGTGGTGGCCGGTGCGAGGTTTTCGGTCATCGTGTTTCCTTCCTGGGTCAGGCGGTTGTGGGGGTGGACGAGGGGACGGGATGCCGCGCCGACCGCGCGGCGGGCAGCACCGATCACCGGCCGGAGCGGACTCCGTTCGGGGTGGGCGGGGCGAGAGCTAGGCGGGTTGCGCCCCGGCGGCCGCGGCACACGCGGGGCAGAGGCCCCAGAACGTGACCTCGGCGGTCTGCACGGCGTAGCCGTGGGGGTCGGACGGCGTGAGACACGGCGCGGCGCCCACGACGCAGTCGACGTCCTGGACGGCGCCGCACGTCGTGCACACGAGGTGATGGTGATTGTCGCCGACGCGGAGCTCGAACAGACCGGGACGACCGGCCGGCTCGATGCGCCGCACCAGTCCGGCGTCGACGAAGTCGCCCAGCACGTTGTACACGGATTGCGTGCTCGTGCCGGGGAGCGTGCGGGTCACGACGTCGAGCAGCTCGTCAGCGCTCGCGTGCGGCCTGCCGACGAGCGCGTCCAGGACGGCCCGCCGGGAATCGGTGACACGCAGCCCCGCTTCGCGCAGCCGCGCGGCGGCGTCGACGGGCGCGTCGACGTGATGGTGCGTGCTCATGGCTCCGAGCCTAGCCTTCTTTTGATTGACTCAAAACAACACGCCGCGGCATCCGCAGATCGGCGTCAGCCCGCGACGAGGGTGGGCGTGCCGGACTCGAACTCGGTGAGATCGCCGGTCTCGCCCAGCCGGGTCGCCCGCCGGCCCACCACCAGCATGTAGACGAGGAACAGCGCCAGCGCGACCGCGCCGATGCCGATCTTCAGCGGCCACGGCCATGGCTGCCTCGTCACGAACCCCTCGATCAGCCCCGAGACGCCGAGCGCGAAGACGAGGCCGATGGCGATCGTGGCGAGCGAGCGCCCGGCCGCGGCGAGCGCGGCACCCCGCGAGCGCGGCCCGGGCGCCACCCACGCCCAGAAGATGTGAAGACCTGCCGCCCCCGCGACGAAGATGCTCGTGAGCTCGAGCAGTCCGTGCGGAAGGATGAACAGCACGAACACGTCCGCCCGGTCGAACGCGGCCAGCACGGCGGCCGCGGTGCCGACGCCCACGGCGTTCTGCACGAGCACCATGAGCGGCCAGATCCCGGTGATGCCGAACAGCACGCACTGCGCGGCGATCCATGCGTTGTTGGTCCACACCGTACCGGCGAACACCGCGGCGGGATTCTCGCTGTAGTAGTCGGTGAACCGGTTCTCGGCGTAGTCCTCGAGCTGTGCGCGACTGCCGAGGCTCGCCACGAGCGCCGGATCGCCCGACACCCACAGCGCCACGGTCGTCACCACGATGACGAAGCCCACGGCGATCGCCAGCGTGGTCCAGCGCACGCGGTACAGGGCCGCGGGCAGTTGCAGCGCGAAGAACCGCGGGATCTGCCGCATCACGTTCTCGGGTGTGCCGGTGAGCCGCAGACGCGCCCTGGCCAGCATCGTCGAGATGTGGTCGCTCTGCGCGCTGCGTCCGGCCGAGGTCTTGGCCTCGGCGAGATCCGCGGATGCCGCACGGTAGCGGGTGACGAGCTCATCGACCTCCGGGCCCGAGAGCCGACGGGTCCGGCTCAGCGCGTCCAGGCGCGCCCACTCCTCTCGGCGAGCGGCCGTGAGGGCGTCGAGGTCCATGCGCTTTACTGTAGCCATGCCCGCCGACCGCCCCGCCATCGTCGACATCCATCAGGACGAGGTGCTGACCGGCGAGGCGGTCGTCCTCGATGTCCAGCCGGTCGGCTTCTTCCTGCGGGCGCTCGGCGTCATCATCGACATGGCGCTCGGTCTCGCCGCGCTGCTGCTCTTCGCGCTGGGTGTCGGCTGGCTCGTTACCAGCGGCGCACTGGACGGCGCGGTCGTCCCCATCCTCACCATCGTGATGCTCGTGCTCGTCATGGTCGTCATGCCGACCGTCGTCGAGACCGCGAGCCACGGCCGCAGTCTCGGCCGCCTCGCCGTCGGCGCCCGCATCGTGCGCACCGACGGCGGAGCCGCAGGCTTCCGGCAGGCTTTCATCCGCGCACTCGTCGGGGTGTTCGAGCTGTGGTTCACCCTCGGAGCCGTCGCCGCGTTGGTCGGCGCGTTCACGCCCCGCTCGCAGCGCCTCGGCGACCTGCTCGCCGGAACCTACTCCGAGCGCACGCGCACGCCGCGGCTGCCCGACCCCGGGCTGGGCGTCCCGCCGGTGCTCACGGACTGGGCGGGGATCGCCGACGTGGCGCGGCTGCCCGAGCCGCTGTCGCGCCGCTTGGCCCAGTTCGCGCGCTCGGCCACGCGCATGGAGCCGACGGCGCGCGCCCGGACCGCGGCCTCCCTCGCCCGTGAGACCGCCGAGCACGTGTCGCCGGTGCCCGCAGTCGACCCCGAGACGTTCCTCATCGGTGTCGTCGCGCTGCGCCGCGGACGGGAACTGCGCGCGCTGCAGCTGGAGACCGCACGCGTCGACGCGCTGACGGCGCCGGTGTCGGCGCCGCCGCGCGGCTTTCCGGAGCGCTGAGGCCCCCGTTCAGTACCGGTAGTGCTCCAGCTTGTACGGGCCGTCGACCGGGACGCCGATGTACGCGGCCTGCTCGTCCGACAGCGTCGTCAGCTGCACGCCGAGCGCGTCGAGATGCAGGCGGGCGACCTTCTCGTCGAGGTGCTTCGGCAGCACGTAGACCGCGGTCGGGTACTCGTCGCGCTTCGTGAACAGCTCGATCTGGGCGAGCACCTGGTTGGTGAACGACGCACTCATCACGAACGACGGGTGTCCGGTCGCGTTGCCGAGGTTCAGCAGGCGCCCCTCGCTGAGGACGAGCACGCTGCGCCCGTTCGGCAGCCGCCACTCGTGGACCTGCGGCTTGATCTCGATGCGCTCGGCGCCTTCGAGCGACTCCAGGCCGGCCATGTCGATCTCGTTGTCGAAGTGGCCGACGTTGCCGACGATCGCGAGGTGCTTGAGCTTCAGCAGGTCCTCGACGGTCACGACGTCCTTGTTGCCCGTGCCCGTGATGACGATGTCGACGAGACCGGCCACGTCCGCCAGGCGTGCGACCTGGTAGCCGTCCATGGCGGCCTGCAGCGCGCAGATCGGGTCGACCTCGCTGACGATGACCCGCGCGCCCTGCCCGCGCAGCGCCTCCGCCGCTCCCTTGCCGACGTCGCCGTAGCCGCAGACGAAGGCGACCTTGCCGCCCATCAGCACGTCGGTGGCGCGATTGATGCCGTCGGGCAGCGAGTGGCGGATGCCGTACTTGTTGTCGAACTTCGACTTGGTGACCGAGTCGTTGACGTTGATCGCCGGGAACAGCAGCTCCCCGGCCGCCGCCAGCTCGTACAGACGGTGGACGCCGGTCGTGGTCTCCTCGGTCACGCCGAGGAGGTCGGCGGCCATGCGGGTGAAGCGCTGCGGGTCGCGAGCCAGGCTCGCGCGCAGCGTGTCGAGGACGATGCGATACTCGGCGGAGTCGTCGGCGGCGGCTTCCGGCACCGCGCCCGCCTTCTCGAACTCGACGCCCTTGTGCACGAGCAGCGTCGCGTCGCCGCCGTCGTCGAGGATCATGTTCGGGCCGTCGAAGCCCTCCGCCGTCCAGTCGAAGATGCGGTCGGCGAGGCGCCAGTACTCCTCGAGCGTCTCGCCCTTCCACGCGAACACGGGCACGCCGGCCGGCGCCTCGACGGTGCCGGTGGGGCCGACGACGACGGCCGCGGCCGCCTCGTCCTGCGTCGAGAAGATGTTGCAGCTGGCCCATCGCACCTGCGCGCCGAGGGCGACGAGGGTCTCGATGAGCACGGCCGTCTGCACCGTCATGTGCAGCGAGCCGGCGATGCGCGCGCCCTTGAGGGGCTGCGACGGGCCGAACTCCTCGCGCAGGGCCATGAGCCCGGGCATCTCGTTCTCAGCGAGACGCAGCTGATGGCGCCCCGCCTCGGCGAGCGACAGGTCGGCGACCTCGTACTCGAAGACGGCGGCGGATGCCTCGACGGGCGTGGCGACGGCGGTGTGGGTCGGCATCCCGCCATTCTCCCACGGAGGACGGGGCGCCGCGGCGTCAGGTGCGCAGCGTCTCGTGCCGCACGACCACCCAGCCGCGGGGCACCGAGAGCCGTTCGGTGTGCTGCGCGCAGAGGTCGTGGGCGTGCGGGTCCCCCGCCGCCCCGAGCGGACCGATCGCCGCCATCTGGTCGGCGTAGTCGTAAGTGAGGGTCGACACCGCCTCGCGGGCGCAGCCGACCTTGGAGCAGACTCTCTGGCGCATCACGGTGACGGTACCGCGAACCGGCGACACCGTCCGCGCGCCGCGCCGCCCGCTCCCCCGTGGCCACCGCCCCGACCGGAGCTCTCCCGCCTACGATGGACGCATGGCATGGCGTCGGACCCGGAGCAGCGATCGCGCGGCGGTGCGTCGCCCGGCGCGGCACGGCCGCCACGGCCGCGAAGGCCGCAGCTCGGTCGTCCGGCCGCCGCTCCCACCGCTGGACACGCGGGTCGACCGCTTCGATCTGTCCGTCGGCACAGCGGCGGAGTTCCTGCGCTCGGCGTGGTCCGAGCTGCGCGACGTGCGATTCGAGGTCGCCGACATGCCGGGCGCGACCGACGAGGACGGCATCCCCCGCTGGACGGTGCTCCGTGACGAGCGCCGCATCATCCTGTACCGGCTGCCGATCGAGCGTCTGAGTCACCTGCACCGCGACGACGAGCTGCACCACCGCATGCTGGTGGAGGGTTCCGTCTTCCGCGCCGCGGCCGAGTACCTCGACCGCGACCCGTGGGACCTCGGTCCCGAGCGCTTCCGCTACTTCTGACGCTCGCCGCACCCTACGGGTAAACGATGATCCGCTGCGCCGCGATGTCGGCCGGCCACACCGGGATGCCGGCGAGCGCGCCGTCGGCGGTGAACGACAGGGCCGCGCGCACCGCGTCCTCGGGGTCGATGACGTAGACCGTGCGCGGCGACAGCCGCACGGTCGTCGATCCGCCCGCAGGCACGCTCAGGTCGACCTGGAACCCGCCGCCCTGCGCCGCGACGCTCACCTCGGCGGGCTCACTGCCCGGGTTCGCGACCGTGAGGGTCGGGACCGGGCCCCCCGGGGTGACGAACAGCGTGGATGCCGTCACCTCCGGCGAGGGGGTGTACCAGGCGAAGTCGTCGCCTTCGCCGACCCCCGTGGTCTGCCACACCGCCGCCACCACCGGCGACTGCGCCTCGACCGTCACCGTGTACGAGCCCGCGGGCAGACCGTCCAGCTCCAGCTCGAGCGGCTGACCCGGCTCGAGCGTGACGTCCTGTGCCGCACGGGCGGGGTCCGTACGGCCTGCGGCGGTCACGGTGACCCGGGCCGTGGTCGCGACCGACGGCGACAGCATCCGCAGCATCGTCGCCCCTGCGGAGCCGTCCTCCCCCGGGCTGCGCGTGACCGCGACGCCCGCGATCACCTGCCGCGTCTCCGGAGCTGCGATCGGACCCACCTGATCGACGCCGCCCGGTGTCAGCGTACGCGTGATGCTCGCCTGCAGCGACGCGTGCACGGGCGCTCCGACCGCCGACACGCGCACCACGGGGGCCGCTTCGCCGAGGGCGATGCCGGCCAGCGGCACCACCCGCTGCGTCCCCGGTGCGACCACCAGGTCGGCGCCGCCCGGCGGCGTCTGCGGGCCGCCGACGCCGTACACCGTGAGCTGCACAGTGGCCGCGACGGTGCCGGGGTTCGACAGGAGCACGAGGTCGGCCGCGCCGGTCGCGCCGGATCCGCCGACGAGCCACGACTCCAGGAGGGGCGGACGGCAGGCCGACGCCGCGAAACCGGCGAGGTCGTCGGCGCGCGCGGTCGCGGCTCCGGCGGCCGCCACATCCACGGCGGCTCCGGCCTCGGGCGGTGCCGTGTAGCTCAGGGGCCCCTCGCCGACGGCATCGTTGCGCAGCTTCTGCTCCTGTGGAGCGGCGGCCCCGTCCTGGACGCCCGCGAGCACCGTCTGACGCGCAGCGAGCGCGAGGGACGAGGCATCCTCGGAATCGCGTCCGATCGACAGGAGCGCGCCGTCGCACGTGATGATCGATGCCGCCGGCGCGGGGGTCGCCGCGATCCGCACCGGCTCGCGCAGCAGCGTCGGCCACGGGAGCGAGACGGCGGTGACGACGGCGACGACCGCGACGATCGAGACGGCGGTGCCGACGAGCAGACGGGCGCTGGTGGTCGCCCAGCGGAACACACGGCGATCGCTCATCGGCCCTCCTGCCAGTGGGGTCCGACGATGCGCGGCGTGCGCCGGGCCGCCCGCCGCGTCGCGGCGGTGGGCACGGCCAGCAGCAGCGCGATGCCGAACACGGCGAGCTGCGCCAAGGCGGTCCAGCGCGCGGTCATGGTCTCGGACGCCGTCTCGGCCGGTCGTGCGGCGACGTCGTCCACGACGCGCCACAGCTGACCCTTGGCGGTGTCGCCCACGACGACGAGCGTGTCGCGCTGACTGAGGGCGGTGGTCGCCGACAGTCGCATCGTGCGGGCGGCGTCCGACTCGGGCATCGTCGATGGGGCGAGCAGGATGAAGCCGATGCCCTGGCGTGCGAGATCGCCGACGACGTCGTCCGCCGAGGGGGTCACGAGGTCGGCGGCCAGTGCGGCGACCTGCTCGTCCTGCGAGGTGGGATGGGTGCGGGTGGACTGCAGGGTCGTCTGCCCGCCGATGGTCTCGCTGCCGCCCCACACGATCTGCGCCGCGACGCCGGCCTCGGACTGCGGAGTGAGGACGATGGTGCCGACGTCCGGACTCTCACGCCCTTCGGCGGCGACGAAGGCGGGCAGTGTGCTCGCGGGCCCGTTCGCGATGGTCGCGGTTCCCCGCGCGAACGCGGTGAGGGACGGGACGGCGAGGGTCACGGCGCCGGCCAGGACGAGCGCCGCCGCCACGCCGCGCACGAGCGCGACGCGGGGCGCCAGCCCGGCATCGAGCGAGACCAGCGCGCCGCCGAGCGCACCGAGCCAGGCGAGGCTGAGACCCGCACCGGGCCAGAGCGGCACCGACACCGACTGCGTGAAGGCGACCGAGACGCCGACCGCGGCGAAGGCGGTGCCGAGACCGAGCGCCGTGACGACGAGGAGCACGACGCCGGCGGCCCACCGCTGGGTGAGCGGCGCGAGCAGGGCGAGGAGCGCGAGCGGCACGCTCAGCAGCGGCACCCACCAGGTCGGTCCGTCCGGCAGCAGCGTCGTCCAGCCCGCGAGATCGGAGGTGGGGATGCCGGCGGCCAGCAGCGCGCGCCCCGCGGCGTCAGCCGCAACCTGGGGGCCGGCCCACGGAACGCCCGGATCGGCGAGGAGTCCCCAGACGCGCGCGTTCGCCAGCGCGTTCCACACGAGCGGGATCGCCAGCACCGCCGACGGCACGAGCAGCCAGATCACGCGGGTCACGCCGCGGCCCGCACGCACCACGATCGCGATCACGATCATGCCGAACCACACCACGACGACAGCAGGGGCCAGCGACGGCGCGCACGCGAGCACCCCGGCCAGCAGGATCGACGCGGCGCCGGCGCCCGCCCAGGAGCGGTGCGCGACCGACCCGGCGAAGAACAGCCATGGCAGCAGCAGGTGCACGATGACCCCGGTCGGCCGCCCCTGCGTGAGGGCCACGAGCAGCGTCGGCGACAGCGCCCACACCGCGCCGCCCAGCAGGCGCAGCTCCGACCGCTCCGTCACACGCGTCGCGGCGAACCATCCGCCGAGCGCCGCGAGCGGCAGCGCGGCGATCCACAGCAGCACGAGGGCGCGCGACGGCGCCCACGGCGACAACGAGCCGATCACCGCGACGACGGCGGCGAAGGGGTCCGCGGGTCCGACCGTGTCGAGCCCGAGGATGCGCTGACCGTAGGCGGCGTCGTTCCACAGCTGCCCAACGGTCGTCGCCAGCGGCTGCAGCGCACCGCCGCCCAGCACCGGCCACGCGAGGAGCGCCGGGAACGCCGCGATCGAGGCGGCGAGCGCCGCCAGCACGAGCCACGCGCCGCCGCCCGAGAAGAAGCGCAGGTCTCGGCGCCGCACGCCGCCCAGTGCGATCTCGGGGTCGTCGTCGAGCCGCTCGCGCAGCTCTGCGCGGGTCGTACGCAGCGGCGCGAGCTGTGCCCAGGTGCCGGTGCGGTCCGAGCCTTCTCTGGTCCTGGCGATCTGGCGACGTGACCGCCACACAGAGCGCACCGCGACCAGGGCGACCGCGGCCGCGGCCCACTCGGAGGCGATGCGCCCGGGCAGCTTGCGGATCAGGTCGACGAGGGTGCGCCACAGGGCGAGGGGAAGGATCGTCAGCCAGTGCAGCGGCACGGCGAACGCCGGCGCGTACACGAGCCGGCGGTGCAGCTGCGCCACGCGTTCGGCGTAGACGGCACGGCGACGCCGCTGCGGGGTGAGCGGGATCGGGATGCCGGCGACGCCGTCGCCCGCCACGGCGACACGCGCACCGGGAACGAGCGAGACGCGTGCACCGGCGAGCCGGGCGCGCACGCCGAGGTCGAGGCCTTCGTCGGCGCCTGCGAGCCCGGAGTCGAGACCGCCGAGGGACGCCCACGCCTCGGCGCGGATCAGGATGCCGCGCACGTCGGCGCCGAGCACATCCTCCAGCGCGTCGTGCTGGCCCTGGTCGAGTTCGCCGTCGGCGAGGCCGACGCTCCGGCCGAAGCGCGTCATGCTGACGCCGAGCGAGACGATGTCGGCGCGGTCGTCCCAGCGCACGAGCTTCGGCGCGACGAAGGCGACCGAGGGCGACACCTCCAGCGCGCCGAGCAACTGGGCGAGGGCATCGGGCTCGGGGGCGGTGTCCTGCGCCAGCAGCCACCGGACGTCGGCTTCGTCATCGACGCCGTCGAAGGCGAGGACGGCGGCGGCGGCGTAGCCGGTCGAGGCGGGCGCGGTGATGACCGATGTCGCCGAGGACGCCGCGGCCACCTCGTGGAGGCGATCGTCTCCGCCGCAGACGACGACGGTCAGCGCGTCGACCGGCCGCGCCTGCTCGTCGAGCGCCGCGAGCGTGCGCCGCAGGTGGAACGCGGCCGGCGTGCGACCATCGGGACGCACGACGACGAGGGCGTGAACTCGAGCGGGCATGTCCTGGTCAGCCTAGGCGCGCAGGCCCGTCCCCCTCGTTGAACGCGCCGGGGGCGACGAACGCGCCGGTCGCCGGATCGTCCGGTCGACCGGCGCCGTTCAGCTCGCGCGGCGCTTGAGCTTGCGCCGCTCGCGCTCGCTCAGGCCACCCCAGATGCCGAAGCGCTCATCATTCTGCAGTGCGTATTCGAGGCACTCGCCCCGGACATCGCACGACCCGCAGATGCGCTTGGCATCTCGCGTGGAGCCGCCCTTCTCAGGGAAGAACGCCTCTGGGTCGGTCTGCGAACACAGCGCATCGGTCTGCCAGGCGAGCGGATTGTCGTCTTCCGCATCGATGTTGCGGCGAACCCCCGGAACCCCCAGTTGAACCGGATCGACGAACCAGTCGTCGGGAACGCCGGAACGGAATTGCGAAACCGTCATGTCGTTCTCACCCCCGTGATCCTGCTCCACGCTGGTGCGTGTACGGCTAATTACACCCGTGTAGTTCACCGAGGTCAAGTCGCGGATACTAAATCCTCAACCGCCTCTTGAACCTTTACGACGCGCCGACGGCGTGTCGCACTGTGATAACGGTCCGCGGGATCGGGCGGTGCGCGGTGGTCAGCGACCGGGCTGGGCGATGAACAGCTCGCCGCTGCCGGCCACTCGCAGGCCTTCCTCGTCGGGGGTGACGAGGACGGCTCCGCCGGGCGCGAGCAGCGAGCGCGAGAGGGATGCCGCCGCCTCGACTTCGGGGGCACCGGACGTGGCCAGCGCGATGGCGGGGCCGCCGAGTGGCACGGTCACAGGGGACGCCCCGGGGGTGACGGCGTAG
>NZ_JBQCIP010000155.1:0-24534 GCF_051953575.1 Microbacterium sp.
GAACGCCTGGATCACCAGCACATCGCCGGGCTTCACCTCTTCGAGCACGTGCCACAGCGCCGTATGCCGTTCGACGTACTCCTGGCCGTGACCCGACGCGAGATCTTCGCGCTGCGGCATGAACTGCAGCGTGATCGCCGAGCCGACGACGCGCTGGCCCTCGGCGAGCGGCCGCGGGCCCTCGACGAACGACCGCGTGATGCCCATGCCGTGCAGCTTCGCGCACGCGGTGGCCGACGACACGCGCTCCAGTTCGCGCAGGGTCTGCGGGTCGGCGCGGCGGTAGGCGTCGCCGCGTACGGGCAGGTCGAAGTCGGGGCGCGGGAACGCGGCAGCAGGATCAGACATGGGGCACTCCTTCGAGAGACAGGGGAAGAGTGGATGCCGCACCCCGGTGCCGCGGCGTGACGCCGGAGCTCACCGTGTGCAGAGTCAGGTCGGCGCGGTGCGCGGGCGGCAGGTCGATGACGACCGCATCGTCGTCGTGGTTGAGCTCACGCGTCACCGAGACCGGGTGCCCGGGCGTCGCCGCGTACGCGGTGCTGCGGCCGGGGTACACGCCGTCGGCCTCGGTGTGGGCGGTGACCGACGCGATGCGCCGTTCGCCGAAGCGCGAGGCCCGCACCACCACGCGGCGAGCGCGGGTGGTCGACGTGTTCACGAAGGACACATCGATGTCGTCGCCGTCGAGGCGTGAGACCAGCGCCGCCACGTCGGGCGGCAGACCGGGGCGCCCGGCATCCGCGTCCTCGTAGACGACCGCGGCGAATGGCAGTCCGCCGTTGTAGAGCACCTGCGGGGTGCCCGAGATCAACTGGCCCAGCACCTCGGTGACCACCGGGTTCACGCGCTGCCAGAAGTGCAGGTGTGCGGCATCCGGATCCGTCGGTGCTCCCTGCATCAGCGCGACGCGACGCGCCACCTGACCGAGGGCCATCTCGAGCGCGCGCTCCGGATAGTCGGGCAGCTCGCCGTCGAGGAACGCCAGCCACGGCGCCTCGTGGCCCGCCTCGGCCTTGTCGCGGAACGGCTTCACCGGATCGGCCATGGGCGGCAGACCCTCGACCGCGCGGCGCAGGCGTGCCAGGTCGTCGTCGCGGCGCGACCACCACCACACCCACAGCGGCAGCTCGAGCGGCATCGGGCCGTAGTCGAACCAGCCATGGCGCCCGAAGCGGTGGGGCACCAGGAGTGACGGGGTGGCGGCATCCTCTCCCCAGCGGGCGAGCCAGCCGCCCCGCAGACTGAACGGGGTCTCGGCGATGGGGGCGACGACCGCGTGGTCGAGCACCGTGTCGAGCACGACGCGCGCCATGTCGAGCGCGGAGTCGTCGCCGGTCACGAAAGCCTCGTTGATGCCGGCGATGACCGTCGCCATGCCGATGGAGGGGAGGCCGTGCGGCCACGTCCAGCCGTAGTGCCCGCCGTGCCAGCGGCCCTCGTGCAGGCCGCCCACGATGCCGTCGGGCGAGACGTTGTCGGGGATCAGCCCGGCGTTCTCGGCGGCGCGGGCGCGCCAGCCGTCGACGTAGGTGCGCAGCCAGGCGGCCGACGCCTCGTCGCCGTCGTACAGCCAGCGGTTCGCGACCAGGCTGGTGGCGGCGAGGTTGACGGCGACGTCTCCGGCGGCGGCGCGGTGCATCGCCTCGCCCATCGCCGTCGCGAGCGCCGGATCGGCCAGGTCGTCCCACTCGTCGACGCCGGGCACGTATTCCAGCGGCAGTCCGTACGGCCGCATCTCGCGGCGGTCGGCCGAGTACGGCTCGGGGGCGTCGCTCAGGCCCGGGCGCGGACCGAGGGCGCCGTTGTGCGGCGCGGTGATGATGTTGCGGATGCCGTCGTAGTTGCCGTGCGCGGCATCCGTGTACAGCTCCGCGAACCGTCGGGCACGCTCGGCGAACACCGGGTCTGCCGGGTCGGCGGCGCACAGCGCGTAGAAGAAGATGAGCGACTCGCCCTGGTGGAACCAGTCGTACCCGTTCTCGTACTCGCCGGTGACCATGCCGGCCTCGGCGAGCTGCGCGGTGACGCCCTCCCAGTGGTGCTTCGCGGCGGCCAGCACCTCATCGCTGCCGCCCAGCAGGTAGAACGCCGGCCAGTTGAAGAACGGCTCGTAGAGATCGTCGACGCCGTCGCGGTCCTCGAAGACCGCGTCGAACTTCACGCCGCCGTCGGGGCGCGTGAAGGTCTCGGAGAACAGGCGCCACGCGTCTTCGATCTCGGCGAACAGGCGGCGCTGCAGCACGGCCCAGGCGGGGATCGCCGTGAGCGGGCGGGCGGGGATGGGATGCGGCATCCGTCAGCCCTTCGTCGCCCCGGCGGCCAGGCCGCCGATGATGTGCCGCTGCATGATGATGAAGAAGACCACGGCCGGCGCGATCGCCAGCAGCAGCGTCGGGAACAGCACGGTGTAGTCGGTGGAGTACTCGCCGACCGCCGCGTAGACGCCGGTGGTGACCGTGTAGATGCCGGAACCGGGACCGAGGATGATCTGCGGGCTGACGAAGTCGTTCCACACGCCGATCGAGTTCAGCACGATGATCGTCGCGACCACCGGACGCATGATCGGGAAGATGCACGACCAGAACGCGCGCATGCGGCTCGCGCCGTCGAGCGCCGCAGCCTCGTCGATGTCGCGCGGGATCGTGCGCAGGTACGCCGAGAACAGGAAGATCGTCACCGGCAGCGTGGCCGCCGTCTCGAACAGGATGAACCCGGGGATCGTGTTGATGAGGCCCAGCACCCGCAGCACGAACACCACCGGGATGAGCGTCACCTGGCCGGGGATGAACAGGCCCGACACGAACACCACGAGCAGCAGCACGTGCCAGCGCGTGCGGCCCCGGGCGATCACGTACGCGACCGGCGCCGACAGCACGATGCAGAAGAAGTTGACCAGCGCGACGAACAGCAGCGTGATGCCGTAGGCGCCGACCACGTTGAACTTCTCGCTCGTGATCGCGTTCCACAGGTAGTCGAACGTGAACATGTCGGGCGTGATCAGCAGCGGATGCAGCACGATCTCGGCCTGCGGCTTGAACGCGCTGATCACCAGGATGTACATCGGCACGAGCATGATCAGCGCGAGGACGCTGAGCAGCACCCACTTGACGATCCTGACGGCCAGCGGCGTGCGCTCGGCGGCCGCACCCGGGCCCCGACGGCGGCCGCGGCGCGGCTTGCGCCGCACGTCGGCGAGGTAGACCTCGCCCGCGATGCTCGGGCCCGTCGTCTCGGTCGAGATGGTCATGATTCGCTCGCCTTCTGGTCGGCGCCGCGTCGGGCGAAGGTCACGGCCAGGCCGATGACCGCGGTCACGACGAGCAGCACGATCGACTGCGCCGCGCCGAACCCGAGGTTCGCGTGCGCGAACGAGTCGCGGAGGATCTGGTACACGATCGTCTGCGTCGAGGCGGCAGGGCCGCCGTCGGTCAGAGCCAGGATGATGTCGTACGCCTTGAGCAGGCCGACGAGGGTCAGCACGAGGTTGACGGTCACCACCGGGGCGATGAGCGGCACCGTGATGCTCTTGAACTGCTGCCAGCGGGATGCCCCGTCCACCGTCGCGGCCTCGTAGTACTCCGCGGGCACCGACTTGATGCCGGCCAGGTACAGGATCATGTTGAAGCCGAAATGCGACCACACGATGGTGAGGATCACGCTGACCGTCGCGAAGGTCACGTCGGTGAGGAAGGGGAGGGGGCTCACGCCGAACTGTGTGAGCAGCGAGTTGATCGCACCCTGCGGCGAGAGGATCGCCGACCACAGGAACCCGATGATCAGCGCACTGATGATGTACGGGTAGAAGAAGATCGTGCGCAGCACCGTGTTGCCGCGGCCGTTGCCGGCGATGAGGGCGGCGACGCCGAGCCCGATGCCGTTGCACAGGATCGTGCCGGCGACCGCGATGACGGCGGTGAAGGCGGCGGCGTCGATCGTGCGGGGGTTCTTGAACGCCTTCGTGTAGTTCTCGAGCCCGATGAAGTCGAAGTGCAGGCTGTAGCCGTTCCAGTCCGTGAAGCTCAGCACCACCGCCAGCACCATCGGGATGAGGAACATCGCGATGAAGACGATGAGCGCCGGGCCGCCCATGATCACCCCGGCGAGGCGGTCCTGCCACGAGGTGAGCCCTCGCCGGCGGGCGGGCGCCTGCGCCCGGGAGCTCGTGGTGCCCGCCAGGCGGGCCACGGTGTCGGCCATCTCAGTCTGCTTTCGTGTCGTCATCGATACGAGGGGGTTGCCGCCGCGCCGGCTCGGCGGCGCTCATCGCGTCACCGGCGCGGCGGCAGGTCTCACTGGGCGTTGGCGAGGAACCAGGCGTCCATGGCCTTGTTCACATCGGCGGCCGAGGTGCCGCCGAGCAGCGCCTGCGTCTGCGTGTTGATCTCGCCCGAGTAGCCGTCGGGGAGCTTCTTCTCGCCATAGCCGCCGCCGGTCGGGGTGTAGGCCGACGCCGGGGTGTCGGAGACGATCTGCAGCAGCTCCTTGCCGAGGTCGGTCATGTCGTACTCGTAGCCGTCGCGGTAGTTGCCGTCGACCTCGAGCTGGCTCATGACGGCGTCCTCGTCGGTGACGAGCCACTCGACGAGCTTGGCCGCCGCCTCTTCGTGCTTCGACTCCTTCATGATCACGTAGGGGCTCGCGATGTTGGCGCCCATGGCCGGGTCGTCGACGCCGTCGACCGCGGGGCTGCGGAAGACGCCGATCGGCGCCGGGTCGGTCGCCTTCGCCTCGCTGCCGACGAACCAGCTGCCCATCGGGTACAGCGCAGCGCCGCCCGAGAGGAACGTCTGCTCGGCGTCGACATACTTCACGCCGAGCGCGTCGGCGTTGGTGTAGCCCTTCGAGATCCAGTCCGCGTAGAGCTCGGTGTAGTCGCCGTAGCTCTTCGAGAACGTCGTCTTGCCCGAGTTCATGTCGGCGTACCAGTCGGGGTTCTCGCCGACGATCGACGGCAGCGCGAGCGTCTGCAGCGCGTGGCTCGACATCCAGTCGCCGCCGGTCTGGATCGGCGTCCAGCCCGCGTCCTTGAGCTTGGCGAGGTCGTCGTTCAGCTCGTCGACGGTCGTGGGCACCTCGTCGATGCCGGCAGCGGCGAACGCGTCCTTGTTGTAGAACCACAGGCTCTGCAGCTGCACGCCGACGCCGGCCATGTAGTACTTGCCGTCGATCGAGTACTGGTCGGCGAGCGGGCCGCTCGTCGCCCAGTCGTAGTCCGACAGGTCGACGAGCTCTTCGGCGAGCTCGGGCGACGGCGACACCGACTGCACGACGTCGGGCGCCTGGCCGGCGGCGAGCAGACGCGGCACGGCGGCGCTCACGCCCTCCTGGCCGGGGTTGTCGATCACGACGTCGATGTTGGGGTTGGCCTTCTCGAACGGCGCGACCAGCTCGTTCCACCAGTCCTCGGTGAGGTTCGGCGTCACGTTGACGAGGACGCGCAGCTCGATCTTCTCGTCCTTGCTGTCACCTCCGCTCTGGGCGCTGGAGGAGCAGCCGGCAAGGAGCGTCACGGCGGTCGCTCCGGCGCCGATCGCAGCAAGGGTACGTCTGGTGATCATCGTCGATCCTCTCGTGGGCACATCATCGGGACGGGTCGAACATACACTAATCGATAATCGGTTATCAACAATCCGGATTTCATGGGGTGAGGAATCTCACGACCGCCGGACCCGTCGGCTCCGCCGGCACGTCGAGCACGAGCGTGTCGCCGCGGCGCTCGGCTGCGACGGGCGTGCCGTCGACGGTCGCGGCGGTGGCGGCATCCACTCCCACCGGCGCAGCGAACTCGACCCGCCCGCTCGCGTCGATCACCGCGTTGGCGCGGTCGCCGGTGCGCGTCCAGCGCACCCACGGCTCATCCGAGGGCGTCGCGCCCTCGAGCGGCCGCGAGCCGAAGACCGCGTCGCCGTGCCGGGCGTTCCACGCGCCGAGCGCGCGCAGCGTCGCCGCCTGCGGCGGGGGGAGGACTCCGGATGCCGTCGGCCCGACGTTCAGCAGCAGGTTGCCACCGCGCGACACCACGTCGACGAACAGCCGGATCGCGCCGGGTCCGTCGAGGTTGTGCTCCTCACCCTCGAGGCGGTTGTAACCGAAGGAGTAGCCGATGCCGCGGCAGTTCTCCCACGCGCCGGCGCTCTCGTTGGACCGGCCGCTCTCGTACTCGCTCGTGCGGTAGTCGGCGTGCACGCCGCTCCACCGGTCGTTGACGACACCGTCGGGGGCGGCCGCGTAGAAGCGGTCTAACACGTCGGCGAGGCTGAACGGCCCTGGCGCATGCCCGGCAGCCGGCCACCCGATGTCCCCCCACAGCAGGTCGGGCCGGTACCGCTCGATCAGGTCGACGACGTGGTCGTGCGCGTACCGGGCGTACTCGTCGCCCGCCGGCGGCACGAGCTGCGCGTCGGACTCGATGGGCGCCGACGGCGCCGCATGCCAGTCGAGACCGCCCGAGTAGTACGCGCCGAACCGCAGCCCGGCGGCGCGCGTCGCCTCGGCGAAGGCCCCGACGAGGTCGCGCCGCGGACCGCGGGCCACGGTGTTTCGGTCGCCGGTGAGCGGGGCGTCCCACAGCGCGATGCCGTCGTGGTGCTTGGTCGTGGGCACGACGTAGCGTGCGCCCGCCTGCGCGAATTGCGCCACGAGGGCGTGGGCGTCGAAGCGCTCGGCGGTCCAGTCGTCGAGGAAGTCGTCGTACGGCCGGCCGCCGTAACTCACGCGGTGGTGGTCGGCCGCCGGGCTGCCCGCGATCCGGATGGTGTTGAAGTACCACTCGGCGTACGGATTGTGGCGGTACCACCGGGTGTCGTCGATCGTGCCGAGCGCACCGATCGGCTCCGCCCATGAGGGAACCGAGTAGGCCCCCCAGTGCACGAAGATCCCGAGCTTGGCATCGCGGAACCAATCGGGCACCGGCCTCTGGAACCGCTCGTACTCGCGCGGTCTCGTCTCGACGTCCTGGTCCATTCCGGGTCCTCCTCGCCGGTCCCGCGTCGGCGCGGGCCGGTCATCGATGCTATCGATAACCGATGACCCGCGGGAGGCCGGAGGTGCGGCATCCGCTCATCCACGCCGGGTCGGATGCCGGGCTCCCGGGTAGCGTGTGCGCATGAGCTCTCCGCAGCCGGCACCACCGACCTTCGACGCCCGGCCGCTCGTGGAACCCGTGCCGCCCGGCGCCGGCCGCGCTTTCGTGCAGGAGCTCAAGCGCAGCGGCCGTCTGCCGAGCGGATCGGCCACGATCGTCGTGTTCGTCGTCGCCGGCATCGTCGTGCTGTTCGTCTTCGGCTCGGTGGCGCTGACCCTCATCACGGCCGTCTTCGGCGCCATCGCCGCGGGGATCGCGGGCTCCGGACAAGGCGCCGGCTGGGGCCTGCTCAGCGCCTTCGTGCCACTGCTGTTCATCGGCGGCATCGTGACCGTCGCCGTGCTCGTCGGCGTGCGCCTGGCCCGCGGCAGCGGCGAGCGCATGTACCGCCTCGACCGCTTCGCCCGCGCCAACGGCATGAGCTACGTGCCGCGGTTCGACGACCCCGGGCTGCCCGGCATGATCTTCTCGCACGGCAGCTCGCGCTACGCCACCGACCTCGTGCGCGGCGAGCATCCGCGGTTCGTCGAGTTCGGCAACTTCCAGTACACGACCGGCTCGGGCAAGAACAAGACGACCCACAACTGGGGGTACGTCGCGGTCAAGCTCGACGTGCCGCTGCCCAACATCGTGCTCGACGCGACGAGCAACAACTCGCTGTTCGGGTCGAACCTGCCCACGTCGTTCGACAAGGACCAGCGGCTCAGCCTCGAAGGCGACTTCGATCGCTACTTCGACCTCTACTGCCCCGAGGGCTACGAGGCCGATGCGCTGTACCTGTTCACGCCCGACATCATGGCGCGGTTCATCGACCACGCCGCCGCCCTCGACGTCGAGATCGTCGACGACTGGCTCTTCCTCTACGGGCGACGCGATTTCTCGACCCTCGATCCTGCGACGTGGGCGTGGCTGTTCTCGGTCGTGGGCGCGCTGCTCGACAAGTTCGCGCAGTGGGCGCGCTGGCGCGACGACCGCCTCGCCGCGCCCCCGCCGTCGATTCCGGATGCCGCCGCCCTGAGCACCCCGCCGGCCGGGGCCGGTGCTGCCGGGGTCGGCGCGGGCGGGGCCGGGGCCGGGGTCGGCGCGCCCGGGACCGCCGGCGCGCCCGGGCAGGCGACATCCGCCGTCCCGTTCACACCGCCCGTGGAAGCGCTGCGACCGCCGCCCGGCGTCGCCCCGCAGGGCCGCCGCCTGCAGCAGCGGGTGCCATGGCTGCCGATCGTCATCATCGGCGCGTTCGCGCTGTTCTGGATCCTGTCGCAGGCCGGGGTGTTCGGCGCGCTACTGAGCGGCCTGACCGGACACTGATCCCCGTTCGGGGCGCGCCGCGTGCAATCGGGGCGCGTGGCGTGCGCCCCAATCGGACGGCGTGCGCCCCAATCGCACGGCGTGCGCGCCGACCCCCCGCGGAGACCGCATCCAGCCTCCGCGGAGGGCACGGGGCGTATGCTGTCGGGCGTGCAGATGACGGTCGCGACGCCCCGTGGGCGTGAGGGGGTCCTCGGCGCGCGAAGCGCCGAGGGGATGTAGCTGCGCGCGTCGCCCGGTTCTGAACCACAGGTGACGCGCCCGCATCACCCGCAGGCCGCCGGCTTGCGGCATCCTTCGTCGTCTTTCGGCGACCCTCTTTCGTGAATCAAGGAATCATGCACGCATTCACCGAGAAGGACATCCGCGCGTCCTTCGTCAACGCCTCGCTCCGCGAACGCAATTCGCTCATCGTCCCCGACCTGCGCCAGGTGGACTGGGACAAGCTCGACTACTTCGGCTGGCGCGATCCCAAGCAGCCCCTCGCCGGGTTCCTGGTGGTGGCGGTCGACGACCAGCCCGTCGGCATCCTGCTGCGCCAGACCGAGCAGCGCACCCGCGTGCGCGCCCAGTGCTCGTGGTGCGAAGACGTCACCCTCCCCAACGAGGTCGTGCTCTTCAGCGCCAAGCGTGCCGGCAAGGCCGGTCGCAACGGCGACACCGTCGGCACTCTCCTGTGCGAGAACTTCGAGTGCTCCGTCAACGTGCGTCGCCCCGTGCCGCCCGCGTACCTCGGCTTCGACGTCAAGGCAGCCCGCGACCGGCGCATCGCCGCCCTGCGCGAGCATGCCGTCGGGTTCGCCCGCGACATCCGCGACAGCGCCTGACGCCGACCTCTCCTCCCGGGTTTGGGGCGCGTCCGCATCGTTCGGGGCGCACCTCTTGCGCCCCGACCGCCCGACACGCGCCCCAAACCCGGAAGAGTCGGATGCCGTCGGCCAGGGCCGCCCATCGGCCGGGGCCCCCGGCACCCGACCCACCCGTGACGGATGTCACGGGTACGTCGTGACGCCCGTGTGAGGGCCGGGCGGGCCGCGGTCGCCACCATGGAGACATGGACATCACACAGACCACCACGGCGACGCGGGAAGCGGCCACGACCGCCCCGCTCTGGGCCGTCGACGCCACGGACCTGCGCAGGAGCTTCGGCGCCGTCACGGCCGTCGACGGCGTGACGCTGCAGGTGCGGCCCGGCGAGATCGTCGCCTTCCTCGGCCCGAACGGCGCCGGCAAGACGACGACGATCGACATGCTGCTCGGGCTCTCGCAGCCCGACTCGGGCGCCGTCCGCGTCTTCGGCGAGTCGCCCCGCGGCGCGATCGCCCACGGCCTGGTGAGCGCCGTGCTGCAGACGGGCGGGCTGCTGAAAGACATCACGGTGCGCGAGACCCTCGACCTGACCGCGAGCCTCTTCGCCGACACCCGGCCCGTCGCCGAGGTCATGCAGCGCGCCGGCATCGGCGAGATCGGGGACCGGCTCGTGGGCCTGTGCTCGGGCGGTCAGCAGCAGCGGCTGCGCTTCGCCATGGCGCTGCTGTCGGACCCCGGCCTGCTGATCCTCGACGAGCCCACCACCGGCATGGACGTCGAAGGCCGCCGCTCGTTCTGGAGCGCCATCCGCGCCGACGCCGCCCGCGGCCGCACGGTGCTGTTCGCCACCCACTACCTCGACGAGGCCGACGAGTACGCCGACCGCATCGTGCTGATGAGCCGCGGCCGCATCGTCGCCGACGGCACGACCGCCGAGATCAAGAACCTCGTGTCGGGCCGCATCGTCCATGCCACGCTGCCCGGCGCTGACGCCGTCGCGATCGCCGCCCTGCCCGGCGTCGACGACGTCGAGACCAAGGGCGACCGCATCGCGATCCACACGAAGGACTCCGACGCCGTCGCCCGGCATCTGCTCACGCAGACCCCGGCGCGCGACCTCGAGATCACCGCCCAGAACCTCGAGAGCGTCTTCCTCGCCCTCACCTCGGAAGGGGACAAGTCATGACCACCGCGACCGCCACCGACCGCGTGCAGCTCGACCGCCGCGTCCCGCCCTTCGGCGGCTTCAACCTCACGTATCTCGGCATCGAGCTCAAGCGCAAGCTGCGCAACCGGCGGACGATGATCTTCACGATCGCGTTCCCCATCGTGATGTTCGTCATCATCGGCCTGCCGCTGCGCGACACGCAGCTCACCGCCACCCCCATCGCGGAGGGCGGACCATCGGTCGCCGCCTACATCATGGTGTCGATGGCGATGTACGGGGCCATGATGTCGGCCACCCAGACCGGCGCCGCCGTCGCCGTCGAGCGCGCCCAGGGCTGGAGCCGCCAGCTGCGCCTCACCCCCCTGAACCCGCTCGTCAACGTCATCGTCAAGATGATCGCCGGCATGCTGTTCGGCGTCGTGGCGATCATCGCGACCTTCGCCGCGGGCGCGATCGCCGGCATCCAGCTCTCGCCGATCCAGTGGATCGCGACGGGCCTGGCCGCCTGGCTGCTCGCCGGAGCCGTCTTCACCACGCTCGGACTCATGGTCGGCTACATGGTGCGCAGCGAGAACGTCGCCCAGATCACGAGCCTCGCCATCGTGGTGCTCGCCTTCCTCGGCGGCCTCTTCTACCCGATCGAGACGATGCCCGACTTCATGCAGGTCATCGCGAAGTTCACGCCGGTCTACGGCATCAGCGAGATCGCCCGCGAACCGCTCACCGGGGCGCCGTTCGACGCCCTCGCGCTGCTGAACGCCGTCGTGTGGCTCGGCATCTTCATCGCCGGCACGGTGTTCTTCTTCCGTCGCGACACGAAGCGCGTGTGACGAGAGGAGTGGATGCCGGCGGCCGCGGCCGCCGGCATCCATCCGTCTCTCGTGCCAGGAGTGCAACGCAGGGGGCCGCCCCTAGGGTGAAGGACGAGGTGAGAGCGTGAGCGAGACGTCGGAACGGCAGCAGGCATGGGGGCCGCTGTGGATCATGCGGTCCAGCGGCGGACGCACGGTCGACGGCTACAGCGCGCCGTCGGTGCTGTGGTCGATGCCGGCGCTGCGCTGGTACGTCGGCGGCGGGGTGTCGCTGCTGTGGCTGTTCAGCGCGGGCACCGAGATCGTGCACGCCGCGGGATCCACGGCGTCGGCGGCCATCGGGATCACGCTGCTGGGCGTGTACGCGCTGGCGTTCCTCGTCGCGACGCCGATCAACTGGACGCTGCCCCTCCGCCGCCGCGCCGTGCCGATCGCGGCGGTCTTCGCGCTCTCGTTCGCGCTGTGGCCGTGGCTCGGCTGGGGCGTCGGCGCCCTGTGGACCTACGTCGGCGTCGTCATCGCGACCGCCCTGTTCCCGTGGCGCGTGACGTGGATGTCGGTGTTCGGGCTCGCCGGCCTCGCCCTGCTCTTCGACGTCATCGGCTCGGGCTGGAACGCCGACGTGCTGTGGGTGCCCGCCATCATCGCCTCGATCTCGCTCATGATGGCCGCCTTCATGCGGTCGATCGACTCGCTGGCCCGCATGCGCATGGCCCAGCGCGAGGTCGAGCGTCTCGCCGCCGAGCGCGAGCGCGGGCGGGTCGCGCGCGACATCCACGACATCCTGGGGCACTCGCTCACCGTGATCACCGTCAAGACGGAGCTCGCCCGCCGGCTCGTCGACGCCGACCCGGAACGCGCCAAGGCCGAGCTCGCCGAGGTCGAGGCGCTCTCGCGCGGCGCCCTCGCCGACGTCCGCGCCACCGTCGCGGGCTTCCGCGGCGTGAGCATCAGCGGAGAGCTGGCCGCCGCCCGGGTCGCCCTGGACGCCGTCGACATCGCACTCGAGGCGCCGTCGACGACCGACGCCGTCGCTCCCGAGCACCGGGAGCTGGCCGGCTGGGTCGTGCGCGAGGGCGTCACGAACGTCGTGCGCCACGCCCACGCCACGCGGTGCCGCATCCGCCTCGAGCCCGGCCGCATCGCGGTCGAGGACGACGGCGTGGGGCCCGTCGACAGCGGCACCGGCACCGGCCTGGCCGGCCTGCGGGAGCGCGTGGATGCCGCCGGCGGGCGCCTCTCGCTCGGCCGCAGCGACCTCGGCGGCTTCCGGCTGGAGGTGACCCTGTGATCCGGCTGCTCATCGCCGACGATCAGGCGCTCGTGCGCGGCGCCCTCTCGGCCCTGCTCGGGCTGGAGCCCGACATCGAGGTCGTCGCCGAGGTCGGACGCGGCGACGAGGTCGTGGCGGCCGCGATCGAGGCCCGCGCCGACGTGGCGCTGCTCGACATCGAGATGCCCGGCATGGACGGGATCGCGGCGGCCGCCGCGCTGCGCTCCGCCCTGCCCGGGTGCCGCGTGCTGATCGTCACGACCTTCGGGCGACCCGGGTATCTCGCCCGGGCGATGCGCTCCGGCGCATCGGGGTTCGTCGTGAAAGACACCCCCGCCGCCCAGCTCGCCGACGCCGTCCGCCGGGTGGCGCAGGGGCTGCGGGTCGTCGACCCGGCACTGGCGGCGGACTCGCTCGCCCAGGGCGCGTCGCCGCTCACCGAGCGAGAGACCGACGTGCTGGCCGCCGCACGCACCGGCGGCTCGATCGCCGACATCGCGCAGATGCTGCACCTGTCGGAGGGCACGGTGCGCAACCACCTGTCGAGCGCGATCGGCAAGACCGAGGGCCGCAACCGCGCCGACGCCGCGCGCATCGCCGACGAGAACGGCTGGCTCTAGGCGCCGCGAACGCGAGACGCCCGCCGCACCCTTGAGCGGTGCGGCGGGCGTCTGGGGTCGATCGTGTGGGTTCAGGTTCCGCCGGCTCAGCCGCAGCCGTGGGCCGCCGCGAGGCCGCTCTCGACGAAGTTCTTCGCACCGCTGACGCTGCCCTCGATGTGCCCGATGGCACGTGCGGTCGACACGAGCTGTCCGTAGCTCGCGCCGCAGCCGTCGTTGATGTCTTTGCCGTAGCCCGACGCCGATGCCGCGGTGGGCACGGCGAGAACCGCGCCCGCGGCCAGTGCCGTGGCACACACGGCGGTGAGGATCTTCTTGCGCATTGCTCTTCCCTCCCTGGGGCGAGCCTCCGTTGGCTCGCTTTAACTAGATAGGCTAGCGATATTTCACTAGTTTAGCTAGCGAATTTGAGACCGAAGTGGACAAGTTCGCCGTCGTCCAGCATGCGCGAGCGGATGATGAACCGGTTGCCCGTCGGGCCCTCCACACTGAAGCCCGCGCCGCGGCCGGGGACGACGTCGATCGTGAGGTGCGTGTACTTCCAGTACTCGAACTGCGCCTGCGAGATGAACACCTCCACCGGATCGTCGAGCCCGACGTCCAGGTCGCCCAGCCGCACATCCGACGGGCCGGTCTGGAACATGCCCACCGGGAAGCACATCGGCGCGCTGCCGTCGCAGCATCCGCCCGACTGATGGAACATCAGCTTCCCGTGCTGCACCGTCAGCTGACGGAGAAGGGATGCCGCGGCATCCGTCACCGCCACACGCGAGTATCCGCTGTTCTCGGCCATCGACGTCTCCTGGTCACTGTCGAGCATGTCCCGGACTTCCGGCCCTCTCCGCCGTCGGCGGTCGACTCTCGGGACATGGATGCGGAAGAGCGGGATGGGGGGAAGACCCGGGCGGAGCCGCTGAGGCGTGCTCCGCCCGGGTCGGGGATGCCGGTCAGCCGCCCCCCGGAGGCGGACCGGCCGTGGAGGAGGGCTCAGAAGAAGCCCATGCTGCCTTCGGCGTACGACACCAGCAGGTTCTTCGTCTGCTGGTAGTGGTCGAGCATCTTGAGGTGGTTCTCGCGGCCGATGCCCGACTGCTTGTACCCGCCGAACGCGGCGTGTGCGGGGTACTGGTGGTACGTGTTGGTCCACACGCGCCCCGCCTCGATCGAACGACCCGCGCGGTACGCGGTGTCGCCCGAGCGGCTCCACACGCCGGCACCCAGGCCGTACAGGGTGTCGTTCGCGATGTTGATGGCGTCGTCGAAGTCGTCGAAGCTCGTGACCGAGACGACCGGCCCGAAGATCTCCTCCTGGAAGATCCGCATGTCGTTGGTGCCCTCGAACACCGTCGGCGCGACGTAGTACCCGCCCGACAGGTCGCCGCCGAGATCGACGCGCTCACCGCCGGCGAGGAGCTTCGCGCCGCCCGCCTTGCCGATCTCGATGTACGACAGGATCTTCTCGAGCTGGTCGTTCGACGCCTGGGCGCCGATCATCGTCGCCGGGTCGAGCGGGTTGCCCTGCACGATCTTCGAGACGCGGTCGAGCCCGTCGCCGAGGAACCGGTCGTAGATCGAGCGCTGGATGAGCGCTCGCGACGGGCACGTGCACACCTCGCCCTGGTTCAGCGCGAAGAAGGTGAAGCCCTCGAGCGCCTTGTCGTAATAGGCGTCGTCGGTGGAGCGCGCCACATCTTCGAAGAAGACTTTGGCGCTCTTGCCGCCGAGCTCCAGCGTGACGGGGATCAGGTTCTGCGACGCGTACTGCATGATGAGCCGGCCGGTCGTGGTCTCGCCCGTGAACGCGACCTTGCGGATGCGCTTGTGCTGCGCGAGCGGCGCACCCGCCTCGATGCCGAAGCCGTTGACGATGTTCACGACGGCGGCGGGCAGCAGGTCGCCGATGATGTCGAACAGGAAGAGGATAGACGCCGGCGTCTGCTCGGCGGGCTTGAGCACGACGCAGTTGCCTGCCGCGAGCGCCGGGGCGAGCTTCCACGTCGCCATCAGGATCGGGAAGTTCCACGGGATGATCTGGCCGACCACGCCCAGCGGTTCGTGGAAGTGGTACGCCACCGTGTCTTCGTCGATCTCGCTGAGCGACCCCTCCTGGGCGCGCAGCACTCCCGCGAAGTAGCGGAAGTGGTCGACGGCGAGCGGGATGTCTGCGGCCAGCGTCTCGCGGACCGGCTTGCCGTTCTCCCACGTCTCGGCGACGGCGATGCGCTCGAGGTTCGCCTCGATGCGGTCGGCGATCTTGTTGAGGATGTTCGCGCGCTCGGACGGGGTCGTGCGCTTCCAGGACTCGAACGCCTTCCAGGCGACGTCGACGGCGCGGTCGACGTCTTCGACGGTGCCGCGGCCGACCTCGGTGAACGGCTTGCCCGTGACGGGCGAGACGTTCTCGAAGTACTGGCCCTTGATGGGCTCCACGAACTCCCCGCCGATGTAGTGGCCGTAACGGGGGCGGTAGTCGGCGATCGAGCCGCGCTGCCCGGGGGCGGCGTAGACGCTCGAGACGCCCTCTTCGACGATGGTCATGCTGGTCTCCTTCGACGCTTCGGCGGCGGTCGTCGTCGCCTGCGAAGAAGGTAGGCCGCGCAACGTTGCATCACGTTGCGCGCCTGTGGCGCCCGGGGACAGCGGTGCGTGTCAGGCGCCGAGGCGCTCGCGGACGCCGGCGAAGTGGACGTTCTGCATGACCCCGAGCAGGTTGCCGAACGGGTCGACGACGGATGCCGTCACGAACCCCTCGCCCCGCACCGTGACCGGCTGGAACTGGGTCGCTCCCCGTTCGAGGAGCGCCGCGTTGACGGCCTCGACGTCGTCGACCTGCCAGTACAGGATCGGGCCGCCGGGCTCCGCGGGAACGGCGTCGGGGCGCCAGGCCGCGTCGATGATGCCGAACTCGTGCTCGTACGGACCGACGCGGAACTCCACGTATCCCGGGCGGCGGAAGTAGGGCTCGATGCCGAGCACGTCGGCGTACCAGTCGGCCGCGGCGTCGAGGTCGGCGGAGTAGACGTTCTGGGTGGCGAATCCGTTGAGCATGAGGGTTCCTCTCTGTGGGTGACCCATCATGGCGATCATTGCGGACAGATCAGGTCCGCAATCAGACGTCGCTTTCGATCCTCTCGATCCGCGCCACCAGCCCCGCTCGCCGCGGCGACCGGGCGGGCAGCATCGACAGGCACAGCCGCAGCAGCTCGACGTCCTCGGCGCCGGCGGACGTGTCGGCGAACGCGAGAAGAACGTCGACGGATGCCTCGACCATGAGCGCCTCGCGCAGCGCGGTCCGCACCGTGTCGCGGAACTCCTCCACCCCCGGCGCGACCGAGTCGGGCAGCACATCGCCGCGATATGCCGCGAGCGCCACCCGGTGCGCACCGCGGTCCAGCAGCGACAGCACCTGGTGCGCATCGGTCTCGAGTTCGACGCCCAGCCGGTACGGCCGCGACTCGGGGACGAGCGCCGGCGCCGCCGTCGTCAGGGCGCGGCGCAGACGCACCATCTCGGCCCGGAGGGTCACGGATGCCGCCTCCCCGCCTTCTCCGTAGACCAGGTCGCCGAGCCGCTCGGCCGACAGCCCCTGGCGGTGCACCGCGAGCATGAGCAGCAGCTCCGCATGCCGCGGACCGAGCTCCGACACGGTCTCGGCGCCGTCGCCCGCGACCTCCAGCAGCGCACGGTCGCGCCCGAGCACCCGCAGCGTGGCGCGCAGCGGCTGCGGCCGGCGGGAAGGGGCACGACGTGCCGGGCGCACCGGTTCGGCCCGTGCCCTGAGACGTGCGACCAGGAGCTCGCCCTCGATGGCCCGGGCTGTGGCATCCACGAGCAGCTGAGCCTGCGGCGTGACGGCCTCGAGTCCTCCGGTCACGTCGATCACCCCGAGGATGCGGCGCGTCTCGGGGTCGTGCACGGGCGCGGCAGTGCACGACCACGGCTGCACGAGCCGGTTGAAGTGCTCGGCGCCGTGGATCTGCACCGAGCGGTCGAGGGCGATCGCCGTGCCAGGAGCGGCGGTCCCGACCGCATCCTCCGACCAGTTCGCACCCTCGACGAACCCCATGTCGCCCGTCAGGCGCCGCACGTGCCGGTCGCCCTCGACCCACAGCAGGCGACCGGCCGCGTCACCGACGGCGACCGCGACACCCGATTCGGACGCGTCGCCGGGCAGCAGCAGCCCGCGCACCATGTCGATGACCGCGGCGAGCGGGTGCGCCCGGCGGTAGGCCTCGAGCTCCTCAGCCGTGAGGTCCAGCGGCGGCAGACCCTCGGCGCCGACGAGGCTGTCGAGCGAGCGTCGCCAGGAGTCCCGAACCAGCGAGCGCACATCGCCGAGCCGCTGGTCGCCCGCGTTGCCGGCGACGAGCTCCTCGTGAGCGCGCTCGATCAGCAGACGGGAGGTCTCGGGCGACACCTCGTGGCGGTCTGACCAGGCTGACGGCACGGCGGCTCCGATCGACGTCGGCGGGAGCGTGCGTCCAGTGTAGGCGCGGCCGGGGCACCCGGCATCCCGTCCCAGGAACCGCGAAAGGGTATGTCTCTGCGCGCAGAGGCGGCGGAGACATACCCTTTCGCGGATCCGGCGGTTCGGATGCGGCGAAGACGGGCGGGGTCAGCCCTCGCGCCACGCCTCCCGGCGCGCGGCCTGCTCGGTCGGGTCGGGCACCGGCAGCGACGCGAGCAGGCGCCTCGTGTAGGCGTCCTGCGGGTCGCCGAGCACCTGGGCGGTCGGGCCCTCTTCGGCGATCACGCCCTTGTGCAGCACGACGACGCGGTGCGCCAGCATGTCGACGACGGCGAGGTCGTGCGTGATGAACAGCGTCGCGAAGCCGAAGCGCTCCTGCAGCTCGCGGAACAGCTCGAGCACGCGGGCCTGCACCGACACGTCGAGCGCGCTCGTCGGCTCGTCGGCGATGAGCAGCTTCGGGTCGAGCGCGAGCGCACGCGCCAGGGACGCGCGCTGGCGCTGCCCGCCCGACAGCTCGTGCGGGAACTGGTCGCCGAACGAGCCTCCCAGCTGCACCGCGTCGAGCAGCTCGTCGACCCGGTCGCGTGCCGCGTTCGCGTCGGACGCGTCGGAGTGCACGACGAGCGGCTCGGCCACGTTCTGCGCGATCGTCAGCAGCGGGTTGAAGCTCGTCGCCGGGTCCTGGAACACGAACCCGAGCTCTTTGCGACGGGCACGGAACTGCCGCTCCTTCACGCCGTTCATCTCGACGCCCAGCACGCGCAGCGACCCGCCGGCGACCGGGGTGAGACCCGCGATGGCGCGGCCGATCGTGGTCTTGCCGGATCCGCTCTCGCCGACGAGGCCCAGGACCTCGCCCGGCCGGATCGTGAAGCTCACGCGGTCGACCGCACGGAAGGTGGGCCGCCCGAACCTGCCGGCGTACTCGATGACGAGCTGATCGGCCACGACGACGGGCTCGGCGGCCTGCTCGTCGGCGGTGAGCGTGCGATCGGCGAGCTCGAGCCGCGGTACGGCCGCGAGCAGCCGCTTCGTGTACTCGTGCTGCGGCGCCGCGAACAGCTCGCGCACCGGTGCGGTCTCGACGACCTCGCCCTCGAGCATCACGGCCACCCGGTCTGCCAGGTCGGCGACGACGCCCATGTTGTGGGTGATCAGCACGATCGCCGTGCCGTACTGATCGCGCAGGTCGCGCAGCAGGTCGAGGATCTCGGCCTGCACCGTCACGTCGAGCGCCGTCGTCGGCTCGTCGGCGATGATGACCGTCGGGTCGAGCGCGAGCGCCATCGCGATCACGATGCGCTGCTTCTGCCCGCCCGAGAACTGGTGGGGGTAGTCGTCGACCCGCTTCTCGGGATCCGGGATGCCGACACGCCGCAGCATCTCGACGGCCCGGCTTCTGGCCTGCGCCTTCGTGTACTCACCGTGCGCCCGCAGGCCCTCGGCGAGCTGCCACCCGACCGTGAAGACCGGGTTCAGGGCGGTCGACGGCTCCTGGAAGATCATCGCGGCCTTGGAGCCGCGGATCTCGCGCAGGGCGTCGGCGTCGAGCCCGACGATGTCGAGGCCGTCGAGCAGCACCGCGCCGCCCACCGTGGCGGTCTCGGGCAGCAGCCCGATGATCGTGCGCGACGTGACGGTCTTGCCCGAGCCGGACTCGCCGACGATGGCGAGCACCTCTCCGCGACGGACGTCCAGGCTGACGCCGCGCACGGCGTGCACGTCCCCGCCGTCGGTGACGAACGTGACATCGAGATCGCGGATGTCGACCGCGGGCGAATCGGATGCCGCAGCCATCACTCCACCTCTCCCATGAACTCGCGCGACACCGGCTGGGTCGCGGCGACGGCGTCGGCCGGCGTCGCCTTGGACGCCCGACGACGCGCGCGCAGGCGCGGGTCGGCGAGGTCGTTGAGGCTCTCGCCGATGAGGGTCACCCCGAGGATCGCGATGAGGATCGCGACGCCCGGCGGGATGGCCGTCCACCAGATGCCGGCCGACACGTCGCCGATCGACTCCTTGAGGTCGTAGCCCCATTCGGCCGCGGCGGTCGGCTCGATGCCGAATCCGAGGAAGCCGAGCGCGGCAAGGGTCGCGATCGCCTCGGACGCGTTCAGCGTGATGATGAGCGGCAGCGAACGGGTCGAGTTGCGCAGCACGTGGCGGAACATGATGCGCCACGTGGAGGCGCCGATGACCTTCGCCGACTCCACGAACGCCTCGGCCTTCACCCGGACCACCTCGGCGCGCACGACGCGGAAGTACTGCGGGATGAAGACGACCGTGATGGCGATCGCCGCGGCCATGACACCCGGCACGAGACCCGACTGGCCGCCGCTGATGGCGATCGCGGCCACGATCGCGAGCAGGAGCGACGGGAACGAGTAGATGGCGTCGGCGATGACCACCAGCACGCGGTCGAGCCAGCCGCCGAGGTACCCCGACACGAGACCGAGCAGGATGCCGAGGAACACCGACAGGATGATCGCCACGACGATGACGAACAGCGCGGTCTGCGCGCCCCAGATGGTGCGCGAGAGCACGTCGTAGCCGCCGACCGTCGTGCCGAGCCAGTGCTCAGCGCTCGGCGGCTGCTGTGCGCCGAACAGCCCGTCGGGGCCGCGCAGCTGGTTGAAGCTGTACGGCGCGATCCAGGGCGCGAAGATCGCGACGACGATGAAGAGCCCGGTGAGCGCGAGGCCGGTCACGAGCATGCCGCGCTGCAGGCCGACGGACTGCCTCAGCTGGTGGACGACGGGCATCCGGTCCAGGAACGAGCGACGAGCCATGTCAGTACCTCACCCTCGGGTCGAGGAAGGCCGCTATGACGTCGACCACGAAGTTGGTCAGGGCCACGATGATCGCGATCATCGCGACGATCCCCTGGACGGCGACGAAGTCGCGCGACCCGAGGTACTTCGCGAGCTGGAACCCGATGCCCTGCCATTCGAACGTGGTCTCGGTGAGCACCGCGCCCGACAGCAGGATCGCGACCTGGAGTCCGATCACCGTGACGATGGGGATGAGCGCCGGCTTGTACGCGTGCTTGCGCACGAGGCGGTACTCGCTCACGCCGCGCGAGCGCGCCGCGTCGACGTACGGCATGTTGAACGTGCCGATGACGTTGGTGCGCACGAGACGCAGGAAGACGCCGCCGATCGCGAGGCCCAGCGTCATCGCCGGGAGGACCGCGTGGAGGAGGACGTCCTGCACGTAGGCGGGGTTGCCGCTGGCGATGGCGTCGATGAGGTAGATCCCGGTGCCGCCTTCGCGGTTGAGCGCGAGCTCGGTCCTCACGCTCGCGCGGCCGCTCACGGGGAACCAGCCGAGCCACACCGAGAAGATGAGCTTCGCGACGAGGCCGGCGAAGAACACCGGCGTCGCGTAGAAGAGGATCGCGCTGACGCGGAGTGCGGCATCCGGGGTCTTGTCGCGCTTGGCCGCGGCGACCAGGCCCAGCGGGATGCCCACGACGAACGCGACGAGCAGCGCGTACACGGCGAGTTCGAGCGTGGCCGTGCCGTAGCGGATCAGGACCTCGGTGACCGGCTGGTTGTCGGTCAGCGTCGTGCCGAAGTTGCCGGTGAAGACCTGCCCGAGGTACTCGAAGTACTGCACGATGATCGGGCGGTCGAAGCCCGCCTCGTGGATGCGCTCCTGCAGCTGGTCGGGAGGGAGCCGGCCGCCGAGCGCCGCCGTGATCGGGTCTCCGGTCAGGCGGATGAGGAAGAACACCACCGTGACCAGGATCAGCACGGTCGGGAAGATCAGCAGGAAGCGGACGAGCAGGTACCGCCAGAGCATCCCTCCGCCGGATCGGGTGCGGGGTGCGCGGAGCATGGGGGGCGGCTGTTCGACGGCAGCGACGTCGCTGGTCATGGGCGGAGCCTATCTGTGGGTCGTGCGGAAGACGAGTGCGCACACAGCGATGGGGCGGCCCGACGAGCGGACCGCCCCATCGCCTGCACTCGTCTCTTACTTGGTGAGCGGAGCGAAGCGGAACTTGAACGACGCGTCGAGGATGACACCGTCGACGCCGGTGCCCGCGACGGCCGCCTGCGCACCCTGCAGCAGCGGGACGGTCGAAAGCAGCTCGGCGACGCGCGCCTGGATGTCCTCGATCTCCTTCGTGCGGGCAGCCGGGTCAGGGTTGACGGCCTGGTCGAGGATCATCTGCTCGGTCTGCTCGTCGCTGAAGTGGTTGCCCAGGAAGTTGTCCGTCAGGAAGAACGGCGTCAGGTAGTTGTCGGCGTCCGAGTAGTCCGGGAACCAGCCCAGCTGGTACGCGGGGTAGACGTCGGCGGTGCGGTCCTTCGAGTACTGCACCCACTCGGTCGACTTGAGGTCGACGGTGAACAGGCCGCTCTCTTCGAGCTGCGACTTGACGAGCGCGTACTCGTCGCCCGACGACGGGCCGTAGTGGTCGGGGCTGTACTGGAGGCTGAGCGCGACCGGGGTGGTGACGCCGGCCGACTCGAGCGTGGCCTTCGCCTTGTCGACGTCGGGACCGCCGTTGCCGTCGCCGTAGAGACCCTTGAGCGCGTCGGTCGCGCCGGCGAAGCCCTCGGGGACGTAGGAGTAGAGGGGCGTGTAGGTGCCCTTGTAGACCTGCTCCGAGATCGCCTGGCGGTCGACGAGGTCGGCCACCGCCTGGCGCACCGCGAGCGCCTTGGCCGGGTCGGCTTCAGCGGTCGTCGCACCGTACGGCTGCGTGTTGAAGTTGAAGACGATGTAGCGGATCTCGCCGCCGGGGCCGTCGACCACCTTGACCTTGTCGTTCTTGCTCAGGTCGTCGACGTCCGTGGCCGAGAGGCTGCGGTAGGCCACGTCGACGTCGCCCTCCTGGACGGCGAGCTTGAGGTTCGACGACTCCGCGAAGTAGCTGAGGATGACGCCGTCGTTGACGGGCTTGTCGAGCAGGCCCTTGTAGTTCTTGTTCGGGGTGAACTCGACCGTCTTGTTGAAGTCCCACGACGTGATCGAGTACGGGCCGCCGAACGCGTCCGCGTCGACGATGTCCTTGTCGGGCGTCACGGCGTCGGCCGAGAACACCTCTTCGTCGACGATCGCGCCGGGGAAGCTCGTCAGGATGAACGGGAAGACCTGGTCGTTCGCCGTCTTGAGGTGGAAGACGACGGTGGTGTCGTCGGGCGTCTCGACGCTGTCGAGGTTGTACAGCAGGCTCGACGCGCCGTTGGGGTCGGCGATCTTGAGGTTGCGGTCGAACGAGAACTTGACGTCGGACGAGGTCAGGTCGTGGCCGTTCGACCACTTGAGCCCGGCGGGCAGCTTGACCGTGTACTCGGTGTCGGACGTGAACTCGGCCGACTCCGCGAGGTCGGGGACGACGTCGGTGCTGTTGTAGTCCGTGTTCACCAGGTACGGGAAGACCTGGGTCTGGACGGCGAGCGAGCCGTTGTCGTACGAGCCTGCCGGGTCGAGCGTGGTCACCTTGTCGGTCGTGCCGACGATGAGCGGCTCGCCCGACGCGTTGCCGCCGTCGTCGTTGCCACCCCCTCCGCCGCCGGCGCAGCCTGCGAGGAGCAGGGCCGATGCCCCGAATGCTCCGATGGCGAGACCGATCCGGCCGCGCGCGCTGTGGTGCAGTGACATGAGTGCTACCTCTGGTGTGTGTCGGGTTGCCGCGTCTCCGATGACACGACTCGTGCCGCCTATCTTCACCCGCCCCGGCTGAGACGGCAATCGAGTGAACGATTCGTAACCGAACTGAAATCCGCCCGACTTGACACCGGGTGTCAGGCGTGGCCGTCGCCGCGCGAGGCCCACCACGCGCGCAGACGGCGCTCGGCCTCTTCCTCACCGACGACGCCCTCGTCGAGCCGCAGATCGAGCAGGAACCGGTAGGCCTCGCCCACCTCGCGCCCCGGAGGGATGCCGAGCACCTCTTGGATGCGGTTGCCGTCGAGCTCAGGCCGGATGGCGTCGAGCTCCTCCTGCTCGGTGAGCTCGGCGATGCGGCGCTCGATGTCGTCGTACGCGGCGGCCAGACCGCGAGCCTTGCGCACGTTGCGCGTCGTCACGTCAGCGCGGGTGAGGATGTGCAGGCGTTCGAGCTCGGGTCCGGCATCCCGCACATATCTGCGCACCGCGGAGTCCGTCCACGCGCCCTCGGAGTACCCGAAGAACCGCAGATGCAGCTCGATGAGCCGCGTCACCGTCGCGATCGTGTCGGAGTCGAAGCGCAGCTCCTGCAGGCGCTTGCGCGCAAGCCGGGCGCCCTTGAGGTCGTGGTGGTAGAACGTCACGCCGCCGCCCGGCTCCAGGCGACGCGTGGCGGGCTTGCCGATGTCGTGCAGGAGCGATGCCAGGCGCAGGGGCACGTCGGGTGCGGCTGGGCCCCCACCTCCAGAGGCTCCGGGCGACGCGCCGGCGGCGTCTGGAGCGGACGTAGGGACCGGATTCCGCGTCTTCTCGAGCTCGATCGCCTGCCGCAGCACGGTGAGCGAATGCTCGTAGACGTCCTTGTGGTGGTGGTGCTCGTCGACCTCGAGCTTGAGCGCCGGGATCTCGGGGAGGAACTCCGCCATGAGCCCCGTCTCGACGAGCAGCCGGATGCCGCGCACCGGGTCGTCGGTCGCCAGCAGCTTCACGAGCTCGCCCTGGATGCGCTCGGGGCTCACGATCGAGAGCGTCTGACGCAGCTCGGCCATGGCCGCCTCGGTG
Source organism: Microbacterium sp. (assembly GCF_051953575.1). GTDB lineage: Bacteria > Actinomycetota > Actinomycetes > Actinomycetales > Microbacteriaceae > Microbacterium. The sequence goes on from NZ_JBQCIP010000155.1 coordinate 24,234, forward strand.
CCGGGGTCGACGGCGAACCCGAGCTGTGACGAGAAGCGGGCCGCGCGCAGCATGCGCAGGGGGTCGTCGCCGAAGCTCACCTGCGGGTCGGCGGGGGTGCGCAGCACGCCGTGCACGAGGTCTTCGACACCACCCGTCGGGTCGACGAGCGTGCGCCCCGGCACCCGCAGCGCCATGGCGCTGACGGTGAAGTCGCGGCGCACGAGGTCGCTCTCGAGCGTGTCGCCGAACTCGACGGTCGGCTTGCGGGTGACGCCGTCGTAGCTGTCGGCGCGGTACGTCGTGATCTCGACCTGCTCGC
>NZ_JBQCIP010000156.1:0-12121 GCF_051953575.1 Microbacterium sp.
TCGGGGAGGGCCTGGTCGCGCTGCAGCGCGTCGTCGATCGTCGTCATCGCGACTGCGACACTACCGCTCGGGCAGACCCTCCAGCTCGTCCTGACGCGGCGCGTAGTCGATGTGCCCGCCGTCGGCGTCGAACGCCTGCACGGGCCGTCGCGCCGACCACGGCGCCCACCCCGGATCGCCGTCGACCACGAACGAGACCCAGGCGCCGTGCATCGCATCGGCGAGCGCCTGCGGCCCGTCGGGGCCGCCGATGCCGATCGCGTCGGGCTCGGCGAGGCGGTCGAACACGAAGCCCAGCTCCATGACGTGCGCGGCGCCGAGGCGGTCGACGGGGCTCTTCCAGCGGAACTCGTACACCCACGTGGGGGCCGCGCCCGCAGCGGACGCCCGGCTGTCGGCGAACCTCGCGATCGGCCCGCGCAGCAGCATGTCGGTCATCACCTCGCCGAGCACCTCGCCCGGCAGCGCGTCGGGGCGCCGCTTGCGGTGCGCACGGACGACCCGTGCGGGCACCCGCGCAGCCAGGCGCGCCAGCGTCACGGTGGACCAGCGCGCCTTGTCGACCGCGCCCGACGGCACGAGCCACAGCCGGTACTCCTCGCTCGTCGAGCCGATGAGGACGGGGATCCCGCGGCCCTGTCCCGCGAGGAGCGCATCGAGCGGGTTGCGCGGCACCGCTTCGCCGCCGATCGCCAGCGCCACGGCCGGCCCGCCGCCCAGAGGCGACCCGCCGGCGGCCACCTCGGCCTGCTGCGCGACCAGGTCGTCGGCCGCGACGGCCGCGAACCCGGCCCGCGTCGCCGGCACCTTCAGCCGCTTCGCGATCTCGCGCGTCATGCGGCCGGCCCTCTTCGGCGGCTGCGCGACGAGCGGCCCGGACTGCAGGATCACGCGATCGAACAGCTCTTTCGCATGCGGGAGGGCCAGCAGGGCGGTGAGGGTGTTGGCGCCCGCGGAATGCCCCATCGCCGTCACCCGCGCAGGGTCGCCCCCGAACGCGGCGATCTCGCGCCGCACCCAGCGCAGCGCCTGCTGCTGGTCGAGCACGCCGAGGTTCTGCGGCACGTCGTCGAGCACCGCGAACCCCTCCTGCCCCAGCCGGTACTGGATCGACACGAACACGATCCCGTGGCGCGCGAACCGCTCGCCGTCGTAGGTCGGCAGCGCGGCCGCGCCACGCGTGAGTGCGCCGCCGTGCACGAACACGAGCACCGGCAGCGCCGCAGCCGGGCCGCGATCGGCCGGCGTCCACACGTTCACCGTCAGGATGTCGTCGCCCGGCACCGCGACCGAGCCGAGGTAGCGCGCGATGGCCGGCGCGTACGGGCGCTGCGGAGCGGTCGGGCCGAAGGCGGCGGCATCCCTCTCCCCCTCCCAGGACGCCGCCGGGGCGGGGGGACGGAACCGCAGATCGCCGACGGGCGGGGCGGCGTAGGGGATGCCGAGGAACCGGTCGAGCGCACCCTCGCGCGTGCCGCGCACGGCGCCGGTCGAAACGGTCACGACGGGACGCGCGGCAGACGCCGTCGCTTCGGTCCCGGTGGCGGCATCCGTCATGTCAGTCCCCTCGCGCGGCACCCACGGCACGCTCGCACTCAGACTCAGCCAGCGTGGGACCCGGTGTCAAGCAGGCACGGGCCTCACGGATCCCCGGCTAGTCTGGTCTGCGCCCGGAGGTGACCATGACCGGCCCCAGCGCCAGACCCCCGGCGACCACCGCGACCGGTGCGATCGCCCGACCACGCCGCCGAACCCCGTTCTGGGACAACGCCCGCTTCGCGTGCATCGTGCTCGTGGTGCTCGGCCACGCGGTTCAGCGGCTGACCTACGACTCCGACATCGCGCTCAGCGTCTATCTCGTCGTGTACGCGTTCCACATGCCCGCGTTCGCGATCATCTCGGGGTACTTCTCCAAGTCGGACGCGCCCACCAAGACGCAGATGGCACGCGTCATCACCGACATCCTCGTGCCGTACCTCGTCTTCGAAGGCCTGTGGACGCTCACGAAGTGGCTCGTCGAGGGCCAGGCGAACCCCAACATCACCGAGCCATCGTGGACGCTGTGGTTCCTGCTGGCACTCGGCATCTTCCGCGTCGTGCTGCCGTACCTGGCACTGCTGCGCTGGCCGCTGCTGTGGACCGTGGTCATCTCGATCGGCGCCGGGTACCTGCCCAACATCGACTCGACGTTCTCGCTGTCGCGCACGCTCGGGCTGCTCCCCTTCTTCACCCTCGGCTGGTGGCTCAAAGAACACGACGTCGTGGCGCGGCTGCAGCTGCTCGTGCGCCGCCCGTGGTGGGTCTTCGCGACCGCGGCCGGCCTGTTCGTCGCCGCCGCGTGGGCGGCCTGGTTCTTCGTCGACCAGTGGCGCGACATGAACCTGCGCGAGTGGCTCTTCTACGACGAGAACTACGCGTCGATCGGCGGCACGCAGTGGTGGGCGGGCGGCGTGCGTCTCGCGCTGATGCTCGTCGCGGTCGTGCTGGCGACGGCGTTCTTCGCCCTTGTGCCCCGCGGCACGCACTGGTGGACGCACTTCGGCCAGTACACGATGTACGTCTACCTGCTGCACTCGTTCGTGCTGTACCCGTTCCGCGAGAACGGCCTGCTGCGCAACGCCGAGCCGACGTGGCTGTGGCTGCCGCTGGTGGTCGTGGGGTCGGTGGTCATCGCCCTGGCGCTCGCGACGAAACCGGTGCGTCGCGTGTTCCGGCCGCTCGTCGAGCCGCGGCCCGCCTGGCTCTTCGCCGACCGCACGCTCGCCCGCCGCGAGGGGCGCCGCAGCGACCCGACCGGCTCGCGGCGTCCTCGCGAGGAGCCGCGCGGCGCACGGAGGATCCCCCGCCCAGATCCTCGCCAGAACGGCTGACTCCCCCGGCCGGGATGCGGTGCCGGGCGGATGCGATGCAGACCTGACCCACCCGGCACCGCGGCTTGCGGCATCCCGCTCAGGAGAACAGCGGCGCCCCCACGTATGAGCCCTGCGCGGCGCCGGCGGGGATCGCCCAGATGCCCGAGCCGACATGCCGGATGTACTCGTTCATCGCGTCGGTCGACAGCGAGCGCTGCAGCGTGACGAACTGCTCCGGCGAGCGCTGGTACGACAGGAAGAACAGTCCGGCGTCCAGGCGTCCGAGCTCGTTGTTGCCGTCGACGAAGTTGTAGCCGCGACGCAGGATCTGGATGCCCTTGTTGAACTCCGGGTGCGCCAGGCGCACGTGGCTCGTGACGGGGATCGCGGGGGTGCCGTCCTTCGCCTTCGCGTCGAAATCGGGCTCGGTGAACTCGTCGCCACCCGACAGCGGCGCGCCCGCCCCCTTGTCGCGTCCGATGATGGACTCCTGCTCGGTGAGGCGCACGCGGTCCCACGTCTCGATGAGCATCGCGATCTTGCGAGCGACCAGGTACGAGCCGCCCGCCATCCAGCCGGGATCGTCGGATGCCGCCACCCACACGCTCTCGTCGAGCGCGGCGTCGTCGGTCGCGAGGATATTGGCCGTGCCGTCCTTGAAGCCGAACAGGTTGCGCGGGGTCGACTGCGCCGCCGTCGTGCGCGACGTGCGGCCGAACCCCAGCTGCGACCAGCGCAGTCTCGCCCGGCCGAAGGCGATGCGGCTGAGGTTGCGGATGGCGTGCACGGCGACCTGCGGGTCGTCGGCGCACGCCTGGATGCACAGATCGCCGCCGGAGTGCTCGGGGTCGAGGTCGTCGCCGAGGAACGCGGGCAGCTTCTGCAGCTGCGCCGGCCGCTGGGAGGCGATGCCGTACCGGTCGCCCTCCTCGTTCTCGAAGAGGGTGGGGCCGAAGCCGAACGTGATGGTCAGGCCGCTCGCGGCGAGACCCTGCGCCTCGCCGGTGTCGTCCGGCGGCGCCTCCGGCGACCCGCCGACCGCCCCGGTCGCGCTGACGTCGAGCCCCTGCGTCATGCGCGAGGCGGCGTACGACCAGTCCTGCAGCAACGCGATCAGATCACTCCGGTCGGTGCGGGCCATCATGTCGAACGACGCGAAGTGCAGGTGATCCTGCACGGGCGTCGTGATGCCCGCCTGGTGCGTGCCGAAGAAGTCGTACGCGGATCCCGCCGCCTCGGCGTCCTGTGCACGGCCGATCGACGTGGCGGTCGCGGCTCCCGCCCCGGCGCCGAGGGCGAGACCTGCCGCCCCGGCGCCCAGTGCCAGGCCGAACAGGCCCCGGCGCGAGACGCCCGAGGGTGCCTTCGCGCCCGCCTCCTCGACGGCGGGGGCGGTCTCGTCCGCGGGCCCGTGGCCCGCTGCCTCTCCGGTCACGCCAGGACGGTGTTCGTGAGCTGCGCGAGCGGCTCGGCGAGCGCGTTGAGCAGATCGGTGAGTTCACGCTTCTCGGCGTCGGTCACCTGGTCGTACGACACGAACCCGGCCTCGAGCGAGCCGTACTGGGCGAGCGCGGCCTCGAGGTCGGCGTAGCCGCTGTCGATGTCGTCAGCGAGCGCCGCGCCGTCGTCGCCCTGGGCCTCGGCGAAGTCGCGGACGAGCGAGAACGCCATCTTCGAGCCCTCGACGTTGGCCGCGAAGTCGGACAGGTCGGTGTGCGACCACCAGTCCTCCTCGCCCTGGATCTTGCCGGTCGCCACCTCGTCGAGCAGGGCGATGGCGCCGTTGGAGATGCCGCCGATGCCGTGCGCGGCGAGCGTCGACGCGAAGTCGTCGCCGTGGACGTAGTCGTAGAGCTCCTGCACGTCGGCGATCAGCTGGTCGCCGTAGGCGGCGCGCTCGTCGGGCGTCGACGGCGCCCAGTCCTGCCACGCCGGCGTCTCGCCGTCGGCGTTGAGGGCATCGGCGGCCGGGACCCACAGATCCTTCTCGATGCGGTGGAAGCCCGTCCAGTCGAGACCTTCGGCGACGGCATCCACTTCGCGGTAGTCGATGCGCGGGTCGAGGTCGCCGAGCGCCTCGGCCACCGGCTCGATCCGCTCGTAGTACGCGCGCACCTGCGGGAACCGGGTGCGCGCGGTGTCGTCGTCGCCCGACTCGTAGGCGGCGACGAAGTCCGACACCGCGGGGACGAGCTGCCCGACCTGGTCCTTCACGAATGCGGCGTACAGATCCACGGCCTTCTGCTTCTGCTCGGCGTCCTCGCCGGTCAGCGCGACGGCGTCGCCCGACACGGTGAATGCCGCCCGGCCCACGCCGTCGCCGGTCATCCCCGGCTTGCAGACGGTAAAGTAGTCGCCGGGCTGCGCCTGGAGGGTGAGGGTCCGCGACGTGCCCGGCGCGATGTTCTCGACCTCGCCCACGATCCGCAGGCCGTCCTCGGCGAGCAGGTAGAACTCGGTCACGTCGTCGCCCTTGTTCCTCACGTCGAACGTGAGCGTGCCGCTCGTGGCCGTGTCGCCCGACACGTCGCACGCCGAAGCGGTCGACGTCACGGTCAGGGCGTCGGTGGCCGCGGCATCGCTCTTGGCGACGCAGCCCGACAGGGCGAGTGCGCCGAGCGCGGTGACGGCGAGGGCCGGGATCAGACGGCGGACGGTCATGCTTCTCCTTGCGAGGACAGGACGGGCTTCGAAGACGAGAGGGCGGCGGGCTCGGCCGCCGAGGGCTCAGGCGAGGGGGTGGATGCCGTGGCCGCAGGCTTGGCCGGCGCGAGGAACTGCTTGCGCGCCCAGACCGCGCCGACGATCCCGACGTACAGCACCCACGCGACGACCTGGATCCACGACATGCGCGGCATGAAGCCGACAGTCGCCTGCAGCACCGTCGCCAGCACCGACCCCGGCGGGATCGCGGCGGTGACATCGAATGCCCAGCCGAACGGGAACGCCGCCCAGCCGACCAGGACGGCACCGGTCGCGGCGTCCACGGGAGCGGCAGCGGTGAAGGGGCCGGGGAAGACGCCGGCCTCCTGCAGATCGTGGATCGCGTAGGCGAGCACGCCCGCGGCGACGATGATGAGGAACCCGCCCGTCCAGGCGAAGAACCGGCGCAGGTCGAGCTTGAGCATGCCGCGCGCGAGCAGCCAGCCGAGCACCACCGCGAGGCCCAGACCGAGCAGGGCTCCGGCGAGCGCGGCGGGCGCATCGCCGAACGACTGGACCATCGACCACAGCAGCAGCGTGGTCTCGACCCCTTCACGGGCGACCGAGACGAAGCCGATCGCGACGAGCGCCCACAGGCTGCCGACGGCGAGCGCACGGTCGAGCCCGCCTTCGAGCGACCGCTTCATGTGGCGAGCGGTCTTCTGCATCCAGAAGATCATCCAGGTGACCATCGCAACGGTGAGCAGCGACAGCGTGCCCCCGAGGATCTCCTGGCCCTGGAAGGTCATCGTGTACGACCCGAACGTCAGCGTCGCGCCGATGGCGACCGCGAGGGCGACGGCGAGGCCGATGCCGACCCACAGCCGCGGAAGCACGTCGCGACGGCCCAGACGGGTCACATAGGCGATGAGGATGCCGACGACGAGCGCGGCTTCGAGGCCTTCGCGCAGGCCGATGAGGAAGGTGGCGAGCAAGGGGATTCCTGGGGTAGAGCAGATGAGCGGCGCTCCGTCGCACCCGGCGCACACCGGGGATGCCGATCGGGACGACATCCATCGTAAGGTGAGCCTTACCTATGACGCTACTCGACCCGGTGTCCGGTTGTCCATTCCGTCCGCCGCGCGCGCGTAACGTTCGGCCAGCAGCCGCAGGTGAGACATCAGCTCAGGCGGCGAATCGACGGTGAAGTCCATGCCGAGCATGCCGATGTAGGCCGCGATCGTCTCCAGGCTGTCCGCGCCCGTCACGAGCACCGAGGTGTCCGGATCGACGGCCTCGACGACGCCCACCGTGGGATTGATGCGCGCGATCACGCGCTCCGCCGGCGCGGCGATGCGCAGCCGCGCGTGGACGTTCCAGCCGCCCGCCGCGATCGACCGCAGCGCGAACGCCGTGAAGTCGCCGCCCGGCACCGGCACCGGCTCGAACGGGCGGCGGGTCGGCATCCGCGGCTCGATCCAGTCCAGGCGGAACGTCTCCCACTGTCCGGTCTCGGGATCCCGCGCGACGAGGTACCAGCGCCGCTGCCAGCTGAGCAGCCGGTACGGCTCGACGCGCCGCGGGATGCCGCGATCGTCGAAGCGCAGCCACTCCCCCGCATGGACCGCCTGGGCGACCGCGCTGAGCACTGCCGGATCCACCTCGGGATCGGGCGCGTCCGTGCCGACGTTCTCTGGACCGCTGTCGACGGTCGCCGCCACCGCGTCGACGGTCGGGCGCAGGCGCTCGGGCAGCACCTGCAGGAGCTTGGCGAGCGCCCGCGCACCGGACTCGTCGACGCCCGCGACCCCGCGCGCGACGCGCAGGCCGATCGCGACAGCGACGGCCTCCTCGTCGTCCAGCAGCAGTGGCGGCAGCTTTCCGCCGGCGGCCAGCCGGTACGAGCCCGCACGACCGCGCTCCGCTTCGACGGGGTAGCCGAGACCGCGCAGGCGCTCGATGTCGTTGCGGACCGTCCGCACCGACACGCCGAGACGCGCCGCGAGCTCGGGCCCCGGCCAATGCGGACGCCCCTGCAGCAGAGCGAGCAGCGCGAGCATCCGGGCTGATGTGTCCGCCATCGAAACCGCCTTCATGGCAACCTGGATAACAGGAAGAAATCGTGCCTGATTCGACCGTAACGTCGAAGACATGAACAGCACAACCGCCCAGACCGCCGGCATCCACCCCTTCCGCATCGACGTCGCGCAGGCCGACCTCGATGACCTCAACGACCGGCTCGCACGCACCCGGCTCCCGCAGGCAGCGCCCGGCGACGGCTGGGAGTCGGGCACCCCGAACGCGTATCTGGCTGAGGCCGTCGCCCGGTGGCGCGACGGGTTCGACTGGCGTGCGGCCGAGGCGCGGATGAACGAGTTCCCGCACTTCACCACCGAGATCGACGGCCAGAACCTCCATTTCGTGCACGTGCGCTCGCCGCACGAGGGCGCGACGCCGCTGCTGCTCGCCCACACCTACCCGGGCTCGTTCGTCGACTACCTCGACATGATCGGCCCGCTCGTCGATCCCGTCGCACACGGCGGCCGCGCCGAGGACGCGTTCGACGTCGTCGTCCCCGACGCGCCCGGGTTCGGGTTCAGCCAGCCGGTGACCGAGGCGGGATGGACCACGGCGCGCGTCGCCGCGGTCTACGACGTGCTGATGCGCCGACTCGGGTACGACTCGTACGGCATCCACGGCAGCGACAACGGCGCGATGGTCGCCCGCGAGCTCGGCCTGCTGAACCCCGAGGGCTTCCTCGGCCTGCACGTGCTGCAGCTGTTCTCGTTCCCCTCCGGCGACCCGGCGGAGTTCGAGAAGCTCGAGCCGCAGGACTACGCCGGCCTGGAGCACATGCAGTGGTTCCAGTCGGTGGGTGCGTACAACACGATGAACGCGGCGCGTCCGCAGACGATCGCCGCGGCCCTGTCGGACTCCCCCATGGGTCACCTCGCCTACGCCGAGCTGTTCAACTCCTTCGGCAACGGCACGTCGCTGGTGCCGCTGGACGCGATCCTCACCGAGGTGAGCGTCGCGTGGTTCGCGAACGCGTCGGCCGGCATGAGCCGCGCCTACCGCGAGAACGCGCTGGCGGATGCCGCACCCCAGGTGAGCGACGCCCGCACCGGTGTCGCCGTGTTCAAGGACGACTTCCAGACCATCAGGGTCTTCGCCGAGCGCGACAACACGAACATCGTCCACTGGAGCCGCTTCGAGCGCGGCGGGCACTTCGCCTCGCTCGAGGTGCCCGAGCTCGTGGTGGGCGACATCCGGGCGTTCTTCGCCGCGTGAGCGGACTGCGGGGGCCGGGTGGCGAGCCCGGCTCCCGCTTAACCCAGGGCAACAAACGAGCGGATGCCGCGGCATCCGCCTACCCTCGCCTCATGACCGACCTCAACCTGCCGATCCTCGACCTCTCCCGGCTCGATGCGGGCCCCGAGGCCGCCGCACAGTTCCGCGACGACCTGCGAGCGGCGACGCACGACGTCGGATTCTTCTACCTCACCGGCACCGGCGTCACCCCCGAGCTGGAGGGCCGGCTGCACCAGGCGGCGCGCGACTTCTTCGCCCTGCCCGAGGCCGACAAGCTCGCGATCGAGAACGTCAACAGCCCGCACTTCCGCGGGTACACGCGCATCGGCGGCGAGCGCACCCAGGGCAAGGTCGACTGGCGTGAGCAGATCGACATCGGGCCCGAGCGCGATGCGGTCAGCGACCCCGAGGCCCCGGACTTCTCGCGCCTGATCGGTCCGAACCTGTGGCCGGCCGCGCAGCCAGAGCTGCGCGACGTGGTCTCGGAGTGGCACGACCACCTGTCAGGCGTCGCCCGCAAGCTGCTGCGCGCGTGGGCGCTGTCGCTGGGTGCGCCCGAGAACTACTTCGACGAGCACTTCGGCGAACCCTCGACGCTCATCAAGATCGTGCGCTACCCCGGCAAGGAGGACCCGACGCCTCAGCAGGGCGTCGGCGCGCACAAGGACTCCGGCGTGCTGACGCTGCTGTGGGTGGAGCCCGGCAAGGGCGGACTGCAGGTGGAACGTGAGGACGGCGACACCGGCGAACGGCACTGGGTCGACGCTCCCCCGGTGCCCGGCGCCTTCGTCGTCAACATCGGCGAACTGCTGGAGTACGCGACACAGGGGTACCTCATCGCGACGAAGCATCGCGTGATCTCGCCGACCTACCCCGACGACCGCATCTCGGTGCCGTTCTTCTTCAACCCCGCGCTCGACAAGCGCCTTCCGCTCATCGAGCTGCCGGCCGAGCTGGCGGCGCAGGCGCGGGGCGTGACGCAGGACCCGGCCAACCCGATCCACGCGCTCTACGGCGAGAACGCGCTGAAGTCGCGCCTGCGCGCACACCCCGACGTCGCGGCGATCCACCACGCCGATCTCGTCGCGGCCCGCGCAGCCTCCGCGTGACCGCCCGCTGAGCGCGGCCGCGTCCGTCACGTCAAGGGGGTCGGCCGACCCCCTGCCGCACGCCTAACGTCGCAGACATGAGCGACGTCACGATCTTCGCGCCGTCCCCGACCCTCACCGTCACCATCGAGGAGCACGACGACGAGCCCGACATCCACCTGCACGCCGGAGGGCAGGGGGTCTGGCAGGCGCGCATGCTCCGGCGCCTCGGCAGATCCGTCACGATGTGCTGCGCCCTCACCGGCGAGATCGGCGGGATGCTGCGCCATCTGCTCGAGGACGAGGGCTTCGCGGTCGCCGGGGTGCGGCGTCCCGGCCGCGGATCCGCGTACGTGCACGACCGCCGCGGCGGCGAGCGCGTCGTGCTGGCCGAGGCCGAGGGCGATCCGCTCGCGCGTCACGACCTCGACGAGCTCTACGGGCTCACTCTGCGTGAAGGGCTGACGTCTGGTCTCGTCCTGCTCAGCGGACCGGCGGGCCACGAGGCGCTCCCCGCCGACACCTACCGACGTCTGGCGGCCGACCTGCGCAAGGGCGGGGCGAAGGTGGTCGTCGATCTGGCCGGCGCACGGCTCGCGGCCGCGCTGGAAGGCGGTGTGGATGTGCTCAAGGTCAGTTCCGAAGAGCTGGCGGCCGACGGTCTCGTCTCGGATCCGTCGATCGGGTCGCTCCTGGCAGCGATGCGCGAGCTGCGCCGGCGCGGCGCCGCGGCGGTGATCGCGTCGCGCGGCGGCGATCCCCTTCTGCTGCTGGACGCGGACGGGTTCGTCGAGGTCGAGCCGCCGCACATGGAGGAGGCCGACACGCACGGTGCAGGCGACTCGCTGACCGCCGGCGTCGCCGCGGGACTCTCTCGTGGCGACAGCGTGCGCGACGCGGTCGTGACCGGTGTCGCCGCAGGGGCGCTGAACGTCACGCGGCACGGACTCGGGACGGGCGATGCGGCGACCATCGAGCGCCTTCGCTACGCGGTCCGGGTGCGCGAGCTCGTGGACGACTCGGCCGCCGACGTCGACCAGGTGGTGACCGGACACGTCAGTCCCGACGGGCTCGCCGCGCTCGCCGACGCACCCGGGGAGTCCTCATGACCCGCGTCCTGATCACCAATGACGACGGGATCGATGCCCCGGGTCTGCATGCGCTCGCCCGAGCGGCACGCGCAGCCGATCTCGACGTGACGGTCGCCGCTCCGATGCGTCAGTCCAGCGGCTCCTCGGCGTCGATCGTCGCAGCCGAAGAGGACGGCCGCATCGCGATCGAGCGGCGGCAGCTGCCCGGACTCGACGGCATCCCGGCGTTCGCCGTCCGCGGCGGACCGGGGCTGGTCGCCCTGGTGGCGGCCCACGGCGCGTTCGGCGACCCCGCCGAGGTGGTGCTCTCGGGCGTCAACCACGGCGCGAACGTCGGGCGGGCGATCCTGCACTCGGGGACCGTCGGCGCCGCATTGACCGGCGGGCTGAACGGCGCGTGGGGGCTCGCCGTCTCGCTCGACGTGGGCATGAACCCCACCGAGTTCCACTGGGATGCCGCAGCCGCCGCCGCGGTCGACGTTCTGCCGTTCCTGCTCGGCCGACCGCGGGGCACCGTGGTCAACCTGAACGCCCCGAACACCGCCCACAACAGGGGCGTCATCGAGGCGCGTCTCGCGCCCTTCGGCATCGTGCAGACGACGCTCGCCGAGCGCGACGCCGGTCGCATCCGCCTCGCGGTGGAGGATCTGCCGAACACCCCCGAGCCGGGGACCGACGCCGCACTGCTGGCCGAAGGGTGGGTCACGCTCACCGGGCTCGACGCCGTGTCGGCCGTGGCGCTCGGGTACGAGCGGGTGGCGGCATCCATTCGTCCGTAAACGACGAAGGCCCCCCCACACCGTGGGGAGGCCTTCTCAAGAATGTTTTGCGCGATTGAACGCTGGTCGATGCCTTATCGACGGAGACCGAGGCGCTCGATGAGCGAGCGGTAACGGCTGATGTCGATGTCCTGCAGGTAACCCAGCAGGCGACGGCGCTGACCGACGAGCAGGAACAGACCACGACGCGAGTGGTGGTCGTGCTTGTGCTCCTTGAGGTGCTCGGTGAGGTCCTTGATGCGCTGCGTCAGCATCGCGACCTGCACCTCGGGGGATCCGGTGTCACCGGGGTGCGTCGCGTACTCTTCGATGATCGCCTTCTTGACGTCTGCTTCCAGTGCCATAGGTGATCCCCT
>NZ_JBQCIP010000157.1:0-7013 GCF_051953575.1 Microbacterium sp.
GCCCGCCTGGCCGTCGTCTCATCGACCGCCGTCGCCCGCCCGCTCGCCGGCGGCGCCAACTACGCCGCCGTCAAGGCCGCGACCGAGGCCTGGACGCGCGCGGTCGCGCAGGGCTTCGCCAAGGACGCCCGGGATGCCGGACGACCCCTGACGACGGCATCCACGATCTTCCGCGTGAAGGCGCTCGCCGGCCTCGAGGACGCGCTCGCCCGCGCGTACGTCGACCTGTGGGACCTGCCCGCCACCGATGTCAACGACCAGATCATCGATCTGACGGCGCCCTAACCCGTCGACCCTTCAGGCGCCCGCCGAGGATCTCGGGCCCCCGCCCGGGCGCCGTTCCTGAGGAGTGCGCGTCGCGCCGACCGAACTAGATTGGACCCTCGTGACCACCATCCACGACCCGAACCTGCGCGGCTTCGCCAGCGACAACTACTCCGGCATCCACCCCGAGGTGCTCGCGGCCATCGCCGCCGCCAACGACGGGCACCAGGTCGCCTACGGCGACGACGTGTACACCGAGCGTCTGCAGGACGTCATGGCCCGTCACTTCGGCGAGGGCGTCGAGGCGTATCCCGTGTTCAACGGCACCGGCGCGAACGTCGTCGGACTGCAGTCGATGCTCCCGCGCTGGGGCGCCGTGGTCTCGGCCGGCACCGCCCACATCAACGTCGACGAGGGCGGAGCACCCGAACGCGTCGCGGGCATCAAGCTGCTCACCGTGCCCACCGACGACGGCAAGCTCACCCCCGAGCTCATCGACCGCGAGGCCTGGGGCTGGGGCGACGAGCACCGCGCGCAGCCGCTGGTCGTCTCGATCACGCAGTCGACCGAGCTGGGCACGCTCTACACGCCCGGCGAGATCAAGACGATCGCCGACCACGCGCACAGCCTGGGCATGCACGTCCACATGGACGGCTCGCGGATCTCGAACGCCGCGGCATCCCTCGGCGTGCCGTTCCGCGAGTTCACGCGCGACGCCGGCGTCGATGTGCTGAGCTTCGGCGGCACCAAGAACGGCGCGATGCTCGGAGAGGCCGTCGTCGTGCTGAACCTCGAGGCGTCGACCGGCCTGAAGTTCCTGCGCAAGCTCGACATGCAGCTCGCCTCCAAGATGCGCTTCGTGTCCGCACAGCTCCTCGCCCTGCTGGAGGGCGACCTGTGGCTGCGCAACGCGTCGCACTCCAACGCCATGGCGCAGCGCCTGCGGTCGGGGATCGAGGCGGGCCTCACCGACGGTTCGATCCGCGGCGTCGCGTTCACGCAGCCGACCCAGGCGAACGGCGTGTTCGCCACCCTCCCCGACGGAGTCGCCGACCGCCTGCGGTCGTCGTTCCGCTTCTACGCCTGGGATGCCGCGAAGAACGAGGTCCGCTGGATGTGCTCGTTCGACACGTCCGAGAACGACATCGACGCATTCCTCGCCGCGATCGCCCGCGAGACGACCGCGGCCTGAACTCGCGCCGGTGCGGGGCCGGCCCGCGCGCGACCGGCGACACGAAACGCCTAGACCTTTCGCAAGGTCCAGGCGTTTCGTGTTCCGGCGCCGAGGCGCCCTTCGTTCGACGAGCCGGTCAGCGTTCCTCGGAGTCGGCCGCCTCAGACTGATCGGCGGTCTCGGTGTCCTCCGCCTCGGGCTGGGCCTCGTCGGCCTCGTCCTCTGCCGCTGCCGCGGCGTCGTCCGCCACCTCGGCCTCGTCCTCGCCCCGGTCCTCGTCTGCGGCCTCGTCGTAAGGCGCAGCCTCGTCCTCGGTCCGGACGTCAGCGGTCTCTTCCTCGCGCGCGGTCTCGACGGCCTCAGGCCCCGCGGTCTCGGGCTCCGCGGCCTCGGCGCCCTCGTCCAGTCGGGCTGCGGCATCCGCGTCAGTGGCGCTCTCGCTCGCCGCCGCGGCCGGGCGCCCGCCCTCGGGGCGGATGAGCTCCTTGACCTCGGCCATGAAGCTCATGAGCTGGTGCTGCTGCCAGCGCAGCTGGCGCGTGCGGTCCTCGGCGTCGCGCAGTACGGAGTCGGAGTGGGTGGTCACGAGCGACATGATGCGCTCGGCCTTGAGGTGCGCCTGCTCGAGGTGCTCACGGGCGCGCAGCTGCGCGTCGGCCTCGATCTGCTGCGACTGGGCGCGCATGAGGCGCTCGAAGTCCTCCGCCTTCGCCGACACGCGCTGAGCGTGGTCGAGCGACGCCGCGACCTGCTCGTTGGCGTCCTGCGTGATGCGCTCGGCGTGGGCGACGGCCTGGTTGTGCAGCACCAGGAACTCCTGGTGCGCGTCGTCCTGGCGACGGGTGAGCGATGCCTCGAACTCGAGCGCGCGCAGCCGCAGCTCGCGCACCGCCTCCTCCGCCTCGGCGCGGTCGCGGGCCGTCTCGCGGGCCACGGTCGAGCGCAGCATCGCCGCACCCTTCTCGGCCTCGGAGCGGATGGCGGCCGCCTCGCGCTCCGCCTGCGACACCTTCTCGGCGGCATGGGCGGTCTCGCGCTCGATGCGCGCCTCGTGAGCGGTCAGCTCGGTGTCGATCTTCAGCCGCACCTGCTGGGCCTCGTGCTGCGCCTGCGACACGATGGCCTCGGCCTCGGCGACCGCCGTCGTGCGCCGGTTGGCGATCTCTTCGCGTGCGGCCTCGAGCAGGCGGTCGCCCTGCACGCTGGCGTTGCGGATGAGCAGGCTCGCCTGGTCCTCGGCGACGCGCAGCACCTCTTCGAACTTCTGACGGTTCGGGGACTCGGTCGTGGCGCCGACGAGCTCGTCGGTGAGAGCCTGCACGCGCTGCTCGGCGTCGCTCAGCCGGGTGTTCGCGACCTCCAGCTCGGCCCGCAGACGCTCGGTCTCGTCGCCCTCTTCGGCGCGCGCCGCCGCGGCCTGGTCGGCCGCCTGCTTCAGCGCCTCCTGATGGCGGGCGTCGGCCTCGTCGAGCTCCGCCTTGAGCCGCTCGATCTCGGCTTCGCGAGCGGCGATGCTCGCGTCGATCTCGGCCTGACGCGCGGCGATCGCCGCGTCGACCTCGGCCTGGCGCCGCTCGGTGGCCGCCTGCAGCTCGGCTTCCAGGCGCTCTGCCTTCGCGCGGCTCTGGGCGACGGCAGCACCGGCACGACGCTGGTGCTGCTTCAGCTGTGCGACCTCGTCGGACGCGGCGCGCACGCGGGCGTCGAGCCCAGCGATCGCGGCATCCACCTCATCCTTGTCGTAGCCGCGGAACGTGGTGGTGAAGCCTGAGCCGAAGGCTGTCGTCGCAGGTTCGCTGAGGAGGTTGTCGAACGGGGACGGGTCTTCGGAGCCGGGGCTCTGGAGGCCTGCTGCGTTGTCGGACATCTGGTGCCTTCCGCTTCTTTGCTGATCGCTGTGAGAGGGGTTTCGCGGCGTCGGCGAGCGTTCGGCGGAAGGGATGCGGCCACCGCCCACTCGGCGTGCCGGCGACCGGGGCGCCGGCACGCGAGCAGCGAAGACCGCCTCGCCCTCGACGACACCGGGGGGTTGTGCCGGCAGGGGTGACTGCGCATCGGGTAGCTGAACCTTACCCCGCCGGGCTGTGTCTGCGAAACGGGAGTTCGGGTCAGTCTCCGGCGAGCCAATCCCGGTACGCGTCGAACGTCGTCGGACGCCCGAGGAACGCCTCGACGAGGTCGCTCGCGTCGCGGGACCCGCCGCGCTCGAGCACCTCCGTGCGGTAGCGCAGCGCGGCGTCGGCATCCATGAGTCCGGCGCTGAATCCGCTCAGCAGATCCCGCGCGATCACGAGGCTCCACTGGTACGTGTAGTAGCACGCGCCATAGCCGGTGAGGTGGCCGAACCCCGCGTAGGGGTGGACGCCGCGCAGCGGCTGGACGGGGCTCGTCGACGCGTAGAGACGCTCGGTCTCGGCCTGCAGATCCGCCGGCCGGTCGACGTGCAGGCGGTACGACACGTTCGCGTGCCCGAGCTGTCGACGCACCTCCAGCCCGCGGCCGAACCCGTCCGCGGTGCGCATGCGTGCCACGAGCTCGGCCGGGATCGGCTGGCCGTCGGCGTCGACCGCGAACGAGGCGAGGACGCCGGCATCCCATGCCCACTCCTCGAGCAGCTGACTGGGCGCCTCGACGAAGTCCCACTCGGTCGCGACGCCGCTGAACCGGGCGAAGCGCTGGCGGCCGCCCAGGATGTCGTGCACCAGATGCCCGAACTCGTGGAAGAACGTCACCACCTCGTCGTGCTCCAGCAGGCCGCGCGAGAAGTTGCACAGCAGGGCGGCCTCGGGGAGCACGCGGCCGGCGACCCCGGGAGCGATCGGGAAGCACGCCGCGTGGCTGAACTTGCCTTCGCGCGGGTGCAGGTCGAGGTGGATGCGCCCGAGGCGGTCTGCGCCGCGCACGAGGTCGTAGCTGCGCACGTCGTCGTGCCACGCGGGGGAGTCGACCGGAACGTACTCGACGTCGAACAGCCGCCCGGTCACGTCGAGCACCCCGGCGGCGACCTGTTCGAACGGCAGGTACGAGCGCACGAGCTGCGCGTCGACGTCGTACTGCTCGCGCTTGATCGCCCCGAGCAGGTACCAGAAGTCGGCGATGGTGACCTCGTCGGCCTCGGGCACGTCGCGCCGCAGTCGCTCCAGCAGCACCGGGTACTCCGCTTCGGCGGCGGGGAGGGATGCCGCATCCAGCCGCTCCAGGAACGCGGGGATCGCGCCACCCGAACCGATCATGCGCGTCTCGGTCTCGTAGTCGGCCCAGTCCGCGTAGCCGAGCAGGCGTGCGCGCTCGGCGCGCACCTCGAGCAGTTCGGCCAGCACGGCGTCGTTCTCGGGCCACGCGAGGTCGTTGTAGGCGCCGACGAGCGCGAGGCGGGTGGCCCGGTCGGTGGCGTACTCCCGGACGGGCATGAGATCGGGGTAGTCGGTCGACAGGGTGACCATGCCCTCGTCGTCGGCCGGGTGCGCGTCCACGAAGTCCTGCGGCAGGCCGGCGAGGCCCGCGGCCGGCACCCTGATCTGCCGTCGCCCGTCGCGGATGTTGCGCGAGAAGGTCAGCGACAGCTCGGTGTCGCGGTCGGCGAGCTGCCGCACGCGCTCCCGGTCGGCATCCGACAGTTCCACTCCCCCGCGGCGGAAGTCGCGGAGCACATGGTGGAGCAGCCGCGCCTGGTCGTCGTCGAGGCGCTCCCCCGGGGCATCCGCGAACCCCCGCCAGAGCTCCCGGTCGAGCAGGCGCGCGGACGACAGGGACTCCACCGCCTGCACCTGCTGCTCGGCGATCTCGCGCACATCGGCGTCAGGGTGCGCCTCGCTCACGATGTACGCCTCGTTCATGGCCTCGCTCAGGGCGATGTCGGCGTCATTCCAGAGGTCCAGGCGCTCGGCGGCGTCGAGGCCGGCCTCGCTCCGCAGGCGCTCATCGACCTCCCGCACGAACGCGATGCGGGCCGCAGGTCGGTCGGAGACGAAAGCCGCCCACCCGGCGGCGTCGGCGGGGAAGGGAAGGGGTTCGGGGGTCACCCTGCGAGCCTAGGGGCCCGCCCCGGCGCCGCGCGAGAGATCGGGCGGGTGTTCAGCGCAACGCGCCGACGCTGGCCAGGGCGAGGCGCACGAGCGTGCCGCGGCCGCCCTCCATCTCGGCGGCGAGCGCGTCGGAGGATGCCTCCTCGGGGGTCAGCCACGTGACCTCGAGGGCGTCCTGGCGAGGCTCGCAGGTGCCCGTCACCGGCACCACGAACGCCAGCGACACCGCGTGCTGACGGTCGTCGTGATAGGCGCTCACCCCGGGGAGCGGAAAGTACTCGGCGACCGTGAAAGGCGTCGGCTGCGGCGGGAGCAGCGGGAACGCCATCGGTCCCAGGTCGTTCTCCAGATGCCGGAAGAGCGCATCCCGCACGGTCTCGCCGTAGCGCACCCTGCCCGACACGATCGTGCGGCTGATCTCGCCGAGGGGCGAGGCGCGCAGCAGCAGCCCCACCGATGTCACCTGCCCCATGCCGTCGGTGCGCACCGGAACGCCCTCGACGTAGAGCATCGGCAGCCGGCGACGAGCCTCTTCGAGCTCGATGTCGCTCAGCCACGCGGGGTTGGAGATGTTGCCGGCAGGCGGGCCGAACGGCTCGTCGCCCGCAGGTTCGGGGTCGGGAGTGCGCACGGACATGCCTCCTGTATACCCCGCGCAGGCCTCCTTCGCCGATCGCCGACGCCGTGGGCGCGCGGATGGGAGGATGTCGGCATGACGGAAGCGCTCGTGCTCGACGCCGACGCCGTCCTGTGGTCGGCCGATCGGGACGCCCTCGCGGGGCGGCATCTGCTGCTCCTGCTCCACGGCTACGGCGCCGACGAGCACGACCTCTACCCGCTGCGCGCCTACCTGCCCGAGCAGTTCGCCGTCGCGAGCCTGGCCGCACCGCTGGTGCCGCCGTGGCCCGCTCCCGGGCGCTCCTGGTACCCGATCGACGGGCTCGACGGACGAGACCCGTCGCACGTCACCCGTGCCGCCGAGGCCGTGATCGCCTGGGCCGACGCCCACGCGGCGGCTGCGGCATCCGTCGGCCTCCTCGGGTTCTCGCAGGGCGGTGCGGTCTCGCTGCAGGCGATGCGACTCGCCCCGACGCGGTTCGCGTTCGCCGTCAACCTGTCGGGGTACGTCACGCCGGGCGAGCTGCCGCTGGATGCCGAGCTCGCCGAGCGGCGACCCCCGATCTTCTGGGGGCGGGGAACGAACGACGACGTGATCCCGGGGTTCCTCGTGGAGCACACGACACAGTGGCTTCCGGAGCGCGTCGACCTCAGCGGCCGCGTCTACCAGGGCCTCACCCACAGCGTCTCGGAGGCGGAGCTCGCCGACGTGCGCACGTTCCTCGACAAGCGGCTCGACGAGCTCTCCGCGGCCGACTGACCCGGAACCTCTCACTGGCGGCATCCAGCCGCGTCCGCTATCGTTGCCGACGGCCTTGTCCCCTCGGTGAGGAAATCCATTGAAGAACGTCGACGCGACCGCGCTGTAATCGCGCTGATCCGTCGTTCCTCGACGCACCAGCGCTTGAAGATTTCGCGCTGGCCCGTCGATC
>NZ_JBQCIP010000158.1:0-15024 GCF_051953575.1 Microbacterium sp.
GAGGCGGCGGTACGTGGCGTAGAGCGTCGCCTCTTTGATCTCGTACTGACCCCCGGTGGCGTCGCGGATCGCCTTGTAGATCTCGAAGCCGTACGCGTCGCCGCGGCGGAGCACCCCGAGCACGATCGTGTCGGTGTGACCGCGCAGCAGGTCGGCTGCGAACGCGTCGTCTTGTGTCATGTCAGGTACTGTATCACGTCAAGTACTCGCGAGCATCAACTACTTTGCCTGACGAAGGTGTCTCGTCCCCCGCTGTGTCGCCGCCATCGCAGAAACGCACGGAGCTCGCGGGTTCCTCGGGGAACCTGCGAGCTCCGTGCGCTGTTGCGAAGCGGGTGAGGCGCGCCGCCTCAGCTGGCCGCGAGCCGCGCCTTCTCGGCCTCGACGTCGAACGTCGCCGCGGGCCAGTGCGGATCGACGGACTCCAGCGCCTCGAGCAGCAGGTGCTGCACGGCCAGCCGTGCGTACCACTTGCGGTCGGCAGGCACGACATACCAGGGCGCCACCTCGGTCGACGTCCGCTCGAACACCGTCTGATACGCCGCCATGTACGACGGCCACAGCTGGCGCTCGTCCACGTCGCCCGGGTTGTACTTCCAGTGCTTGTCGGGGCGGTCGAGCCGCTCCATGAGCCGCTCCTTCTGCTCGTCGGGCGAGATGTGGAGCATCACCTTGACGATGCGCGTGCCCGAGTCGGCCACCCGCTTCTCGAACTCGTTGATCGCGCCGTAGCGGCGCTCGATCTCTTCGGCGGGCGCGAGCGAGCGGACGCGCCCGACCAGCACGTCCTCGTAGTGCGAGCGGTCGAACACGCCGATCAGCCCCGGTTCGGGCAGTCGCTTCTCGACCCGCCACAGGAAGTCGTGCTCGAGCTCCTCCGGCGTGGGCTTCTTGAAGGCGGCGAGCGCGATGCCCTGTGGGTCGGTCGATCCGACGACGTGGCGGATGATGCCGCCCTTCCCGGCTGAGTCCATCGCCTGCAGCACGAGCAGCACCGAGGCGTCCGTCGCGTCCACGCGGCTCTGCGCGAACAGGCGCTCCTGGTACTCGTCGAGCTGCTGCGCGCCCGACTTCAGGTCCTCGGCGGCGGCGTGCTTGTCGCGTTCGTACCCGGGCGTGGAACGGGGGTCGACATCGGCGAGGACGAAGCCTTCACCGACCCGCAGGAGATCGGCGACATCGCCGCTCCAGTGCTTCTGACTCGTGGCGATCATGCGCCCATCATGGACCAGATCCGGGTGCGGCAGCGGCAGCGACGTCGTCGGGATCCGGATGCCGGGGCTCAGCGCTCCAGCGGAACCTCGATGAGCTGCCGCCCGCCCACGGGCGAGGTGAGCGCCTGGTCGAGCGCGGACCGCGTCGTGATGCGCCGGTACTCCCAGCCGTAGGCGAGGGCGAGCTGCTCGAGCCTCACCGCATGCGGCGTGTAGAGCACCCGGTCCATGGCGTCAGCACCGGCGACCCGGGCCACCTCGAGCCCGTCGAAGATCGTGCCGCCGCCGTCGTTGCCGACGATGAGCTGGATGCGGGGCTCGGCCTCGTGCGGCGGCAGCAGCAGCGCGCCGACGTCGTGGAGCACCGCGAGGTCGCCGAGCAGCACGCGCGTCACGCCGGCACCGGCGGCGGACTGGCTCGCCAGGGCGATGCCGGTGGCCGTCGCGATCGTGCCGTCGATGCCGGCCAGGCCGCGGTTGGAGTGCACCGGCACCTTCTTGCCGGGCAGCACCTCGTCGGCCACGCGCACGAGGCGCGACGACCCGAACACGAGCCGGTCGTGCGGCCACGTCGCCCGCCACACCGCGTCGACCAACTCGACGCGGTCGAGCGGTGCGCGGATCACCTGCAGCTCGGCGGCGATCGCCCCGAGCCGCTCGGCGGGTTCGGCCGACGACAGGCCGTCGGCGTCGGGCGCCGGCGGCGTCAGGTCGACGGCCGCGGCACGGGATGCCAGCATCCATTCTCCGAGCCAGGCACGGTCGGGGTCGCCGGTCGCGACCGAGATGCGGTCGACGGCGGTCGAGGCACCGTTCAGATTGAGCGGCTCGCCCGGCCCCCGGACCGCGACGACCTCGACGTCGGGGTCCGACAGCAGGCGCGCGGCCTCCCGGCTGAGCGTGGGATGTCCCAGCACGACGACCCGCTCGACGCGACCGCCGAGATCGGGGTCGCGCAGCAGCGTGCGGTACCCGTGCACGACCTGGCGTCCGAAGCGGGCGCCGCTGACGATCTCGGCCACGAGCGGCCATCCGCCTGCATGCGCGAGGGCCTCGGCGTCGGGACCGGCATCCGCTCCGGCCAGCACGATGGTGCGCGGACCGCGCTCCAGCACGAACGGCGCATCCTCGGGCTCGGTCGGGACGTCGGACTCGCCGATGCCTCCGCCGCCCTGGTACAGGGCGCCGGACGGTTCGTCCTCGGGCTCGGCATCGGCCGGCGGCCCGTCGGGGTCAAGCGCGGGAGCCGCAGACAGCTCGGCCGCCGGCACGCCGAACCACGACGGCAGGGCCCCCGCGAGCGGCTCGCGGTACGGCAGGTTGAGGTGCACCGGGCCCGGCGACCACGTGCCCGCGCCGAGCGCGGCGGCGAAGGCCGCCTCGGCGACCGACCGCAGCATGGCGCTCTGCTCGTGGGTGCCGTCGGGATCGACCGCGTCGGGGACGGGCAGGTCGGCCTCGAACCGCACCGTCGGCGCGAACATGCCGGGCTGGCGCGTGGTCTGGTTGGCGCCCACGCCGCGAAGCTCGGGCGGACGGTCGGCGGTCAGCAGCAGGAGCGGCACACCGGCGTGATGCGCCTCGAGTGCGGCCGGCAGCAGGTTGGCGACGGCGGTTCCCGACGTGCAGACCACGGCCGCCGGCATCCCGGTCTCGCGTCCGATGCCGAGCGCGGTGAAGCCGGCGACGCGTTCGTCGAGACGCACGTGCAGCGCGATGATGCCGCGGCGCTCGAGCTCCGCCGCCGCGAGGGCGAGGGCCTGCGAGCGCGAGCCCGGGCTCACGACGACGTGCCGCACACCCAGCTCGACGAGCCGGAAGAGCAGGGCCGCGGCGGCGTCCGTGGCGGGCGCGGCGTCGATCGCGCTCGCGGCGCTGTCGGACTCGCTCACGTCAGCCGATGGCTCCGCGCTGGCCCCGGGCGTCGTCGTCGCCGTCGGCGGGGCGGGCAGGCGGGGTGGCCGGCGGCGTGCCGCCCGTCGAGGCGGCGCCCGGGGTCGTCGTCCCGGCGGCGGGATCCTCGGATGCCGGCGGCCGGGCCTGCGGTCGGGCCGGCGGGTTCCACTTCGGGTCGTCGTCCTCGGAGTCGAGTGCCGCCAGCTCCTCTTCGAGACGCCGGATGCGCTCGTCCTGGTCGCTGATCGAGCCGAGCGTGCCGAGGAACTCAGGGTCGTCGTCGGGCGCGCGGCGCAGCACGGCGACCGAGCCGCGGGCGCGGCCCACGGCGAGCCAGAGGATGCCGCCCAGGACCGGCAGCAGCACCACGATGAGCACCCACACGGGCTTGCTCACGCCGCGGTGGCGGATCGGAGGCTGGATGGCGCAGTCGACGATGGTGAAGACCCAGAACACTGTCGCCACCAGGGCCAGAATGAGCAGCCCGCGAGCCATGCCTCCATCCTAGGCGGGCGCGGCGCACAGCGGGCGTCCGGGGTGCCCTCCGTGACGCAAACGTAGGATGGACGGGTGAAAGCCCGTTCCGCCATCGTCTACTCGGTTCTGCGACTGCTGGCGTTCCTCGTGCCGTTCGGCATCATGATGCTGTTCCCGATCATGCGCGAGTACTACTGGCTCTCCGCGATCTTCGCCGCCCTCATCGGCCTGAGCCTGTCGGTGCTGTTCCTGCGCAAGCCCCTCGAAGACGTGACGACCGGACTCGCCGACCGCCGTGCGAAGGCGCGCTCGTCGGTCTCCGACGAGGATGCCGAGGATGCCGCCGCCGACGCGGCCTCCGGCACGGACTCCCCCGACTCCCCCCGGGCCTGACGCCGGTCCGCGGCGGCACCTGGGGACGGGATGCCGGCGGCTCCGGCATCCCGATCACACGGTGCTCAGCCGATGAAGGCCCACATGAGGAACGCGCCGTAGGCGACGGACGTCAGCGACGTGAGGCCCAGGGCCACGACGAGCTCGCGGGGGTCACGGTACGTCCAGACGATGAGCATGGCGGGCAGGGCCGCGAGGAGCGCGAGCAGCGTGAGCCAGGCGATCGGGTAGCCGATCCACGCGAGGAACACCGCGATGAGGAACGCCACCACGAGGAACACGGTGAACAGCACCTGCGTCGCGCGGCGGCCGATCAGCACCGTGAGCGTCTTCTTGCCGGCGGTGCGGTCCTGATCGATGTCGCGCAGGTTGTTCGCGAGCAGCACGGCGCACGCGATGAGACCCGCACCGACCGCGCCGAACCAGGCCTCCTGCGGCAGGGCGAGCGCCTGCACCCACGTCGTGCCGAGCGTCGCGACGAGACCGAAGAACACGAACACGAACAGCTCGCCCAGTCCGTAGTACCCGTACGGGCGCTTGCCGCCGGTGTAGAACCAGGCCGCGACGATGCACACGGCGCCGACGGCGATGAGCCACCACTGCTGCGTGCGGATCGTGATCGCCAGACCCGCGAGCGCGGCGATCGCGAAGAACGCCAGCGCGACGATCAGCACCGTGCGGGGCTTCGCACGGCGGCTGGCGGTGAGGCGCGAGGGCCCGACGCGGAAGTCGTCGGTGCCGCGGATGCCGTCGCTGTAGTCGTTCGCGTAGTTGACGCCGATCTGCAGCGACACCGACACGATGAGGCAGAACAGGGCGATCACCCAGTGGAACACGTCGGTCACGATGATGGCGGCGCCGGAGCCGATCAGGATCGGCGTGATCGCCAGCGGCAGCGTGCGCAGGCGGGCGGCGCCGATCCAGTCGCGGGCCGTCGCCTTCTGGACGTGAGCGGGGTCGCGCGAGACGTGCGACTTCTGCGGGTTGCCGCGCGAGCGCTGCTTCTTCGGGCCCGCGGTCTTGCGCTTCTTGCTGGGGGTTCCTGCCACGAGAGCACATCATAGGACCTCCGTTCATGCGCGCCCGTGTCTGTCGACCCCGTAGCGGATGTCGGCGGGGGCGCCCAGGATGGGCGGCATGCTGACCATCGGATCGATCGTCCTCACCGTGGAAGACATCGGGCGCGCCGGAGACTTCTGGCGGGCCGCCCTCGGGTACGTCGATCGAAGCGAGCCGAGCGAGGACTGGGTGATCCTCGATCCGCCGGGCAAGGCGCACTGGGCCGCAGCAGGAGCCTCGCTCGCCCTGTCGGTCACGGGGTATCCGCAGCACTACCCGCCGCGCATCCACCTCGACCTGTACGCCGAGGACCAGGCCGCCGAGGTCGAGCGCCTGCTCGCGCTCGGGGCGCACGAGGTCGACTGGGACGGATACCCCGAGGGTGCCGACTGGGTCGTGCTCGAAGACACCGAGGGCAACAGGTTCTGCGTCGTCCAGACCGGGCCGTACCCGGCGGCGTAGCGTCAGTGCAGCGCGGCGACGGCGCGGCGGATCGCCTCGCGGTCGGGCTTGCCTGACGGAAGGGTGGCGAGCTCGTCGACCAGCACGAGCCGGGTGGGCCGCGCGTGGGGACCGATCTCGGCCTGCACGGCCGCGCGCGCCTCGTCGAGTTGCACAGCCTCGCTCCGTCGCAGCGCTTCGCCTCGCGAGGCCACGATGACGGATGCCTCTCCCCAGCGTTCGTCCGGAACCCCGACGACCACGGCTCCGTCGAGCCCAGGCACAGAGCGGACGATCCGCTCGACGCGGTCCAGCGAGACGTTGATGCCGCCCGAGACGATCACGTTGTCGATGCGGCCGCGGATGCGCAGCACGCCGTCTTCGAACAGACCGGCATCGCCCGTGCGGTACCAGCGCGTGCCGTCGGGCTCGCGCACGAACACCGCGTCCGTCAGCTGAGGATCGCCGAGGTACCCCTCGGCGAGAGTCGGCCCCGCCACCTGCACCTCGCCGCGCTGGATGCGCACCTGCACACCGCGCAGCGGCACGCCGTCGTACACGCAGCCGCCGCTGGTCTCGGTCGACCCGTACGTGCGGGCGATACGCGCGCCCGCGGCCTCGGCCCGCTCGAGGGTGGCGGCGGGCAGCGCCTGACCGCCGATGAGGATGCGCTCGAACGAGCGCAGCGCCGCAAGGATATGGGGGTCGTGGTCGGCGGCGTCGAGCAGCTTCGACAGCTGCGCCGGCACGAGCGACGTGTAGGTCGGAACGCGTTCACCGCCCACCGACGATGTCATGGTGAGCGCCGCGGCGGCGAACGCCTGCGGCGTGAAGGCGCCGGAGAGGATCGCCGGTTCGCGGTCGGCGACGAGCGAGCGCACGAGCACCTGCAGCCCGGCGACGTAGCTCGCCGGCAGCGCGAGCAGCCATGCGCCGTCACCGATGCGGTCGGCGGTCGCCAGCGCGCTGGCGGTGAGACAGTCGCGGGTCAGCACGACGCTCTTCGGAACGCCGGTGGAGCCCGACGTGGTGACCACGACGGCGGTTCCCGGCCGCACCTCGGACGGCAGGCGATCGACCATGCCGAGTCCGAGCGCAGGGCCGGCGCCGTGCAGCGCACCGCGCAGCCCTCGCAGGATCTCGCGGGGGTCGTCGCCGACGACGGGTTCGAGCTTCATCGGCTCAGTAGTGCCACGGGTAGGGCGACCAGTCGGGGTCGCGCTTCTGCAGGAACGCGTCGCGGCCTTCGACCGCCTCGTCGGTGCCGTAGGCAAGACGCGTGGCCTCACCGGCGAACACCTGCTGACCCACCATGCCGTCGTCGACGGCATTGAACGCGAACTTCAGCATGCGGATCGCGGTCGGCGACTTCGTGAGGATGGTCCGTGCCATCGCCACCGCCTCCTGCTCCAGCGCCGCGTGCGGCACGACCCGGTTGACGGCGCCCATCTCGTAGGCGCGCTCGGCCGAGTACTCCTCGGCGAGGAAGAACACCTCGCGCGCGAACTTCTGCCCGATCTGCCGGGCGAAGTACGCCGAGCCGTAGCCGGCGTCGAACGACCCCACGTCGGCGTCGGTCTGCTTGAAGCGCCCGTGCTCGGCCGACGCGATCGAGAGGTCGCAGACGACATGGAGCGAGTGCCCGCCGCCGGCCGCCCACCCCGGGATCACGGCGATCACGACCTTCGGCATGAACCGGATGAGCCGCTGCACCTCGAGGATGTGCAGACGCCCCGATCGCGCCTGCGCCTCGGGCCCGACGGACTCCTCGGAGTCCGAGTACTTGTACCCGTCGCGGCCACGGATGCGCTGGTCGCCGCCCGAGCAGAACGCCCAGCCGCCGTCCTTCGGGCTCGGCCCGTTGCCGGTGAGCAGCACGACGCCGATGCGCGGATCCTGGCGGGCGATGTCGAGCGCCCGGTAGAGCTCGTCGACCGTGTGCGGACGGAACGCGTTGCGCACCTCGGGGCGATCGAACGCGATGCGCGCGACGCGGCCGTCCTTCGAGACATGCGAGGTGATGTCGGTGTAACCGCCGTCGGGAGCGCCGGGCGCCGGCATCCAGAGATCTTCGTCGAACAGTTCCGAAACGCTCACCCGCCCAGCCTACGGCGGGGCGGCGGCGCGCGTCATACAGGCGTCATCGGGAACCGGACAGGGGATGCCGCCGACTACCCTTGATCGGTGACCTCGACTCTTCGCACCCTGTCCGTGGCCGCGGCTTCCGCCGCTCTGCTGATCACCCTCGCCGCCTGCTCGACTCCGTCGCCCGAGCCGACGGCCTCCTCCACCCCGGAGGCGTCGACCCAGGCGTCCGTCGCGATGGAGCACGCCTGCGAGGGCGACGAGGGCGTCACCGTCGTCGTGGACGCCAGCGCGCTCGGCGACGCGGACGACGTGTCGAACACCTGGTGCGTGAGCGCCGACGACACGATCGTCGCCGCCGATGCGTTCGCCGCCACCGGCGTCACCACCGAAGGCACCGACCAGTACGGCGACCAGGTGGTGTGCCGTGTCAACGGCCTGCCCGCCGAGGACGAGGCGATCCCGGCCGAGGACGGCTCGGACTACTTCGAGAAGTGCGAGACGATGCCGGCGGCGTTCGCCTACTGGTCGCTGTGGGTCAAGCCCGCTGACGGCGAGTGGAACTACGCGCAGGAGGGCCCGGCCACTCAGCCGCTCGAGCCCGGCGAGGCCGTCGAGCTGCTCTTCACCCTCAACGGCGAACCGGCCGCGCCCGCATCATGACATTCCGGCCCGGGCCCCTGCGGGCGGCGGCGATCCTCGCCGCCGGCTTCGTGGGCGCCCGGGTCGTCTACCGGGTCCTGTTCCACGGGGCCGACGGCTCCGGGCCGGTGCTGCTGCCGCTCCCGGCGCTGCGACTCGCGCCCCCGTTCGCGCATGTGGTGCTGCTGGGCCCCGTCACGACGGACGGGCTCGTGGATGCCGCCGCCAGCGCACTGCCGATCGCCCTGGCGATCCTCGCCTTCGGGGTGCTGAACTCGCTCGTCGACCTGCATCGCATGTTCGCCCGCGCGTCACGGCGCGGGCCCTTGCGCGGCGGCGCCCGTGCGCTCGCGATCGCCTGGGCGACGCTCCCCTCGCTTGCCGACGGCGCCCGGGCGGTGCGCTTCGCGCAGCGGCTGCGCGGCGAGCGCGGCGGCGTCCGCCTGCTGCTCCCCCTGCTGCAGCGCACGCTCGAGCGCGCCGGACACGTGGCGGCCGCCCTCGAGCTGCGCGGCTTCGCCGGCCGCGGCCTCGCCGGCGACTGCCTCGCCCCCGTCCAGGCGTACGACGTGTCAGCCGGGTTCGGCGGGCCGAGTCCGGGAATCGCGGGTGCCGGGTCCGTCGGGCGCTCGCGAGGCTCCGCGCAGCGCGAGGCGATGGGCGGAGAGGGCGTGGGAGGCATCCACCTTCCTCCCGCCTTCACGCTCGAGGCCGGCACCCTCACGCTCGTGACGGGCGCGACGGGGTCGGGCAAGTCGACGCTGCTGCGCGCGATAGCCGGTCTGCACACGCACACGGACGGCGGATGGCTGACGGGGACGCTCCGGGTCGTCGGGCACGATCGCCTCGCCGTCGCGCCCCGAGACCTGGCGCAGCTGGTCGGGGTCGTGCTGCAGCATCCGCGCGAGGCGTTCGCGACCGAGCGCGTGCGCGACGAGATCGGGCTCGCACTCGAACTGCGCGGTGTCGCCCGCGTGATCGTGGACGCCCGCGTCGCCGAGGTCGCCGAACGGGTCGGGATCTCACGCCTGCTCGACCGGCCGACGCGCGGCCTCTCGGCGGGTGAGGCCACGCTCGTCGCGATCGCCGCCGCGGTCGTCGAGCACCCGATCCTGCTGCTGGTCGACGAGCCGCTCGCCGACCTCGACGCGGACGCACGCGTGCGCATCGCCGGACTGCTCGGCGCGCTCGCGCACGAGGCCGGCATGTGTGTCGTCGTCGCCGAGCACAGAGTGGACGTCATCGCGGGGGTCGCGGACGAGGTTCTGCGGATCGAGGGCGGCGCGGTGGAGGCGGTGCCGGCGGCCGAGGCCGGTTCGGGGCGGGACGTTGCCCTTGCCGGGCGCTCCCGCAGGACGACAGGCACCGACACCGGAAGCGACACGGACGGCGTGCTGCGCGCTCGCGGCATCACCGTGACCCATCGCGGCGCCGTGGCGGTCGCGGGGGCCGCCGTCGACCTGCGCGCCGGCGAGATCGTCGCGCTCACGGGGCCCAACGGCGCCGGCAAGTCGAGCCTTCTCGCCGCGCTCGCGCTGCCCGCGCGCGACGCCGACGTCTCGGCGGCGGGCCGTGTGGCGCTGGTCCCGGACGCCTCGGACGACCTGTTCGTCTACGACACCGTCGCGGGCGAATGCGCGCGGGCCGACCGGCACGCCCGGCGTTCGCTGCGCTCGTCGGCTGGGGAGCACAGCCGGCCTGCGCAGGAACCCCGGGGTACGGGTCCTCATGCCGGCGATGCTCCTCAATCGAGGATGCCGACGGCCACGGCCGCCCGCTTCGCCGGGTTCCTCGGCCTCGACCCGGAGAGCCCGGAGTTCACCCCACGGCTGGCGCGGCATCCTCTCGATCTCTCTGCGGGAGAGCGACGCTGCCTGGCACTCGCGATCCAGCTGGCGACCGACCCCCGGGTGATGCTCGTCGATGAGCCGACGCGCGGCCTCGACTCGGCCGCCCGCTCGGTCGTGTGGGCGGCGCTCGAGTCTCTGGCCGACACCGGCACCGCGGTGCTGGTCGCGTCGCACGAGCCGGAGGTCGCCGCGCTCGCCGACCGCGTGCTCGAGATGCGCGACGGGATCGTGACGGACCGGCCGGTCTCGTCGAGAATTCAGGAGATCCGCACACCGGCGGTGCGCGAGGCCCGGATTCCCGCGGCGGTCGGGGCGACGGCCGCCGGATCTCCTGACTTCTCGACGGTGCACTCGCGGCCACCGGCACCCCGTCGGCGGCTGCTGCCGGTCGCGGCGCTCGTGACCGCCAACCTCGTGGCGCTGGGCGCGTTCTGCTGGCCGCTCGTGGCGACGGCGGTGCCCGCGCAGGCGTACGCCGCCGTGCCGGTCATAGCCCTCGCCCTGGCGCCCCTGGCGGTGCTCGTCGTGATCGCGACGCTCGACGGGACCGTCCGGTCGGCCCACGCCCTGGCCCTGCTGGGCACGCTCGCCGCGATCGGCGCCGCCGTGCGCATCGCGAGCACCGGCGTCGGCGGCGTCGAGGCGGTGTTCGTGCTGCTGATCCTCGCCGGCCGCGCGTTCGGCGCCCGCTTCGGGATGCTGCTCGGCATGGCCTCCATCGCCCTGTCGACCCTCGTCACCGGGACGTTCGGCCCGTGGACGCCGTTCCAGATGTTCGCGTGCGCGTGGGTGGGCGCCGGCGCAGGGATCCTCCCCCGGCTGCGCTCGAGGTCGGGCGAGATCGCGATGCTCGCCGTCTACGGCGTCGTCGCCTCGTACGCCTTCGGGCTCATCATGAACCTCTGGTACTGGCCGTTCGCGGTGGGGTACGGCACCGGCATCTCGTACGACGGCTCGGCACCGCTCGACGTGAACCTGTCGAGCTTCCTGCTGTACTCGCTCGTCACCTCGACCCTCAGCTGGGACACCCTGCGCGCCATCACGACCGTCGTCGGCCTGGTCGTCATCGGGCGTCCGGTGCTGTCCGCCCTGCGTCGCGCCAAGCCGCTGCAGCCGGTGCGCGAGGCTCCGGCGGTCCGTCCTCCGAGTCCGGTGCCTGCCGGCACGGCCGACCGCAGAGGCTGAGCCTGCGGACGGGGACGCGGATGCCGGGGGCCCGGCATCCGCTCCGCACGGGTCGGGTCAGACCGAGAAGTACTTCGCCTCGGGGTGGTGGAAGACGAACGCGTCGGTGGACTGCTCGGGGTGCAGCTGCAGCTCTTCGCTGAGCTCGACG
This sequence comes from Microbacterium sp., assembly GCF_051953575.1. Taxonomy (GTDB): domain Bacteria; phylum Actinomycetota; class Actinomycetes; order Actinomycetales; family Microbacteriaceae; genus Microbacterium. Next base: position 11,394 of record NZ_JBQCIP010000158.1, read on the forward strand.
CCCATGCGCTCGGGGCGCAGCAGTTCGACGACCTTGCGGCGGTCCTCCATGTCGGGGCAGGCCGGGTAGCCGAGCGAGAAGCGGGCGCCGCGGTACTCGAGCTTGAACAGGCCGGCGGTGTCGGTCGGGTCTTCGGCCGAGAAGCCGAGCTCGGAGCGGATGCGGGCGTGCCAGAACTCGGCGAGCGCCTCGGTCAGCTGCATGACGAGGCCGTTGAGCTCGTAGTAGTCGCGGTACTTGTCTTCGGCGAAGAGCTTCGCGGTCACCTTGTCGATCGCGGCGCCCGCGGTCACCAGCTGCACCGGTAGCACATCCACCTGGCCCGACTCGCGAGAGCGCACGAAGTCTGCGAGGTTCAGGTGGCGGTCGCGGCGCTGGCGGGGGAAGTGGAAGCGCAGCCGGTCCGTGCCGATCGGGCCGCCGCTGCCGCCGTCGGGGGCGAGCAGGCCCGGCACGCCCAGCACGCCGGTCGGGTCGTCGGCGTGGTGCAGCACGACGACGTCGTCGCCCTCCGACACCACCGGGAAGTACCCGTACGCGACCGACGCGTCGAGCATGCCCTCGGCGAGGATGCGGTCGAGCCAGTACCGCAGCCGGGGGCGTCCCTCGGTCTCGACGAGCTGCTCGTACGACAGGCCGTCCTCGCCGCGGCCGGGCTTCAGCCCCCACTGGCCCATGAACGTCGCGCGCTCGTCGAGGAACGCCGCGTAGTCGTGCAGCGCGATGCCGCGGACGATGCGGGTTCCCCAGAACGGCGGCGCCGGGATGGGGTTGTCGGATGCCACGTCCGACCGCGCCGGCATCGCCTCGGGCTCGGTCAGCGTGAGCTTGGAGCCGGCCGCGTGGCGGCGCTTCTTGAGCTCGGGCAGTCCCACCGAGGCCGGGTCGGCGCCGCGCGCGATCTTGACGAGCGGCTCCATGAGCGCGAGGCCCTCGAACGCGTCGCGGGCGTAGCGGACCTCGCCGTCGAACAGGCTCGCCAGGTCGTCCTCGACGTACGCGCGGGTGAGCGCGGCCCCGCCCAGGATCACCGGCCAGCGACGGCCCAGCCCGCGGGCCGTGAGCTCTTCGAGGTTCTCCTTCATGACGACCGTCGACTTCACGAGCAGCCCCGACATGCCGATGACGTCGGCGTCGTGCTCCTCGGCGGCGGCGATGATGTCGGCGATCGGCTGCTTGATGCCGAGGTTGATCACGTCGTAGCCGTTGTTCGTGAGGATGATGTCGACGAGGTTCTTGCCGATGTCGTGCACGTCGCCGCGGACGGTCGCGAGCACGATGCGGCCCTTGCCCGAGGCATCCGACTTCTCCATGTGGGGCTCGAGCAGCGCGACGGCGTTCTTCATCACCTCGGCCGACTGCAGCACGAAAGGCAGCTGCATCTCGCCGGCGCCGAACCGCTCGCCGACGACCTTCATGCCCTCCAGCAGGTGGTCGTTGATGATCGCGAGAGGCGCCATGCCCTCGGCGCGCGCGAGGTCGAGGTCGGCTTCGAGGCCCTTGCCCTCGCCGTCGATGATGCGCCGCTGCAGGCGCTCGCCTGTGGGCAGCGCGGCGAGCTCGGCCGCGCGCTGGTTGCGCAGGGCCGCGGTGTCGACGCCGGCGAACAGGTCGAGCATGCGCGCCAGCGGGTCGTAGGTGACGTTGCCGTCGGCGTCGTACTCGCGACGATCCCACACCAGGTCGAGCGCCACCTGGCGCTGCTCATCCGAGATCGAGGCGAGCGGCACGATCTTGGCGGCGTCGATGATGCCGCTCGTGAGCCCGGCCTCCACCGCTTCGTGCAGGAATGCCGAGTTCAGCACGCTGCGCGCGGCCGGGTTGAGGCCGAACGACACGTTCGAGACGCCGAGGGTCGTGTTGATGCCCGGGTACTTCGCGGTGATGCGGCGGATGGCCTCGATCGTCTCGATGGCGTCTCGTCGGGTCTCCTCCTGCCCGGTGGCGATCGGGAACGTGAGGCAGTCGACGATGATGTCGCTCACCCGCATGCCCCAGTCGCCCACGAGCTCGTCGACGAGGCGCGACGCGATGCGCACCTTGTCGTCGGCGGTGCGCGCCTGGCCCTGCTCGTCGATCGTCAGTGCAATCACCGCGGTGCCGTGCTCTTTGACGAGCGGCATGATGCGCCCGAATCGGGATGCCGCACCGTCGCCGTCCTCGTAGTTCACCGAGTTCACGACCGGGCGGCCGCCGATGAGCTCCAGGCCCGCCCGGATCACGGCCGGCTCCGTCGAGTCGACGACGAGCGGCAGCGTCGAGGCGGAGGCAAACCGCGAGACCACCTCGCGGATGTCGGCCACGCCGTCGCGGCCCACATAGTCGACGCAGACGTCGAGCAGGTGCGCACCGACCCGGATCTGGTCGCGGGCGATCTCGACGCAGTCGTCCCAGCGCCCTTCGAGCATCGCCTCGCGGAACGCCTTGGAGCCGTTGGCGTTGGTGCGCTCGCCGATCGCGAGGTATGACGCGTCCTGCTGGAACGACACGTGCTGATACAGCGAGGCCACGCCCGGGTCGACGGCCGGGTGGCGCTCTCCCCCGGCCCGGAGGGGGCGCAGCCGGTCGACGACGGCCGCGAGGTGCTCGGGCGTCGTGCCGCAGCATCCGCCGATCAGACCCAGGCCGAACTCGCGCACGAACTGCTCGTGCGCCGTCGCGAGCTCGACGGGCGACAGCGGATAGTGCGCGCCGTTCGCGCCGAGCACGGGAAGGCCGGCGTCGGGCATGCAGGCGATCGGCACCGTGGCGTGCTTCGACAGGTGCCGCAGGTGCTCGCTCATCTCGGTGGGCCCGGTGGCGCAGTTGAGCCCGATGGCGTCGACCCCGAGCGGCTCGATCGCGGTGAGCGCCGCCCCGATCTCGGAACCCATGAGCATGGTCCCGGTGGTCTCGACGGTCACCTCGACGAAGATCGGAAGCCGGATGCCGCGGCTCACGATCGCTTGGCGACAGCCGTTGATGGCGGCCTTGGTCTGCAGCAGGTCCTGGCTGGTCTCGACGAGGAACGCGTCGGCGCCGCCGTCGATGAGCCCCTCGGCCTGCAACGCGAAGGTCTGCTTCAGGTTGTCGTAGGTGGTGTGACCGAGGCTCGGAAGCTTCGTACCGGGTCCCATCGAGCCGAGCACCCAGCGCTCCCGGCCATCGGCGGCCTCAGCGGCCTCGACCCGCTCGCGCGCGATGCGGGCGCCGACCTCGGCGAGCTCCGCGATGCGGTCGACGATCCCGTAGTCGTCGAGGTTCGACCAGTTCGCGCCGAACGTGTTGGTCTCGACGGCATCCACTCCCACCTCGAGGTAGGCGTCGTGGATCGCGCCGACGACGTCGGGGCGCGACACGTTGAGGATCTCGTTGCAGCCCTCGAGCCCTTGGAAGTCGGCGTCGATCGTGAGGTCGTAGCGCTGCAGCATCGTGCCCATCGCGCCGTCGGCGATCACGACGCGGTTGCGGACGGCATCCAGCAGGCGCTCCGCACGCTCGGGACGCGCGACGCCGTCGATGTCGAGGGCGAAGCGGGGCGCGGAGGTAACGGCGGTGCCCCCCCCGTGTTTTTGGCGGGGTGTCCGGGCGGGCCCCGTCGTGACGGGCCCCGCGGGGGGGCGGGGGGGCGGCGGTGTTTGTGTGGCGCCCG
>NZ_JBQCIP010000159.1:0-14314 GCF_051953575.1 Microbacterium sp.
ACGAGGTCGAAGTGGTGGCTGGCCTTGTGGACCAGCAGACCGCCGGAGTGCTCCTTCTCGCGGTGCCAGCGGCGGAAGTAGTCGGCGCCGTGCTTGGTGTCGAGCATCCATGAGAAGTCGATCGACGTCACCTCGCCGATCGTGCCGTCCTGGAGCACCTGGCGCAGCGCCGAGTTGCGGGGCGAGTAGCGGTAGTTGAACGTGATGACGACCTCGCGTCCGGTGCGGTCGATCGCGTCCTCGATGGCCGCGGCGCTCGGCCCGTCGATGGTGAGTGGCTTCTCGACGACGACGTCTGCGCCGGCGTCGAGCGATCGCACGATCAGCGGCGCGTGCAGGTCGTCGCGCGCGCAGATCACGACGCGGTCGACCTGCTGGTCGCGGATCATCGCCTCGAGCTCGTCGGGGCCGTACACGGCGGGCGCAGGGCGACCGGCTTCGACGACGCGGTCGACGTAGTACTGCGCCCGCACCGGGTTCGGCTCGCAGATCGCCACCAGCGCGGCGTCGTCGGCGTAGCGGCCGGTGATCGCGTCGACGTACATCTGGGCGCGGTGTCCTGCACCGACGAGGGCATACCGGCGGCGGCTCATCTCACTCCTTCAGGAAACGTTTTCTCACGCTACCACGAGAAGCTGGAAAGCGGTTGCTGAGAATGTCAGGATGCGGGGCCGGACGTGCCCCGGACGGTGAGCTCGGGGACGAGGGTGAGCGGATGCCCCGGCTCGGCGCCGTCCAGCAGCTCCCGCATGCGCGCCCACGCCTGGGCGCCGAGCTCGGCGGCGGGCACCGCGGCCGTGGTCAGCGGCGGCGTCGTGTAGCGGGCGAACGGGATGTCGTCGAAGCCGACGATGGACAGGTCGGCCGGGATGCGGCATCCGCTCTCCTGCACCGCGCTGAGCAGGCCCATCGCGACGAGGTCGTTGAACGCGAGCGCGGCCGTCGCGCCTGAGGCTCGCACCGCCGGGGCAGCGGCGGCTCCCGCTTCGAAGTCGACGCCGCACGGGATCTCGTCGATCTCGGTATCGGGGTGTGCCGACACGAAGGAGTCGATCGCGGCGAGCCGCGCCGCGTTCGCGACGCTGCCGGGGGCGCCGGCCAGGTACACGATGCGCCGATGGCCGAGCCCGTGGAGGTGATCGAGCTCGGCGGTCAGCGCAATGCGGTAGTCCGCCCGCACCGACGGCACGTCCCCCGCGGTGCGGTTGATCAGCACGACCGGACGCAGGCCGCCGACCAGGCGGTCGAGCTCGTCCTGCGGCAGACGGGGAGCGCACAGGATCACGCCGTCGGTGCGGCGGCGGGTCGTGCTCGCGAGCACGCGCTCCTCGTCGACGGACTCGGCCGAGTCGGCCACGAGCACGTGGTAGTCGTCGGCGGCCGCCGCACGGCTCAGTCCGCGGAGGATCCCCTGGAAGGTGGGATTGCCGAGATCCGGCACGATCACCGCCACCGTCTGGGTGCGGCCGAGCACCAGGCTGCGCGCGACGGGGCTCGCGGTGTAGTCGAGGGCGGTGGCGGCATCCTTCACCCGCTCCGCCAGCGCCGGGTCCACCGTGGGGTTGCCGTTCAGCGCGCGTGACACGGTCGAGAGCGACACCCCCGCCCGGGCGGCGACGTCGGCGATGGTGACGCGCGCCGCGCCGTCGTTGCGACGAGTCATGCCTCTCCCTCCGGTCGGCTCAGCCTAGCCGGGGCGGCAAACGCTTCCTGGCCGGGCGCCGGGCCGCGAGCGGCGGTGCGCGGCCGAGTCAGGCGTGCGGTGGGGTCGAGCCGCGCACGACGACCTCGAGGGGCAGCGGCGGGGCGGTGTCGTCCCACTCCGCGTCGGTCGCGGCGCGCAGCGCGCGGTAGCCGAGCTCCTCCAACGGCACGTGCACCGTCGTGAGGCCGGGGCGCACGTCGCGGCCGGTGGCGATGTCGTCGAAGCCGGCGACGGCGAGGTCGGCGCCGACCTGTCGCCCGGCATCCCGGATCGCCGACATGATGCCGATCGCGACGACGTCGCTGATGCCGAAGATCAGCGTGCCCTCGGGCAGCCCGTCGGCGAGGAGCTGCTGCGCGGTCTCGTAGCCGGCGTCGCGGGTGAAGCCGGCGCGGCGCACATCGCGCACCGTTCCACCGCCCGCGCCGAAGCCTTCGGTGAAGCCCGCGACGCGGTCGTCGGAGGTGCGGATGCCCTCGGATGCCGCGACCACGACCGCCTCGCGGTATCCGAGCCGGGCGAGCTCGGCGCCGAGCGCGACCGCGCCGCCGCGGTTGTCGAGGCCGACGCTGCGCGCCGAGCCGCCGCCGCGGCCGACGACGGCGACGCGTCCGCCCATGCCGGTGAAGGCCTCGAGCTCGTCGGCGAGGCCGACCGCGTCGGTGCCCTCGGTGCGGGATGCCGCCAGGATGAGCCCGCGCGGCCGCTGACCGCGCAGGGCCCTCACCAGCCGCACCTCGCGCTGCGGGTCGCGCTCGGTGATCGCGATGGTGACGACGAGGCCGGCCTCGTCGGCGCCGCGGGCGACGCCCGACGCGAGCTGCCCGAAGTAGGGGTCGGCGATGTCGGCGACCAGCAGCGCGACGATCGCCGCGGTGCCGCGCGCGGTGGCCTGGGCCGAGAGGTTCGCGGTGTATCCGAGCTGCTCGGCGGCGGCCTCGACCCGCTCCCGGTAGCTCTCGGCGACCTTGCGGGTGGAGCCGTTCAGCACGCGTGACGCGGTCGCGAGCGACACGCCTGCCTCGCGTGCGACGTCGTGCAGGGTGGCAGCGCCTCGGGAAGGCGCGGATGACTCGCTCACAGGGCCGATTCTAGAGCCTGTGTCCGGTTCGCTCGGTAGATCGGGAAGCGATTTCCGGATACCTCCAAGAGCCGGTCAGGCTCGGCGAAGGCGCACCGTGCCCGCGTCCCGGCACGACGAAGCGCCCGCGGGGGCCAAGAACCCCGCGGGCGCTCCGAGACTCGGCGGCGTCAGCTGCCGACGCGCGCGCGCAGATGCGGCGAGACGGATGCCGCGAACCCGGCGGCCGTGCGCTCCACGACGGCGCGGGGGTCGGTGTCCCAGATCTCCTGGTTGAAGATCTCGACCTCGATGTCGCGGTCGTAACCGGTCGCCTCGACGGCGGCCGTCAGGGACGCGAGGTCGATCACGCCGTCGCCGGGGTAGTGGCGGCTCAGCAGCACGTCCGCGGCGAGCGGCGTCTTCCAGTCGCACACCTGGTACGTGGCGATGCGGCCCTCGCGGCCGGCGCGCGCGATCGAGGCGAGCACGTCCGGATCCCACCAGATGTGGAACGTGTCGATGGTGGCGCCGACCACGGCGGGGTCGAAGTCCGCGGCGATGTCGAGCGCCTGTCCGAGCGTCGAGACCACGCACCGATCCGACGCGTACATCGGGTGCAGCGGCTCGATGGCGAGCGTCACCCCGGCGGCTGCGGCATCCGGAACCAGTTCCCCGATCGCATCGCGCACCCGCTCGCGCGCACCGACGAGGTCGCGCGAGCCGTCGGGCAGGCCGCCCGCGACCAGCACGAGGATCGCGGTGGACCCGGGGGCGCCGGCGGCGGCGAGGGTTGCGGCTTCTTCGATGGCCACGCGGTTGTCGTCGATCGACGCACGGCGTGCGGGTCCCTCGGGCATCGTGAAGAAACCGGACCGGCAGTGCGTGGTGAACCGCAGTCCCGAGTCGGCCAGCATCGCGGCGGCCGTCGGGAGGCCGACCTCGTGGACCGGCTCGCGCCACAGCCCGATCGCCTGCACTCCGGCCTCGGCCGTGACGCGCAGCGCGGTCGCGAGGTCGGCGTACTTGACGGTCGCCTGGTTGATGGACAGGCGCGGGTCGACGATCCCGTCGAACGAGCCCGTCATGCGAGCACCCCCGGCACCTCGATGCCGTTGTGGCGCAGCATCCCGTGCCAGCGGATCGCGGCGAGCTCCGGCTGCTCCAGGGCGAGCGACGCGTTCGCGAGCTCGACGATGCGCGACAGGTGGGGGAGGCTGCGCGCCGAGTGCAGTCCGCCGACCATCTGGAACGCGGGCTGATGGCCGTTGAGCCACGACAGGAACGCGACGCCGGTCTTGTAGTAGAACGTCGGCGCGGCGAACACCTGGCGGCTGAGCTCCTCGGTCGGCCCGAGGATCTCGAGGTACCGCGCCGGGTCGCCCGCGTCGAGCGCCTGGATCGCCGCGGAGGCCACGGGCGTGATCGCCGCGAACGCGCCGAGCAGCGCGTCCGAGTGGTGGCGAGAGGATGCCTCGTCACGCTCGGGCTGGGTCGCCTGAGGCACGTCCGCACCGCCGATGAGTCCGACGTAGTTGAAGTCGTCGCCGGTGAACATGCGCACCGACTCGGGGAGCCTCTCACGCACGGACACCTCGGACGCGGCATCCAGCAGGCTCATCTTCACGCCCGCGATCTTGTCGACGTTCTCTTCGATGATGTCGAGGAGGATGCCGGACGCCTCGCGCCAGTCGGTGGACCCGAAGTAGCCCTCGAGCACCGGATCGAACGCGGTGCCGAGCCAGTGCAGCACGACCGGCGTGGTCGCCGACTGCAGGACTTCGCGATACACCCGCCGGTAGTCCTCGGCCGATTCGGCGACCCGTGCGAGGTGGCGCGAGGCCATCAGCACGGGTCCGGCGCCCTGCTCCTCGGTGAAGTGCAGCTGCTCCCTGTACGCGTCGACGACCTGCGACAGCGAGATGCGCTCCTCGTCGACGTGGTCGGTGTTGACTCCCACCACGACCGAGCCGCCCTCTTCACGGGCGACCTGCGCCGACCGTGCGATGAGGTCGCGGGTCGCGGCGGCATCGAGGCCCATGTTGCGCTGCGCGGTGTCCATGGCGTCCGCGACGCCCAGGCCCCACGAGTACACGGAGCGGCGGAAGTCGAGCGTCGCGTCCCAGTCGACCTCGGCCGGCCGGCCGGGTGTGTTGTCGGCCCACGTCTGGGGCACCACGTGCGCGGCGGCGTACGCCACGCGCGAGCGCAGCGGCCCGTCCGGGCGCGTGTAGCCGGGGGCGTCGTTCAGCTCGGCGACGGAGAGCCCGCCGTCGGGCGAGAGCAGGGTGAGGTGCGGCATCCGGTTCACTCCAGGGTGAGCGCGGGCAGCTCGACCTTGCGGCCCTCTCGGCTCGACTGCAGACCGGCCTCGGCCAGCAGCACCCCGCGCGCGCCCGAGAGCAGGTCGAAGGCGTACGGGGTGTCGAGCACGTACGACTCGAGGAACTCCTCCCACTGCTGACGGAACCCGTTCTGGAACACGTCGTTGGTGGGCACCTCGGCCCAGTCGGCGTCGTAGTCGTGGTCGTCGGCGAGGTCGGGGTTCCACACCGGCTTGGGGGTGGCGTTGCGGTGCTGGATCTTCGCGCCGAACAGGCCCACGACGGCAGAGCCGTGCGTGCCGTCGACGTGGAACTCGACGAGCTCGTCGCGGTTCACGCGCACCGTCCACGACGAGTTGATCTGCGCGACGATGTCGCCCTCGAGCTCGAAGATGCCGTACGCGGCGTCTTCGGCGGTCGCGGTGTAGTGCTCGCCCTTCTCGTCCCAGCGGTCCTGGATGTGAACGGCGGCCTGCGCGTAGACGGTCCTCACGTCGCCGAACAGGTTCTCGAGCACATAGTTCCAGTGCGGGAACATGTCGACGATGATGCCGCCGCCGTCTTCGGCGCGGTAGTTCCACGACGGGCGCTGCGCGGGCTGCCAGTCGCCCTCGAACACCCAGTAGCCGAACTCGCCGCGCACCGACAGGATGCGGCCGAAGAAGCCCGAGTCGATGAGGCGCTTGAGCTTCTGCAGGCCGGGCAGGTAGAGCTTGTCGTGCACGACGCCGGTCTTGACACCGGCATCCTCTGCCAGCTTCGCGAGCTCGAGCGCCTCGGCGACCGTCTCTGCGGTGGGCTTCTCGGTGTAGATCGTCTTGCCAGCGGCGATGGCCTTGCGCAGCGCTGAGGCGCGGGCCTTGGTGACGAGGAAGTCGGCGTAGATCTCCCAGCGCGGGTCGGCGAGGGCGGCGTCGAGGTCGGTCGTGTAGTCCTCGATGCCGTGCTTGGCGGCGAGCTCGGCGAGCTTGGCCTCGCTGCGGCCGACGAGCAGCGGCTTGACGGTCACGCGCGTGCCGTCCGACAGCTCGATGCCGCCCTGCTCGCGGATCGCGAGGATCGAGCGCACGAGGTGCTGGCGGTAGCCCATGCGGCCCGAGACGCCGTTCATGATGATGCCGATCTCACGCACCTGGGGGAGTGCCTCGGCGCCCGCGGGGGCGAGGGTCGTGTCGGTCACGGTGTCCTGCTTTCTGCTCTGAATGCTCGTGTGGTCGCCCGGGGCCTCGCCCAGCGGGTAAACGCTTTCCGATAGTCTGACACGAGAGAGGATGCCGCGCAAGCGCTTTCCCGTGCGGCCCGCCGTCGCCTGCTCAGGCGCGGAGCAGCACGCAGCCGTGCGGCTCCAGGGCGAGGCGCACGACGGAGCTGCCGGGAGCCACGCCCCGCGCGGCATCGGACTGCTCGTGCACGGCCTCGACGATCATCGGCGCACCCGACCACACGTCGACGACCTCCGCAGGAGCGGTGCCCAGGCCGAGGGACCGGGTGTCGAACGGCTCCGTCCGCGCCTCGTCGCTCACGTTGAACACGGCGGCCCACCGCTCGCCCTCGCGCCCCTCGGCGGCCCAGATCACGAGCCCCCGCTCTCGCAGCAGTTCGCGGTTGCCGTGCGACGTGCCGAGCACGCGCAGCACGTCGTCGTTCGTGAACAGCGCGATCGTCTCGGGCGCGGTCGTGGGCAGGTCGCCGCCGATCATGAGCGGCGACCGCGCCATGACCCACAGGGTCACCAGCGACCGTCGCTCGGGCAGAGTGAGGGCGCCCTCGCGCGGTTCGCCGCGCTCGGCACGGATGCCGATGCGCCCGAGCGGCAGCATGTCGCCGTCGGGCCAGCCGGCCGGTCCCGCGAACGGCGCCCAGCGCGCGAGGCGCGCGAAGCTCGGCTCGATGTGGTCCCACTGGTCCCACACGTCGTCGCACACCCGCCACATGGTCGCGTGCTCGCGCAGGTGGTCCAGGTGCGCGGCGGAGAGGTCGCGCCCGGGCGACAGCGAGAGGGCGATCTCGCGGTCCGCGCCCTGCACCGCACGCGAGTACGCCTCGATCTCGGCCGCCTGATAGGGCCACAGCATGTCGTCGGCCTTGAGGAAGTCGAGGCCCCACTGGGCGTACTGCGCGACGCACGAGTCGTAGTAGGCCTGCGCGGCCGGGTCGCTGTGGTCGAGGCCCAGGTAGTGCGGGTTCCATTCGCACACGTTCGCGGGGTCGGCGATGGCCGCCGCGGTCGTCGAGGTGCCGAGCACGGGCGTGTCGGCGCGGACGGCGACGCGGGGGATGCCGCGCATCACGTGCACGCCGAGCTTCAGGCCGAGCCCGTGCAGGCGCTCGGCCAGCGGTCCGAAGCCCGCGCCGCCGGCGGAGCTCGGGAACCGCACCGGATCGGGCTGCAGGCGCCCGTACTCGTCGATGAGCAGCGGTGCGGACTCGTTGTACCCGTGCGCGCGGGCGGTGGGGTCGGCCCAGTCGATGTCGATGACGACCGTGTCCCACCCGTGGGGGAGCAGGTGCTCCGCCATGAAGGCGGCGTTGGCGAGCACCTCGTCCTCGGTGACGGTGGTGCCGTAGCAGTCCCAGCTGTTCCAGCCCATGGGCGGGGTGGGGGTCTTGCGCAGGGTCATCCGGGGGTCTCCTTCTCGGTCCACAGGGCGCGCTGGTCGATGGTCACGGCGTCGAGCGCGCACAGGGCGGTGTGCGCGGCCGCGAGGCGTTCGGCGGCGTCGGCGGGCAGATGCACACCGCTGTCGGTGCGCAGCGGCAGCAGGCGCACCTCGACGCGCGAGTCGGGGCGGACGCCGGCGTCGTGCAGGTTCGCGACGAACTCGGACCCGTCCCAGAAGCGGTCGGTCACCGTCTCGCCGTCCACCCGCAGCTGCAGGACGTCGCCCGCCCAGCGCACGCGGAGCACGGCGTCGTCGGTGGCCTCGGGCACGTCGAGCGCGTACACCGCCGCGTGCGCGTGCAGCACGTCGTCGCGCGGTGCCGCCTGTCGGCCGTCGCGGCTGCCGTGCTCGGCGGGCGGCGGTGTGGCCTCACGCACGGTGACGAACGGAACGGATGCCGTCACCCCGGCGCCGTCCGTGCGCCCGATGTCGAGCGCACGCCAGCCGCCGTCGACGTACTCCCGCACGTCGGGCCGCGGGGACGCCGAGCGCACGGACAGCAGGCCGGCGGCATCCGATGTCACCTCGTCGTGCGAGATGAGCAGGCGGCGCACGTCGGACTCGACGACCCAGGAGTGAGCGGCATCGGCCGCGGAAAGCACCAGCACGTCGAGCGCGTCCGCGACGCGCAGCGCCTCTCCACCGGGCTCGACGCGGTGCACGACGCCGTCGTGCACGACCTCGACCGGGATGCCGGCATCCTCCGTCAGCACCAGCGTCGGCACCGCGCCGGGCAGGACGGTGAGGGCCGAAGCGGTCGCCCAGTCGATCGCCGCTCCGCCGATGTCGAGGCCGAGCGGCCACCGGGCCAGCGTGCCGGGCGGGATGTCGACCGGCTCGCTCGGCAGCACGACGGGTCCGCGCCGCGTCTGGATCCGCAGCTGCGCGCCGCGGTGGACGGGAAGCGGCTCGTGCGGCTGATGCCAGCCGATGAAGACGAAGCCCGCGCCCCGATCGTCGGCGCGCACGGCCCAGCGCAGGGTCTCGGAGTCGGTGACCCCTGCCGGCCGCACGGCCGGCAGGTACGACGGAGCCGGCGCGAGCCGGTCGCCGAACGCGGCGATGAAGGCGTGCTGCCGCCGCAGTGCGGCGTGGCTCGGGGCAGCTCTTCCCGCCTCGCCGATCGGCGCGTGGAAGTCGTAGCCGAGCGGTGTCATGTCGTTCGGGTACCCGGTCGCCTGCGTCTCTTCGAGACCGGCGCCTGGGTTCGTGCCACCCGCATACATGTAGTACCCCTGCCACGCCGAGCCACTGCCGAGCTTGGCGTGCGCGACGGCTGCGATGTCGAGCGCGTCCGGACGGGGTCGCCGATGATACGCGGTCGCCATGCCCCCGCCGAGCTCGCACGTCGCAGCCGGGAACCAGGGCGACAGGGCCGCGGCATGCGGGTGCGCGTCGGGCGATCCGGTCGGCGCGGGCGCTGCAGCATCCGCCTCCCGCACGTCGGCGCCGATGCCGGGGTCGTCCCACGTGTCTGAGAAGAAGAAGTGCGCGCGGAACGTCGGGTCCCACGGCCGGCCGGGGTCGACCCAGAACCCGTCGCCGTACCCGCCCCACAGGGGGAGCACCTCGGGGTCGGGCAGCTGCGCCCCGCCCCACGCGGTCGCCGTCCACAGAGGCGCCGCGAGACCGGCCTCTCGCGCGAGCGACTTGAGCGTGCGCAGGTGCCCTGGCTGGTCGTACAGCTCGTTCTCCAGCTGGATGCCGAGCAGCGCGTGCGGCGTGCCGCGTGAGCCGAGCGCACCGGCGACGCGGGCGAACCACTCCCGCACGAGCGCGAGGTACGCCGGGTCGTCGGTGCGATGGGCGACCGGCGCCTGCTGCACCCAATCGGGGAACCCGCCGTTGCGCATCTCGCCGTGCACCCACGGCCCGATCCGCAGCACGACCTCCAGCCCTTCGGCGCGCGCCGCGTCGACGAACGCGCCCACGTCGTAGCGCCCGTCGAAGCGCACCATGCCGCGCACCGGTTCGTGATGCAGCCACGGCACGTACGTCGAGACGACCGTGATCCCGCCGGCCCGCATGAGCCTCAGCCGGTCGGTCCAGCGCTCACGCGGCACACGCGTGTAGTGCAGCTCGCCCGAGACGGGCAGCCACGGCCGGCCCTCGCGGACGAGGCAGCGGCTGGTGAGCGAGAGCCCGGGCCGGGCGTCCTCGTCGTTCGCCATCCGCGGCCTGCGCGCGTCGGGCGCGACCGCCGTGGCGTCGAGGTGCAGCATGCGCAGCTCAGGCGAGCCGGATCGCGGCCCACGAGACCGCGGGCAGTTCGATGGTGAGCGTCTTGCCGTCGACGGCGGCGTCGGCGGAGCGCACTCCCACGCGGTTCTGGTCGGCCAGGGTGTTCGCCGCGTACAGGTCCTCGTCGTGCAGCAGATGCGTCTCGGCGATCGCGAGTTCACGGCCGAGGTCCCGCACGAGGGGAGCCAGGTCGACACGCAGGGTGGCCGCATCCGTCGTCGAGCGGTTCACGACGAACAGCGAGACCCCGTCGTCGTCGATCGTCGCGACGGCGTTGACGTTCGCGACCTCGCCCAGCTTCTCCGAGACGAACGAGCCCGACGACACCGGCACCCGGATCGCGCGGCCGTGCGCGAGGCGCGAGGTGATCGAGAACGGGAAGAACGTCGTCTGGCGCCAGGCGGGGCCGCCCGGCTCGGTCATGATCGGTGCGATCACGTTGACCAGCTGCGCGAGCGAGGCCGAGCGCACCCGGTCCGTGTGCTGCAGCAGCGTGATCAGCAGATCGCCGAAGACGACGGCATCTAGCGCGTTGTACTGGTCCTCGAGCAGCCGCGGTGCCACCGGCCAGGCGCCGCCCTTGAACTCGTGCCCGGACTCGCTGCCGTCCTCGCGGTGCAGGTACCAGACGTTCCATTCGTCGAACGAGATCATGATGCGCTTGTCGCTCTTCTTCGTCGCGGCGACGGCGTCGGCGATCGCGACCACCGACTCGATGAAGCGCGCCATGTCGACGCCCGACGCGAGGAACTCCTGCGCGTTGCCGTCGTGCTCCTGGTAGTAGGAGTGGCACGAGATGAAGTCGACGTCGTCGAAGGTGTGCTCGAGCACCTGCCGCTCCCACGATCCGAAGGTCGGCATGCCGCGGCCGGACGACCCGCAGACCACGAGCTCGACGCCCGGATCGACCATGCGCATCGCCTTCGCGGTGCGCATCGCGAGCTTGCCGTAGTCGTCGGCGTTGCGGTGGCCGACCTGCCACGGGCCGTCCATCTCGTTGCCGAGGCACCACATCTTCACGCCGAACGGCGTCTCCCGCCCGTTCGCGGCGCGCTGCGCCGTCCAGGCGGTGGGCGCGTCGACGTTGGCGTACTCGAGCAGGTCGAGCGCCTCCTGTGTGCCGCGCGTGCCGAGGTTGACGGCGAGCATGAGGTCGCTGCCGACGCGGTCGAGCCAGGCCTGGAACTCGTGCAGCCCCACCTCGTTGGTCTCGGTCGAGTGCCACGCGAGGTCGAGCCGGCGCGGGCGGTCGGCCTTCGGGCCGATGCCGTCCTCCCACCGGTAGCCCGACACGAAGTTGCCGCCGGGGTAGCGGATGGTGCTGACGCCGAGCTCTCTGACCAGCTCGACGACGTCGGTGCGGAAGCCCTCCTCGTCGGCCGACGGGTGCCCGGGTTCGAAGATGCCGTCGTAGATGTGGCGACCGAGGTGCTCCACGAAGCCGCCGAACAGGCGGCGGTCGATGTCGGCGATCTCGTGGTGCGGATCGAGGCGGGCGGTGGTGTCGGTCATGACGGCTCCAGATGAGGAACATGGATGCCGCCGCACGGGGCCGTGCGGCGGCATCCTTCGGAATCGTGCCGGGGTGCGAGGGCCCCGGCGGGCTCAGCCGAGGACCGTGTCGGCCTCGGAGAAGAACTGGTCCACAGCATCATCGACGCTGATCGCCCCGAGGCCCAGCTCTTTGCCGAGGTCCCAGAACTTCTGCTCGAGCGAGCCGTAGCCGGCGACGGGAACGGGCGGGGCGTCGCCGATGCGGTCCGCCTGCGCGTCGATGTAGTCGGCGACCTGCTTGTCGACGCCCTCGAGCGTGGTGCCCGCGAGCTTAGACGACGAGGCCGGGTAGCCCAGCGTGGTGCCGAAGATCTCGCCCGCCTCTGCGCTGTTGACGACGAAGTCGAGGAAGAGCGCGGCCGCCTCGGGGTGCTCGGTCTTGGCCGAGATCGCGACCTGCAGACCCGCCTGGCGGTAGAGGTCCTTGGCGCCCTTCTTGGCGATCGGCGGCGCGATCATCGAGATCGACGAGGCGCCCGAGTCGGCGAGGTAGCCGCCGAGGAAGTTGCTCCAGCTCATCTCGCTCGCCGTCGCGCCCGCGCCGAAGCCGGACTTGGGCGAGAGCTCCTCGAGCTTCTGCTGGGGGATGACGACCCCGTCGCGGATCGCGTCGCCCGAGTGCCAGAAGTCGCTCAGCTCGTCCTTGGTGAAGCCGAGCTCGCCGTCGTCGGTGTACAGGTTCTCGCCCTTGGCGCGCAGGACGAGCTCGAAGCTCTGGATGCGCTGCGTGTAGTCGGTGCCGCCGTAGGGGTTGCCGCCGGTCGCGTCGGTGACCGAGGCCATCCAGTCGTCGAAGTCCTCGGCGCTCGTGCCGCCCTCGGGCGCCTCGATGCCGGCCGCGGCGAGCAGGTCGTCGTTGACGAAGTTCGCCCACAGGCTGTAGCCGGTCGGCAGCGAGTACTGCACGCCGTCGAGCGCGCCGGTGCCCAGCAGCGAGTCCTCGAACGTCGTGGTGTCGATGTAGTCCGACACGGTGTCGAGGTCGAGCAGGTTGTTCGACTGCGCGTACTGGCGCAGGTAGCTGTCGGAGAACTGGAACACGTCGGGCAGGTTGCCGCCGGCGGCCTCGGTCTGGCGCTTCTCCCAGAAGCTGGGGTAGTCGCTGAACGACGGGTTGACCGTGATATTCGGGTACTCCTCGTTGAACGCGGCGATGAGGTCGTTGTAGCGGGAGGCGCGGTCGTCGTTGCCCCAGAAGGCGAAGTCGATCGTCACCTTCTCGTCGGGGTCGAACGTCTTGGCGGGGTCGGCGGAGCCGCCGGCCGAGCCGGCGCAGCCCGCCAGGACGAGGGCGGCGCTCGCGGTCAGCGCGCCGGCGGCGAGCAGGGTGCGGGGTGTGGTCATGAGGTTCTCCGGTCTGGATTGCGGGCGGGTTCAGGAAAGGACGGCGGCGGTGGCGGTCTCGGGGAGCGGGGCGGACGCGGAGCGTTCGGGAGAGATCACGAACGCGACGCCCTGCGGCACGAGCACGACGGCCGCCGTGGCGGCGCCGGTCTCGGCATCCACTCCGTCGATCGCCGCCTCGACAGGCGCGTCGCCGTGGTTGATGAGCGTGACGAGGTCGCCGCGGCGCGCCGCCTCGACGCCGGCGGGCAGTCCCTCGACCACGGGTCGGACCCCGGATGCCGCCACCACCGTGTCGACGACGGCGCCGAGGCCAGCGCCGACGGGCTGCGTGGCGGTGTACCAGGCCTCGCCCGCACCGAACGCGTGCCGGGTCAGGGCGGCCGAGCCGGACGCCGGGCCCGAGGCGAAGCGGGCGACGACAGTGGCAGTCGTCGGGTGGACGGACTCGGCGACGAGACCGCCCCGGTGGACGACGCCGTCGAGCGAGAACTGGACGGTTCCGGATGCCGCGGCCGCACGCGCGGCCTGCACGGCGTCGCCGCTCAGCGCGCCGACGCCGCTGCCCCCGGCCGACGGGCCGGCCAGTGCGCCGAAGTCCTCGAACCGCAGGCCCAGCACGGGCGCGAGCTGGGTGACGAAACCGCCGTCGCGGAACTGGTCGTGGCGGTCGACGATGTCGGTGAAGGGGCCGGCGAGGAGGGTGCCGCCGCCCTGCACGAAGCGGGTGAGCGCGGCAGCGCCTTCGTCGCGCAGCAGGTACAGCGCGGGCGCCACCACGAGCTCGTACCCGTGCTCAGCTTCCTCGGGGGCGATGATGTCGACCTGGATGCCCCGCTCGTGGAATGCGCCGTACCACTCGAGCACGAGCGCGAGGTAGTCGATCTCGGTCGGGTGGTCGCGCTCTTCGACGGCCCACCAGTTCTCCCAGTCGAAGACCAGCCCCACGTGCGCGTCGCGTCCGGGCGCGGGCAGCTCGGGGAGGGCAGCCAGGCGCGCTCCGAGCTCGGTCACCGCGTCCCACGTGCGGGTCTCGGTGCCGGCGTGGGGCAGCATCGCGGAGTGGAACTTCTCGCTGCCGGCCCGTGACTGCCGCCACTGGAAGAACATGATGCCGTCCGCCCCGCGTGCGACCGACTGCGCGGTCTCGGCCATCAGGGCGCCCGGCTGCTTGCCCGGGTTGGCCGGCCGCCAGTTGACCGCATCGGTGGCCTGCTCCCACAGCAGCCACGGCACGCCCGGCTTGAGCGAGCGGATCAGGTCGCGCTGGAAGGCGGCATCCCTCACCCGGTTCGGGTTCGCCGGGTCCGGGTAGCAGTCGTCGGCGATGACATCCATGTGCGGCGCCCACCGGCGGTAGTCCGCCGGCTTGAACGGTCCCATGAAGTTCGTGGTGATGGGCTGCGTCGCGCCCGCCTCGAGC
>NZ_JBQCIP010000160.1:0-2685 GCF_051953575.1 Microbacterium sp.
GCGGCAGTCCAGCAGAGGGGGACGACCTGGCGCAGAAGCCTGACGCGATCACCCGGTGGTGGCGCGGAACCAGTCTGCGCGCGAAGGTCACCGGGGTCACTGTCGCGCTCCTGGCGGTCGGGCTCATCGCGGCGGGCGTCGGCACGGCGGTGTTCCTGCGCAACTCGCTGATCGACGGCGTCGACACCCAATTGCAGTCGCTCGCGGGCACCGAGGCCGCGGCGCCGCTTCTCGACTTCTCGTCGGTCGACGGCCACCTCGTCGTCACGTCGAAAGAGAACCAGATCGGCGTCGACTACTTCGTCGCGGTCTACGACCCGAATCAGGGCGACAAGATGCTCGCCCTCGTCGGCGGCCGAGGGGGTCCTGCCCCCGTCGTTCCCGAGACCCTGTCGCTGACCGAGGCGCAGACACAGCAGGGCCAGATCCGCGAGCTCACCTCGGCGGACGGAGAGGCCACGTTCCGCGCGACGGTCTCGGTGCAGCAGTACGAGGGCGGCCAGCTGTACCCGCAGCTCGTCGCATCCTCGCTCGCCTCGGTCAACCGCACGATCGCGCAGTACCTCGGCATCTACTCGATCCTCGCGCTCGTGATCCTGATCGCGGGTGCGTTCGCGACCCGCTTCCTCGTGACGCTGACGTTCCGGAGCCTCGGTCAGGTCGAGGCGACGGCCGATCTGATCGCGGGCGGAGACCTCACCCAGCGCATGACCGACATCGAGCCGAAGACCACCGAGGTCGGGCGCCTGAAGACCGCGATCAACGCGATGCTCGACCGCGTCGACGGCGCGCTGTCGCAGCGTGACGCGACGGTGCGACAGATGCGCCGGTTCATCGGCGATGCGAGTCACGAGCTGCGCACGCCGCTCGTGACCGTGCGGGGCTACGCCGAGCTGTACCGCATGGGCGCCGTGCGCGGCGACGAGCAGATCGCCCAGTCGATGGACCGCATCGAGAAGGAGGCGATCCGCATGGGCGTGCTCGTCGAGGACCTTCTCGCGCTCGCCCGGCTGGACGAGCGCCGCGATGTCGTGATCGTCCCGGTCGACCTGCGCCCGGTCGCGAGGGATGCCGCGCTCGACGTCCGGGCCGCCGCCCCGATGCGCCCCGTCACGGTGCTCGACACGACGCTCATCGACCCGGAGCCGGCGCTCCGGGCCGAGGCCGCCGCGACCCCCGAGGCCAAGCGGCGCGGCACGCCGCCGTCGGCGATCTCGCGCGCGGGTGCGACGCTCTCGATGCTGCGGCGCCGCCCCAAGCCGCTTCCCGCGGCGCAGGCGAACGGAGGGGCGGGCGAACTGCCGTCGCTCGTGCCGGAGCCCGAGCACGCGGCCCCCGCGGGCGCGCTCGTACCGATCGTGCTCGGCGACGAGAACCGCATCCGCCAGGTGGTGACGAACCTGCTCGGCAACGCCCGCCGGTACTCGGCCGAGGACTCCCCCATCGATCTGCGGGTCGGCGTCGATCACACGAGCCGTCTGGGCTGGATCGAGGTCGTCGATCACGGCGAGGGCGTGCCCGACCAGATCAAGGAGAAGATCTTCCAGCGCTTCTGGCGCGCCGACACGTCGCGCACGCGAGAGACCGGTGGCTCCGGCCTCGGCCTGTCGATCGTCGCGTCGATCGTCGAGGCGCTGCACGGAACCGTGGGGGTCGTCGACACCCCCGGCGGAGGCGCGACCTTCCGCGTGTCGTTCCCCCTCGCCGATGCCCGCGAGGCCGCGGAGCACGCGTCGATCCCCACGCAGCCGCTGCAGCGTCTGACCGATCTGTCCGGCTGAGTCGGCGCGCTCCCTCCCCAGGCACCCGCTCCGCCCGGGTTGTGCACAGATGTCCCGGGAGGGAAGGGATGCCGCCTCCCGCGGATGCGCCGGCCCCTAACGTGGCGGACACAGCGGGTTCGGCATCCGGCCGCCCCCTGCACACACAGGAGTCTCCATGGCCGTCTTCACCGTCGACAGCGATTCGATCCTCACCTCCACCGCGTCGGTGCGCGGCACGATCGACCGGCTGCAGGCCGAGTCGACTGCCATGCTCGCCCAGCTGACACAGCTGCAGTCGTCATGGACGGGATCGGCGTCCGTCGCGTTCGCCGGCGTGGTCGAGCAGTGGCGTGGCACGCAGCGTCAGGTCGAGGAGTCGCTCGCAAGCATCAACGCCGCCCTTGCTGCCGCCGGCCGTCAGTACGCCGACACCGAACTGGCGGCGACCAGCCTGTTCCGCTGACCCCTCGTTCCCCCGGAGACGACGAAGGCCCCTCCGCGAGGAGGGGCCTTCGTTTCGAGCAGGTGGGATCAGAAGTCCATGCCACCGGTCGGGTCGCCGGCCGGAGCCGCGACCTTCTCGGGCTTGTCGGCGACGACGGCCTCGGTCGTGAGGAAGAGACCGGCGATCGACGCGGCGTTCTGCAGCGCCGAACGCGTCACCTTGGCGGGGTCGATGATGCCCTGTGCGAACAGGTCGCCGTACTCGCCCGTGGCGGCGTTGAGGCCGTGGCCGAGCGGGAGCTCCGAGACCTTGTTCGCCACTAAGCCCGGCTCGAGACCGGCGTTGAGGGCGATCTGCTTCAGCGGGGCCTCGATCGCGACGCGCACGATGTTCGCGCCGGTAGCCTCGTCACCGGTCAGCTCGAGGGCCTCGAGGGCCTTCTTGCCGGACTGGATGAGGGCGACGCCACCACCGGCG
>NZ_JBQCIP010000161.1:0-9434 GCF_051953575.1 Microbacterium sp.
AGCGACTCGAACTGTCCCTCGTTCTCGGCGAAGACCATCTGCCACGAGTACTGCTTGATGATCTCCTTGACCTGGTTGCGCAGCGCCTCGATGTCGGACGGGTCCGCCGGAGCGGTGTAGCTGGCCCCGGGCGCGACCAGCAGCTCGTCGTTCGACGTCAGGTAGTCCATCGTCGTGGTCGCCCCGCCCATCTTGGCCGACCAGTCCTGCGTCAGCGCGTTGGCGGTCTTCGCCTGGTAGGTCGGCCAGAACGTGTAGCTGAACGGGTAGCCGGTCTCGGTGTCGACCTGCTTCGGCAGGACCGCGCTGATGTTGAGCGCCGAGACGCCGTCCTCGTAGCTGCCGCCGCCCCACTCCTCGGGCACGGTCGCGCCGCCGCCCAGGAACTGCTGGTAGCCGAAGTCGGTGAGCTCGGGCTCGCCCGCGTCGTTGACGTCCCACGTGAGGCCCTTCGGACCGGCGGTGCCGCCCGTCTGCGCGCTGTTCGCGTACGTGCCCTCCGAAGAGTACAGCCAGTCGATGAACGCCGCGATGCGCTCGGGGTCCTCGGCCTTCGAGCCGATGGCGAAGACCTGCTTGCCGCCGTACGCCTCAGCGCCGTACGAGAAGATGTCCTGGTCGCCCAGCGGCACCATCTCGAAGCCCTGACCGGCCTGCATGTGCTCGTCGGTGTTGAACGCCGACTGCCCCAGCCACGGCCACCACGAGAACAGCACCTGACCCGCCTGCATCTTCGAGAACAGCGTGTCGTAGTTCTGGGTCGTCGACTCGGGGTCGACCAGCCCCAGCTGGTTGGCGTCGAAGTACAGCTTCAGGTTGCGCATGTACTCGCCCTCGGGGTCGAGGATGCTCTGGTAGTCCGACCCGTCGGCCTTGGCGAGCACGAAGCCGATCTCGTCGTAGCCGTAGTAGGTCGCCGGCTGCTTCGCCGTGACCATCATGTTGCCGTCCCAGTCCTTGAAGAGCGAGAACCCGTAGGTGGGCTGCCCGTTGTCGGCGGTGGGGTGCGCCTTCTGCATCTGCTGGAGGATCGGCAGCAGATCTTCGAGCGTCCCGACCGCGGGGTAGCCGAGCTCCTTGTAGTAGTCCCAGCGCATGTAGGCGCCGAACGTGGGGTCCAGCCCCTCCGACGGCTCACTGGGCTTCAGCGTCGACAGCGACGAGGGGAAGCCGTAGACGCCGTCCTTGCCGTCGTTGAGGTGCTGCACCGCCGCGTCGTACGTGTCGAGGTTCTTCATCGCGGGGTAGTAGTTCGACGCATCGGCGACGAGACCGCCCTCGATGAGCTCGTCGAGCTTCTGACCCTTGTCGGTGATGATGAGGTCGCCGAGGTCTCCGGCTGAGACGCGGGTGTTGTAGAGCGTGTCGCCGCCGCCCGCGACGTTCGGGGCGATGATGTTCAGCTTCATGTTGAACTTGTCTTCGACGATCTTGGCGAACCAGCCCTGCTGCACGCCCATGTAGTTCGCGAGGCCGTCGAACACGTCGATCGTGATCTCCTTGTCCCACTTCTCGGGGAACTTGTCGATCGCGCCCTGGGTGCTGCTGTCGCCGCCCGCACTGCACGACGCCAGCGACCCCGCGGCCAGGAGCGCCACGAGCGCCAAGGCCACCTTCTTTCGCAGCTTCATTGCTTTCCTTTCTCGGTGGTGCATGGCCGCCGTCAACCCTTGACGGCGCCCAGCATGATGCCCTTCACGAAGAAGCGCTGGAACAGGGGGTAGATGAAGATGATCGGCAGCACGACGAGCACCGACACCGTCATGCGTATCGAGGTCGGCGTCTGGGCCGTGGCGAGGTTCGCGATCTGGCCGATGTTGCCGCCGGCGTTCTGCGCCGCCTGCGCGAGGCTCGATGCCTGGTTGATGAACATGTAGAGCAGGTACTGCAGCGTGTACAGGCTCTGGTCGGTGATGTAGATCAGCGTGTCCTGGAAGCTGTTCCACTGCGTCACCGCGCTGAAGATCGCGATCGTCGCGAGGATCGGCGTCATGTTCGGCAGGTAGACGCGGAAGAAGACCTGCAGGATGTTGGCGCCGTCCATCTCGGCGGCCTCCTGCAGCTCCTTCGGCATCGACTCGACGTACGTCTTCGCGAGGATCACGTTGAACGGCTGCACCACAAACGGCAGCACGTAGACCCAGAAGTTGTTCGTCAGCCCGAGCGTCTTCATGATGATGAACACCGGGATCAGGCCCGCGCTGAAGTACATCGTGATGATGAGGAAGCGATACCAGAACTTGCGGCCCCACATGCGGGTCTGGGTGAACATAAAGCCCAGGAACCCGGATGCCAGCACCGTCAGGGTCGTGCCGAGCACGGTGCGGCCGACGCTGACGGCGGTCGCCATCGGCAGCCCCGGCAGCGCGAAGACCTGGGAGTAGTTCGACAGGTGGAACCCGACCGGCCAGAGCCGCACATCGCCGAGCGCCGACACGTCGTTGGCGCTGACCGAGTTGATGATCAGGTAGTAGAAGGGGTACGCGCAGATCACCGCGAACACGGCGAACAGCAGGTAGTTCGCGCCGCGGAACACCCGGTCGCCGGCCGAGGCCCGGTAGCGGGCCGACGTGTCGCCGCGCTTGACGGTGGTGAGGGTCTTCGTCATGGTCATCGCGGTGGCCCCTAGACGATCGATTCGCCGCGGACCCGCTTGGAGACCGCGTTGACGGTGAGCAGGAGGACGACCGAGATGATGCTCTTGAGCATGCCGATCGCGGTGGCCATCGACAGGCTGTTGCCGGTCATGCCGATGTTGTAGACGTACAGGTCGAGCACCTGGATCCACTGCTTGTTGAACGCGTTCTGGAACACGTAGTACTGCTCCATGCCGTTGTTGAGGAGATTGGCGATCGACAGCAGCAGGAGCACCAGGTAGGTCGGCATCAGCTGCGGCAGGGTGATGTGCCGCATGAGCTGGAAGCGCCCGGCCCCGTCGATGCGGGCGGACTCGTAGAGCGACTGATCGATGCCGGCGATCGCGGCGAGGTAGATGATCGCTCCCCAGCCGAGGCCCTTCCAGATGCTCCAGAGCGTCATGGTGATCCACACGTTCTGGTCGGTGTCGAGGAACTTCACCGGCGTGGTGATGAGCCCGGAGTCCATGAGGACGTCGTTGACAAGTCCCGAGCTGGAGAACAGCGAGAAGGCGATCATGTACACGAGCACCCACGAGATGAAGTTCGGCAGCGACGTGAGGGTCTGCACCGAGTTGCGGAACCACGGCGCCTTGATCTCGTTCAGGAAGATCGCGAAGAACAGCGGCAGGACCGAGGTAGCGATGCCGAGGAAGCTGATCGCGAGGGTGTTCAGCAGCACCTGCCCGATCTGCGCCATCTGCGTCGGCGAGCTCACGAGCATCTCGAACCACTGCAGTCCCACGAACTCGCTGCCCTCGAGGCCGAGGGCCGGCTTGTAGTCGTACAGCGAGTACACCCAGCCGTACAGCGGCAGGTACGAGAACAGGAAGGCGAGGACGAGGAACGGCAGGATGCAGAGGAAGAGCGTGAACGACGTCCGGCTGCCGGCCGGACGCAGGCGCCGCCCCGGGCGCTTTCTGGAGTTCTTCTCCAGGTTGCGGACGGCCGCCTCCTGGATGACGGTCTGGGCCTGAGCCTGGGTGGTCATCGGGCCCCGCTCTCGGCTGCGGCGACCCCGAGGGATGCCGTCGGGTGAGCATGACGTCGTTCCATGTCACTCCTTCGTGTACGTGGGTGCCGCTCGTCTCGGTGCCCCGCGGGGGCCGAGCGGGATTCGAGATCAGTGTCGAACCGCTTCAATGTCGAACCGCTTCGATTGAAGAGTAGGAGCGCTGTGGGGATTCGTCAAATGCTTTCTGGTAACGCCGCGATAACGAACACGCACGCTGCCGTCGAGCCCTCCCGCACAAGGAAAGCGCATACCATGACGACATGAAGCGCATCGGCATCCGCGATGTCGCCGACCGCGCAGGCGTGTCGATCAGCACCGTCTCGAACGCGCTGAACCGGCCGCACCTCGTCAGCGCGCAGCTCGTCGACCGGGTGCGCTCCGCCGCCGACCAACTCGGCTACGTGCCCCTGCAGGCGGCGCAGCAGCTCCGCGCTGGGCGCTCAGGGCTCCTCGGCATGACCGTCATCAACATCGCCAACCCGTTCTTCGCCGACGTGGTCGCCGGCGCCGAGGACGCCGCTTCGGCCGCGGGCCTGCGGGTCCTCGTCGGCAACTCCAGCGACGACGCAGCCAAGGAGCGCGACCACCTCGAGCTGTTCGAGCGGGTGCAGGTCGAGGGTGCGCTGGTGAGCCCGTTCGGCCCGGTGGAACCCTGGCTGCAGAGATTGCGGGGGCGCGGCATCCCGGTCGTCCTCGTCGATGCCGTCGACGACAGCGGTGCGCTGCCGTCCGTCTCGTTCGACGACGTCGCGGGCGGACGGCTGGCCGCGGAGCACCTGCTGTCGACGGGGCGCCGCCGGCTCGCGTTCGTGGGCGCCCGCGAAGAGGTGCGGCAGGTGCGCGAGCGCCTGCAGGGCGCGCAGCTGGCCGTCGCCGCGCACCCGCGGGCGACGCTCGAGACGATCTGGACGCACCGCACGACCTCCGAACTCGGCCTCGCGTTCGGCGAGCAGCTCGCCGCCCGCTCCCCCGCCGACCGCCCCGACGGCGTGGTCACCTCGAACGACCACCTCGCCATCGGCCTCGTCCACGGGCTCATCTCGCGGGGCGTGCGCGTGCCCGAAGACATCGCGGTCGTCGGCTACGACGACATCGAGTTCGCGGCTATCGCCGGCGTGCCGCTGACCTCGGTGCGCCAGCCGGCCCGCGAGATGGGGCGCACGGCCGCCGAACTCCTGCTCGCGCGCATCGGCGGCGCGCCGGACTCCGCCCGCGACGACATCGTCTACCAGCCCGAGCTCGTGGTCCGCGCCTCGACCGGCGGCTGACGCCACCGACGCGGGCGCCTTCCCGAGCCGCGATCTCCGCGCCGCGGTCCGATGTCACGGCATCGCCGATACGATGACGGGATGACGCAGAAAGCGTTTACCGGCGCTATCCCCGTCCTCGGGATCGCCCAGAACCCCCGTCCCGGCCGCTCCGTCCTGCAGCTTCTCGCCCGCCGCCCCGGTCGCATGATCCTGGCGGTTCTGGCGTTCGCGTGCAAAGAGATCCCGCTGTGGTTCCTGCCCGTGGTGACGGCGAGGATCATCGACCTCGTCGCCACGGGCGGCGAGGTGTCGACCGTGCTCATCTGGTTCGGCGTCGCGGCCGTGCTGCTGATCCAGAACTACCCGATGCACATGGTGTACACCCGCAACTTCATGCGGGTGGTGCGCGACACCGGGGCCGACCTGCGCAACGCGCTCGCGGCGCGGCTGCAGAGCCTGTCGATCGGGTACCACACGCGCGTGAGCTCGTCGATCGTGCAGACCAAGGTGGTCCGCGACGTCGAGAACGTGGAGCTGATGCTGCAGCAGGTGACCCACCCGCTGCTGTCGTCGACCATGGTGCTCGTCGGCGCCATCGTCATGACGGCGATCGCGGTGCCGCAGTTCCTCCCCGTGTACGCCCTCGCCGCGCCGGTCGCGCTCATCCTGCGCAGCAGCCTCAGCCGCCGCTCGCGGGCCCGCAACGAGGTGTTCCGCCGTGAGGTCGAGGGCTTCGCCGCCCGCGTGGGCGAGATGGCCTCGCTCATCCCGGTGACGCGCGCGCACGGCCTGGAGCGCACCGCGGTGTCGCGCGTGCAGGCCGGCGCCGACGGCGTGCGCCGCGCAGGGTACGAGCTCGATCTGCTCAACGGCCACGTCGCGTCGATCTCGTGGGTGGCCATGCAGCTGCTGGGACTCGGATGCCTCGTGCTCGCCGCGGTCTTCGCACTCACCGGCATCCTCCCCATCACGCCCGGCGAGGTCGTGCTGCTGTCGTCGTACTTCACCCTCCTGACGCAGGGCCTCACGCAGTTGCTCATGCTGATCCCCGTCGGCGCGCGCGGCCTGGAGTCGATGCGCTCGATCTCGGAGGTGCTGCAGGAGCCCGACCTCGAGCAGAACGAGGGCAAGCGCTCCGTCGCGCACGTGGGCGGGCACCTCGAACTGCAGCACGTGACGCAGCGCTACCCGGGCGCGGACCGGGACGCCGTGCACGACGTCTCGCTCGACATCGCGCCGGGCGAAACCGTGGCCTTCGTCGGCTCGTCCGGCTCGGGCAAGTCGACGATGCTCAACCTCGTGCTGGGCTTCGTGCGCCCGACATCGGGGCGCATCCTTCTCGACGGCGACGACATGCAGGAGCTCGATCTGCGGACGGTGCGCCAGTGGGTGTCGGTCGTGCCGCAGGAGTCGGTGCTGTTCGAGGGCACGATCCGCGAGAACATCGCGTACGGCCTCGACGACGCATCGGACGACCGGCTGCGCGCCGCGCTGCGCGATGCGAACGCCGCCGAGTTCGTCGACACGCTTCCTGACGGCTGGGACACCGTCGTCGGCGAGCGCGGCGCACGCCTGTCGGGCGGGCAGCGACAGCGCCTCGCGATCGCCCGCGCGCTCGTGCGCGACCCCCGCATCCTCCTCCTCGACGAGGCCACCTCGGCCCTCGACCCGGAGTCCGAGGAGCTCGTGAAGGAGGCGCTCGACCGTCTCATGAGGGGTCGCACGACTCTGGTCGTCGCGCACCGTCTGTCGACCATCCGCCAGGCGGACCGCATCGTCGTGCTCGAGCACGGCGAGGTCGTCGAGGTCGGCAGCCACGACGCGCTCGTCGCCGCGAACGGCCGGTACGCCCACCTGCACGCGACGCAGTCCGGGCTCCCCCGCTGAGCCCGGCCCCGCCAGGAATCGCGAAAGGGCAGATCTCTGCGCGCTTCGTCGCGCGAGAATCCACCCTTTCGCGACTCCGGTGTGTTCCGTCGGCGAGCGGCGGTTGGGATAGCGCTTTCCTGTGCCACGGCATACGCTGGGATGGTGGATGCCGGGCGCCCGGCATCCGGCCTCCACAGGCTCTTCGACCCGCACAGGGAGCACACGTGACCGAGACCCTCCGCTGCGCCATCGTCGGGACCGGCGCGATCGCCCGGTCGCACGCGTCAGCTGTCGCCGCCTACCCGCACGCCGAGCTCATCGCGGCCACCGACCTTTCCCGCGCCTCGGCCGAGGCCTTCGCCGCGGAGCACGGCGTGCCCGCGGTGTACGACGACCTCGACACGCTGCTGACGGCCGAGCACCCTGACGTGGTGCTGATCTGCACGCCGCCCGGCGCGCACGCCGCCCAGGCCCTCGCGGCGTTCGCGGCGGGCGCGCACGTCGTCGTCGAGAAGCCGCCGGCACCGTCGCTGGACGAGCTGGCGCAGATGACGGATGCCGCTGCCGCCGCCGGGCGCGAGCTCGCGGTCGTGTTCCAGCAGCGCACCGGCACCGCAGCGGCGCACGTCAAGGGCCTGCTCGACGCGGGTGCGCTCGGACGCCCGCTCGTCGCGCAGTGCCAGACGCTCTGGTACCGCGGCGCCGAGTACTTCGCCGTCCCGTGGCGCGGCAAGTGGCAGACCGAGGGCGGCGGAACGACGCTCGGTCACGCGATCCACCAGATCGACCTGCTGGCCTATCTGCTCGGCGACTGGACGCGCGTCGAGGGCCGACTGTGGCGACTGGACCGCGAGACCCAGACCGAGGACGTGTCGACGGCGACCATCGTGTTCGAGGGCGGCGTCGTCGCACAGATGGTGTCGAGCACGCTCTCGCCGCGCGAGGTCAGCAGCGTGCGCATCGACACCGAGAAGGCCACGATCACCGTCGACCATCTCTACGGCCACGGGCACGAGAACTGGCGCATCACCCCGGCGCCGCACGTCGACGCCGCCGAGGCCGACACGTGGGCGCTTCCCGCGACGGAGGAGCGCAGCGGGCACGAGCCGCTGCTGCGTGCGGTGTTCGACGCGCTGCGCAGCGGCGCACCACTGCCGCCGGTCGCGGACGCTCCCGCGCGTTCGATCGAGATCGTGGCCGCCGTCTACGCGTCGGCCGACGCCGACGGCGCCGTCGTCACGCCGGCGGATCTCGCCGCACATCCGACGCACCGCACCGGCTTCGCCAGTGCCGTGATCGATCTGCGCCCGCGCCGATAGCCGGCATCCCGGTCCGCTCTCGCCGCCATCGAAGCGTTTTCGCCTGATCAGGCGATGCGGCAGACTGGGACCGGACACAGGCGTCGTCGGCATCCCGTTACTGAATCGTTCAAATTTCTCGTCCCGGTGTCTTGCGAAACGTTTTTAGACGGGGTACCGTGGCGGGCAAGCGCTTTCCAGCATCGCCCATCGCACCGAGGGATGCGCCCACCCGCACACACAGACAACGGAACGTCTGCGCGGAAAAGACAGAACACAGACGTTCAAGAGAGGACAAGGATGTTCACCAAGAAGCGTGCGCTCACCGCCGCGGCGGTCGCCGCCGGCGCCGCCCTGGTACTGGCCGGCTGCGCGTCGGGCAGCAGCGGCGACAACCCCGACGCCACCCCGACGCTCGACGCGAACGAGAAGGTCACCCTGAACATGTCGTTCTGGGGCAACGACGTCCGCGCCGGTCTCTACGACAAGGTCATCGCGGAGTTCGAGAAGCAGTACCCCAACATCACGGTCAACACGTCGTTCCTGGACTTCCCCTCGTACTGGGAGAAGCGTCAAACCGAAGCCGCCGGCGGCGGTCTGCCCGACGTGATGCAGTTCGACTACTCGTACCTGCGGCAGTACTCCGAGAACGGCCTGCTGCTCGAGCTCGACCCCTACCTCGGCAACATCATCGAGACCGACCCGCTGCCCGAGAACATCCTGAGCATCGGCGTCGTGAACGACAAGACCACGGCGATCCCGACCTCCACCAACGCCTGGGGCCTGTTCACCAACCCCAAGCTGCTCGAGTCCGTCGGCGTCGACGACTTCGAGGGCGGCAGCTGGGACGACTACACCGAGTGGATGGGCGAGGTCACCGATGCCGGTGGCGGCTCCGTCTACGGCGGCACGGACTTCACCGGCCGCATCCAGAACTTCGAGGTCCAGCAGCGCGCGAAGGGCAAGGACCTGTTCACCGACGACGGCGAGCCCAACTTCACGGAGAAGGACCTCAAGGCGTTCTGGGAGCAGGGCGACGCGATCCGCGACGGCATCGGCATCCCCCAGCAGATGCTCGAAGAGATCAAGCCCCTCTCCGGCTTCGACGCCGGCAAGACGGCGTCCGAGCTCACGTGGGACAACTTCGGCGCCGGGTACCTCGCCAACCTGGGCGCGGACTACACCGAGCTGAACCTCGTCGCGCCGCCGGTCACCGAGGAGGGCGCGAAGGACCTGTACCTGAAGCCGTCGATGCTCGAGGCCGTGTCGGCCAAGACCAAGCACCCGGAGGCGGCCGCGACGCTCGTGAACTTCCTGGTCAACTCGCCCGAGTCCGGTGAGATCTTCGGCACCAACCGCGGTCTGC
>NZ_JBQCIP010000162.1:0-3288 GCF_051953575.1 Microbacterium sp.
GGGAGGTGGGCGGATGAGGGGTCGTGGCGCCGATGCTGCGGGGTTCAGCCTTGTCGAAGTAGTCATCGCGATGTTCTTGTTGGGTGTCATCGCGATCGCGTTGTTGCCCGGCCTAATTAACGGGATCCGTTACTCGTCCGAACAGACGACAGTCGCGACTGCCACGCGACAGCTCAACTCGCTCATTGAAGAGGCCCGACGTGCACCCTCTTGCGGTGCTCTCACCACGGCAGCGACACCCAAGACGTTCCAGGACGGTGCTGGCCGAGACTTCACGACGCGCGGGACACCGGGGCCATGCGTGCCCTGTTCGGCAAAGGGCGGCATCGCCGTCCCTCTCACCCTTACCGCGACCCAGGACGGCCGTTCGCTCGCGACGGTGTCGGCGCTGATCTATGTGGCTGGTGCGAAAGCAGCGACGCCATGTTCGTGAACCGAGAGAGTGACGAGTCAGGGCTCAGCTTGATCGAACTCATCGTCGGCATCGTCGTGTCGACGATCGTCCTCACCGGGATCGCCTCGGTGCTCATCAACTCCTGGCTCACTCAAGACGACGTGTTGTCGACGAGCGAGGCCACAAATCGAGGCCAGCTGATCAGCCTGCAGATCGAGCGAGCGGTCAGGAACGGCATCGCGGCGGAACCACGCAACTCGGGCACGGAACTGTGGGTGCACACGGCCTTCAACAGACCCGCAAACGCCGATCCCCGCACCTGTCAAGCGTTCAAACTCGGCGGCGGCAAGGCCGCAATGATGTCGGCGCCTGATCATCTCTCTCTTGCCACGTGGGGATCCTGGCTGGATGACAGCGAGCAGGCGTGGCATGTCGAAGTGAAGCCAGTGGGCACGGCACCGATCTTCTCAATCACCGGTACGACCGTGACGTACTCCTTCAAGATCGAGACGGACTCCGCTCCGGTGTTGTTCGGGGGAGCCGTGTCTCTG
Source organism: Microbacterium sp. (assembly GCF_051953575.1). Taxonomy (GTDB): domain Bacteria; phylum Actinomycetota; class Actinomycetes; order Actinomycetales; family Microbacteriaceae; genus Microbacterium. Next base: position 946 of record NZ_JBQCIP010000162.1, read on the forward strand.
CGCACCTCGTCGATGGGAGCGACGTCACCATGCTGGCCCTGATCCGCAGGAGATATGAGGCAATGGCTCACCCAGATGAGGATGGTGCCGTGCTCGTGACCGTTGTCGTCGTCATGCTGGTCGGATTCGTGATCGCGGTCACCATCGCTGCAAGCGTCATGTTCACGATCGGTGCCAACGCTGACAACAAGGACCAGACGCAGGCATTCATCGCGGCCGAGTCGGGACGTGACGCTGCGCTGGCGCACATTGCAGCGGGGTGCAACGCCGCCGCGTTCCCGTTGAAGCCGACCGGCGGCGACGTCGATTACTCTGCGACGATCGCAGTGACGACGGGAACCCAGCCCGTCGCTCCCACTTACGCCGGCGCCACCACGGGCTGCCCCACTGCGTCGACGACGTACATCGTCGTGACCTCTGCCGGAACGGGACCGGACGGATCGAGCACGACGATCGACTCCGTCTACCTGTGGGACAAGGTTCCGGAACTCCAGGCGGGCGGTGTTCTTGCCTACTTCGCAGGCAGCGTCTCGATGCGTGCCAATTACACGGGCGACATCGTCGTCCGGACCGACAGCTACACCTGCGCGAACGACGGCACGATCAACGGGAGCCTGTACGTGACTCGTGGCAGCGTGACCCTGAGTCGCGCCTGCGTGATCAACGGCAACGTGTGGGCTCGGGACGATGTTGACGCGTCATCGCAGCAGGTTCAGGTCACCGGGGACGTCAAACTCGGCCGCGACCTCAAAGCGACTTCGAATGGGAGCATCTTCGGTACTTCGACGAGCGGCGGCAACATCGAAGCGGGAGGAAAGATCACGCTCACCGACACCGGGTCGACCACGGGCAAGGTGTACGGCAAGCTCACCGCGGGGGGACAGATCAGCGTCGGTTCGAAGTGGACCGTCGGCAGTCAGGCACCGGCAGGCACGCCCATCCCCGCATTCCAGCCCAGTCTCGAGTTCATTCGCTCGATCACGCAATGGATCGATCTGGATGAGAACTCGGGGTGGAACCTGGCGGGAGCTCCGATCAATGCGTGCAGTCTGAGCTCGAGTCAGTTGACCGCGAAGCTGACGGACGGCGGCACAACCCCGATCATGCTGGACTTCCGGGCGTGCACGACGTCTCACACCGATATCAGCTTGGGTGGCATGTCCAGCAACGTCGTCACAAAAGATGCGATCTTTCTCGCCCCTCCGGGCAAGACGATGAACGTGAGCCTCGACCAGAATCTCTCCGGCGGCAAACAGCTCGTATTCGTCCACGAGGACGCGAGCCGCGACCTCGTGGACGGAGACCGTGTGCCTGACTGCGGGTCGACGGGGCGAGACAACTTCAGCATCGCGAACGGCGCCAATGTGACGGGTGTCAAAGTCATGGTGTACACGCCATGCGGTCTGAACGGGAACGTGCGCGAGAGCTTCACCGGGCAGCTCTACTCGAAGGATGCAAGCGGGGTTACCTTCAACGCAGCCGCCACGTACACCTGTGCGCTCATGAGCTGGCCCGACGCGTTCAAGAAGCTTGGGTGCAAGGTCCTGGGTGACGGCTCAGACAGCGTCGTCGAGACTGTGATCGTTCAGAAGCTCGGGGCGCGTGTCTCCCAGACAGAGCGGTAGCCTTCGCGGATGCCTACTTCTCTCGTCATCTTCCTCGTCATCGTCGCCGGGGTGTTCGGCCTGCTCATCGGGTCGTTCCTGAACGTGGTCGCGTACCGCGTGCCGGCGAAGGTGTCGCTGATGCGCGAGAGCCGCTGCCCGCATTGCGACACGGCCATCAAGCCGTGGCACAACGTGCCGGTGCTCGGGTGGATCGCGCTGCGCGGCCGCTGCGCGAACTGCAAAGCGCCGATCTCGCCGCGCTACCCGATCGTCGAGGCGATCACGGGCCTCGCGTTTGCGCTGATCACGTGGGTGGGGCTCGCCTACCCGGCGGTGCTCGGCGCGTCGACGAGCTCGACGACCGGGAGCGGCATCGCTCTCGCGCTGATCATCGTCGCGTTCCTGTACTTCGCCGCCATCAGCATCGTGCTGACGCTCATCGATCTCGACACGCACCGGCTGCCCAACGCCATCGTGCTGCCGAGCTATCTGGTCGCCGGCATCCTGTTCACGACCGCGGCGGCACTCACGGGGGACTGGGGGTCCCTGCTGCGCGCCGCCATCGGAATGGCCGTGCTCTACGCGTTCTACGCGATCCTGCGCCTCGCCCGACCGGGCGGCATGGGCGGCGGGGACGTCAAGCTCGCGGGAGTCGTCGGCATCCACCTCGGCTGGATCGGCTGGGGCGCACTCGCCGTCGGAGCGTTCGCCGCGTTCCTGTACGGCGGACTGTTCG
>NZ_JBQCIP010000163.1:0-6068 GCF_051953575.1 Microbacterium sp.
CGACGGCTTCCGCATCGACACCGCCAAGCACGTGAACTTCGAGTTCTGGCAGCAGTGGACGACCCGCGTGCTCGACTACGCGCACGCGAAGGGCAAGCCCGACTTCTTCATGTTCGGCGAGGTGTACGACGCCGACCCGGCGAAGCTGTCGCCGTACGTCCGCGACACCGACATGTCGAGCGTGCTCGACTTCACGTTCCAGTCGTCGGCGGTGAGCTTCGCGAACGGCGGCAACACCAAGACCCTGCAGACCCTCTACGCGGGCGACGACCGCTACACGACGCCGGACTCGTCGGCCACCGCGCTCCCGACGTTCCTCGGCAACCACGACATGGGCCGCGTCGGCTACTTCCTCAAGGACGCCGACAACGCGCTGCAGCGCGACCTGCTCGCCCATGACCTGATGTTCCTCGGTCGCGGCCAGCCCGTCGTCTACTACGGCGACGAGCAGGGCTTCGTGGGCACCGGAGGCGACAAGGACGCCCGCCAGTCGCTGTTCGCGAGCCACGTGCCGTCGTACCAGGACCAGAACCTCATCACCGGCGAGCACGCCGGATCGGTCGACCGCTACGACACGTCCGCGCCCGTCTATGAGCGCATCGCCGACCTCGCGGCGCTCCGCGAGGCGAACCCGGCGCTCGTCACGGGCGCGCAGATCGAGCGGTACGCCGACAACGGCGCCGGCGTGTACGCGTTCTCGCGCGTCGACCGCGACGAGAAGGTCGAGTACCTGGTCGCCCTCAACAACACGACCGCCGACAAGGCCGTGAACCTCACGACCCTCACCGCCAACGCGTCGTACACCCCGGTCTTCGGCGCGTCGATCGGGATCTCGACGGATGCCGCCTCGGCGACCTCGGTGAACGTCCCGGCACTGTCGGCCGTGGTCTATCGCGCCGGCACGACGGTCACCGCCCCCGCTGCGGCGACGCCCGTGACCGTCTCGGTGCCGGCCGCGGGCGCGGGCCTCAGCGGCACCGCCGCGGTGAGCGCCGACGTGGACGACACGACCTGGCAGGAGACGAGCTTCGCGTGGCGCGTCGTCGGGTCGGACCAGTGGCACGCGCTGGGCACCGCCGAAGACACCGACCCGGGCGTCTTCCACACCGTCGACGGTCTCGCGGCCGGCACGCTGGTGGAGTACCGGGCCGTCACGACGGATGCCGCCGGCCACCACGCTGCCGCCTCGACGTACGCGTCGGTGGGCAACAAGGTGAGCACCGGCATCGACGAGACGCCGGAGGAGCCCGTCGAGGAGGAGCCGCAGACGCCGACCGAGTACGGCGCGGTGAGCGTGCCCGGCAGCTTCAACAGCAAGGCAGGCTGCCCGGGCGACTGGCAGCCGGACTGCGACGCCGTGCAGATGACCAAGGTCGACGGCATCTGGGACCTGAAGCTCGCCGACCTGGCGGCAGGCACGTACGAGTTCAAGATCGCCACCGAGAAGAAGTGGGACGAGAACTACGGCGCCGGGGGCGTGCAGAACGGCGGCAACATCACGCTCGTCCACGCGGGCGGACCCGTCGAGTTCTTCTTCGACCCGCGCACCAAGAACATCCGCACCACGGACGACGGCCCCGTCATCACGCTGCCGGGCAACCTGCAGAGCGAGCTCGGCTGCACGGGCGATTGGATGCCGGACTGCCTTGCGACGATGATGTTCGACCGTGACGGCGACGGCGTGTTCCAGTTCACGACCGACGACCTGCCCACCGGCTCGTACGAGGTGAAGGTCGCCCACGGCCGCTCGTGGACCGAGAACTACGGCGCGGGCGGCGCTCCCGGCGGCGCGAACATCACGTTCAGCGCCACCGCCGGCAAGGTCGTCACCTTCCGCTACACGCTGGCCACGCACGTCCTCACGGTCAAGGCGAGCGACCCGCCGCTGGCAGGCACGGGCGAGCTGCGTGCGCACTGGATCGACGCCGAGACCATCGCCTGGCCGACCGATCTCGGTGCGCCGGCCGCCGGCGCGGCCTGGCAGCTGTACGGATCGAAGGATGCCGCACTCGGCCTCACCGCGGACCGCGAGGTCACCGGCGGCACCGACCCGATCGCGCTGACGCGCATCGACGGCGGTCTGACGGACGCTCAGAAGAAGAGGTTCCCCGCGCTCGCCGGCTTCGTCGCGCTCCACGTCGACGGCGTCGACCGTGCCGCGGTCGCCGACCTGCTGAAGGGCCAGCTCATGGTCGCTCAGCGAGGCGCGACCGGTGCGCTCGCGGCGTTCACGGGCGTGCAGATCCCGGGCGTGCTCGACGACCTGTACGCGGATGCCGCCGCCGACGCCGACCTCGGCGTCACCTTCTCGAAGAAGGGCGAGCCGACGTTCCGCCTGTGGGCGCCGACCGCGCAGGCGGCGACGCTGCTCACGTGGGATGCCGGGACCGACGGCGACCCGGTGCGCCACGAGGCGCAGTGGGATGCGGCATCCGGAGTCTGGACGGTCAAGGGCGCGAAGGGCCTGAAGGGCGACGAGTACCTGTGGGAGGTCGCGGTCTACGCGCCGACGACCGGCAAGGTCGAGACGAACGACGTCACCGACCCGTACTCGGTCGCACTCACCGTCAACTCGGAGCGGTCGGTCGCCATCGACCTCGACGACAAGACGTGGCGCCCGAAGGCGTGGGAGAAGACGCCGGCTCCGGTCGTCGCCCGCCCGGTGGATCGTGCGATCTACGAACTGCACGTGCGGGACTTCTCGATCGGCGACACCACGGTGCCCGCCGCCGAGCGGGGCACGTACAAGGCGTTCACGCGCGACAGCGCCGGCACGAAGCAGCTGCGTCAGCTGTCGGCCGCCGGCATCAACACCGTGCACCTGCTGCCGACGTTCGACATCGCCACGATCGAAGAGGACCGTTCGAAGCAGCAGACGCCCGCCTGCGACCTCGCATCGATGCCGGCCGACAGCGACCAGCAGCAGGCCTGCGTCGCCGCGGTCGCCGACACCGACGGCTTCAACTGGGGCTATGACCCGTACCACTACTCGGTGCCTGAGGGCTCGTACGCGGTGGAGCCCGAGGGCGGCGCACGCGTCTCGGAGTTCCGCGAGATGGTGGGGGCGCTGCACGGCATGGGCCTGCAGGTCGTGCTCGACCAGGTGTTCAACCACACCTCGGCGTCGGGGCAGAACGCGACCTCGGTGCTCGACCAGGTGGTGCCCGGCTACTACCAGCGCCTCAACGCGGCGGGCAACGTCGAGACCTCGACGTGCTGCCAGAACGTGGCCACCGAGCACGAGGTCGCGCAGAAGCTGATGGTCGACTCGGTCGTGCTGTGGGCACGGGAGTACAAGGTCGACGGCTTCCGCTTCGACCTGATGGGCCACCACTCGAAGCAGAACATGCTCGAGATCCGGGCTGCGCTCGACGAGCTCACGCTGAAGAAGGACGGCGTCGACGGCAAGGCCATCTACCTGTACGGCGAGGGCTGGAACTTCGGCGAGGTCGCGAACAACGCCCTCTTCGAACAGGCCACGCAGGGACAGCTGGGCGGCACCGGCATCGGCACGTTCAGCGACCGGCTGCGCGACGCCGTGCACGGCGGCAGCCCGGTCGCGGGAGAGACGATCCAGCAGCAGGGCTTCGGCACGGGCCTGGGCACCGACCCCAACGGGGCGCCGATCAACGGCACGACCGAGCAGGCACTGGCCGACCTCGCGCACCAGACCGATCTGGTCAAGCTGGGACTCGCGGGCAACCTCCGCGACTACGTGCTGACCGATCACACCGGTGCCGTGAAGGCGGGCGACGAGCTCGACTACCGCGGCTCGCCGGCAGGCTACGCCGACCAGCCCGACGAGATCATCACGTACGTCGACGCGCACGACAACGAGACGCTGTTCGACCTGTCGATGCTGAAGCTCCCGGCCGACACCACGATGGCCGACCGCGTGCGCATGAACACGCTGGAGCTCGCGACCACGACGTACGCGCAGACGCCCTCGTTCTGGCACGCGGGCACGGAGCTGCTGCGCTCGAAGTCGCTGGACCGCAACAGCTACAACTCGGGCGACTGGTTCAACCGCATCGACTGGACGGGCCAGCAGTCGACGTTCGGCTCGGGGCTGCCGATGGCGGCCGACAACGACGACAACTGGGGCATCATGCAGCCGCTCCTGGCGAACCCCGCCAACAAGCCCGGTGCGTCCGACATCGCCACGGCCGAGGCATCCGCCCTCGACCTGCTGCGGGTGCGCGACGAGGTGGGGCTGCTGCGCCTCGGGTCCGCCTCGCTGATCGAGCAGAAGGTCACGTTCCCGAACAGCGGGCCGGATGCCGCACCCGGCGTCGTCGTGATGCTCATCGACGACCTCGTCGGCAAGGATGTGGACCCGAAGCTGAAGGGCGCCCTGGTGGTGTTCAACGCCGGGACCGAGCCGGTCACCCAGACCGTCGCGCAGCTGAAGGGGCGTTCGTTCGCCCTCACACCGGCGCTCGCGAAGGGCTCCGACCCGGTCGTCAAGACGACGACGTGGGATGCCGCCACCGGGACGATCACCGTCCCCGCCCGCACCGCCGTCGTGCTGGTCGAGGCGCAGAAGCACTGATCAGGATCCGCGAAAGGGTACGTTTCCGGGCGCCACGCGGCGGAAATGTACCCTTTCGCGATTCCGGGACGCGTCAGAGGCTGAGGCGCACGAGCAACAGGTCGGCCGCGCTGGTGATCGCGCTCAGCTGCCACGGCACGACCACGAGGGCGACGACCGCGAACAGCGCGATAGTGGACGCCTTCGCGCGGCGCACGATCCGGTCGACCAGCAGCCCGAGGACGCTCGCGATGCCGATCGTGCACGCCGCGACGCTCGCGAACGCCATGCGCACGTAGTCCTCGTCGGTGGGCGCGCCCTGCGGCAGGGTCGCGAGGGCGAGCCCGACGGGCACGATCACCAGCCCCAGCAAAAGGACGAGGGGTGCGGAGAACCCCCGCAGGCTGGTTCCGGGCCTGGTGGGGCCGGGTTTCGTCGCGACGTCGGTCATGGGCGCGAGCCTAGCGGGGGCGGGCTCCCCGGCGACAGGGGGACCGGGGACCAGCGTCAGATCGAGCCGAGCAGCTGCGCGCCGAACACCGCGACGGCCGCGATGCCCACCCCGGCGACGGCCAGCCCGATGATCGTGAGGATGAGGATGTTCCCGCCGATCGTCAGCAGGGCGGCCGTCACCGGCGACAGTTCGCGGCGACGGGGGAGGCGGACGGCAGACGTGGTGGTGACCATGTCTTCGACGCTACGGAGCACGTCGTCCACGCGCGTCAGCCCACGGTCTCATCCGCCTCCGCCTGCGGGATGATCCTCTGCCCGGCACATCGGCTACGGTGGAGCCCGTCCGCCCGACCCGCCGGAGAGTCGCCATGAGAGTCGCCCTGCATTCGATCGTCAAGGACGGTCACGAGAGCTCGTACGACAGGGAGCACGAGCGCATCCCCGACGATCTCGCGGCGAGCTTCGCACGCATCGGGATCCACGACTGGACGATCTGGCGCTCCGGATCGCACCTGTTCCACGTCGTCGACTGCGACGACTTCGCCGCCGCCATGCGGGCGCTGGAGGGCGACCCCGCCGACGCCGCCTGGCAGGCCCGCATCGGCGAGCACGTCGACCATTTCGTGCTCGACGGCGACGCCCCCGAAGGCATGGTGCTGCCCCAGGTCTGGCGGCTCAGCGAGCAGCGCGGCTGACGCCGGCGGCGACGGCATCCACTCTGTGAAAAAAGAAATCCGGGGAAGTGTCGATGTCGGCGCCCGTCGCACGACGACCCCAGTGAGGCCGGCACGAGCCCGCCCGCAGCGGAAGGATCTGAAATGAAGTACATGATGTTCGTCGTCACCTCGCTCGAGCCCGACGCCGAGGTCGACGACTCCGACGTCGACCTGTGGGTCGACCCGCTCGACGCCAGCGGCAAGCGCATCATCGGCGAGGTGCTCGCCCCGCAGGCGGACTCCACGGTCGTCAAGGTGCGCGGCGGCAAGGTGCTCACCACGCGCGGTCCGTTCGTCGAGACGGCCGAGGTGATCTGCGGCTTCGACATCCTCGAGGTCGACAGCCTCGACGAGGCGATCGAGATCGC
>NZ_JBQCIP010000164.1:0-24081 GCF_051953575.1 Microbacterium sp.
CAGCCACGTGCCGCCGACGTCGGGGGTGAAGCCGATGCGGGTCTCGGGCATCGCCAGCTGCGAGCGCTCGGTCACGACGCGGATCGACGCATGCCCGGCGACGCCGATGCCGCCGCCCATCGTGATGCCGTCGGCGAAGGCGACAAACGGCTTGGGGTATTCGGCGATGCGGGCGTTGAGCGCGTACTCCTCGCGGAAGAAGCCCGCGGCGTCATCGGTCCGGCCGCTCGTCACCTGCTCGGCGAGGCCCCGCACAGCGCCGCCCGCACACAGGCCGCGGTCCCCGGCGCCGTCCAGCAGCACGACGTCGACGTCGACGTCGTGCTCCCACGCGTCGAGGGCTTCGTGCATGAGCCGCACCATGCCGAGGTCGAGCGCATTTATGGCCCGCGGCCGGTTGAGGGTGAGGCGCCCGAGCCCCGCCCGCGCACGGACGAGGACGGTGGGCTCGGCGGTGGCAGCGGGGTCGGTCACGTGCGCAACGTTACCGGCCGACGTGGACGGGCGAGCAGGACATTTGCTCTCACGGTGACGCTCGATTTCCGCCAGGATGGGACGGAGTGCCGCGACGCGGCGGCCCTTCACCCGATACGACGAGAGGGTTCGGCATGCCCGACGGCCAGTCGCTGGAGTTCTCAGGTGTCACCAAGCGCTTCGGCGCGGTCACCGCGGTGTCGGATCTCTCCGCACGCGTCGAGCCGGGCCGTGTCACCGGGTTCCTCGGGCCGAACGGCGCCGGCAAGACCACGACCCTGCGGATCCTCCTCGGCCTGGTTCGCGCGACCGGCGGCCAGGCGACGATCGGCGGCCGGCGCTACGCCGACCTCGACAAGCCGTTGCAGACGGTCGGCGCCGTGCTGGAGGCATCCAGCTTCCATCCCGGACGCACCGGTGCCGCCCACCTGACCATCTACGCGCAGGCGGCAAGGATCCCGAAGGGTCGCGTCGACGAGGTGCTCGGCCTCGTCGGACTCGCGGATGCCGGCGGCCGCAAGGTCGGCGGCTACTCACTGGGCATGCGCCAGCGGCTCGGTCTCGCGTACGCGCTCCTCGGCGACCCGGGGGTGCTGGTGCTCGACGAGCCCGCGAACGGCCTGGACCCCGAGGGCATCCGCTGGATGCGCGGGTTCCTCCGCCGGCTCGCCGGCGAGGGGCGCACCGTGCTCGTCTCGTCGCACCTGCTGGCCGAGGTGCAGCAGACCGTCGACGCGCTGCTGATCATCTCGCGCGGACGCCTCGTCTTCGAGGGCTCGATCGACGACCTCGCCGACCCGTCCGAGTCCGCCACGGTCGTCGATGCGCCGGACCGTGCCGCGCTCACCTCCGCGCTGTCGGCCGCGGGCCTGCCGTACGAGGTGCTCCGCTCGGGCCTGACCGTCCGCGGCGCGGATCCCACGACGGTCGGCGCGGCCGCGGCCGCGGCCGGCGTCGCCCTCTCCGGCCTGCAGCGCCGCGGTCCCGCCCTCGAGGAGGTCTTCCTCGACCTCGTCAACGGCACGCGGGTGCACCCCTCCGCCCCGGGCGCCGGCCCGCTGTCGCCCGTCGGCGAGGGATCCCCGGTGACCGCTGCGCCCGATGCGCCCGCGCCCGTCGTGGCGGGCGTCGTGCGTGCGGCTGCCGGCGGTATGGCACCCGGGCAGGACGAGTCGGCCGGCGCGGCCGACGAGGACGCCCGCACGGCCGACGAGTCGGCCCTGGCGTCTGCGGAACTGGATGCCGAGGCGACCGGCGCTCCCGGCGCCGCTGCGGCCCTCGGCACCGCCGCGGGCGGGGCGTGGGCCGCGGAACGTGCGGACGAGGGCCGACCGGGACCGGAGACCGAGGGCGCGGAAACCGTGCCCGTGGCCGCGCCCGATGCGGAGCCGCGGGCCGAGGCCGTGCCGGACGCGGAGCCGCGGGCCGAGGCCGTGCCGGACGCGGAGCCGGAAACCGGGCCCGTGGCCGCGTCCGAGCCTCTTGCTCAGGCAGACCCCGAGCCTGCGACTGCACCCGGCGCGGAGCCGCGGGCCGAGGCTGTGCCGGACGCGGAGCCGGAAACCGAGCCTGTGGCCGCATCCGAGCCTCTTGCTCAGGCGGAGTCCGAGCCTGGGGCCGCATCCGAGCCTCTCGGTCAGTCAGAGCCCGAGCCTGTGACTGCCCCCGGCGCGGAGCCGGAAGCCGAGGTCGAGCCGGCGGCGGAGGCGCAGACCGCGCCCGCTGCGCAGGCAGAGTCTGCGGCCGATGCGGACGTCGAATCCGAGCCCCAGCCCCGACCGCCCGCACAGGAGGTCACGACAGGTGCCGGCTTCGCGGTCGCGAGCACCGGGGTGATCGACATCGTGCCGCCCGTCGCGTCCGAGCCGGAACCCGAACCCCGAACGTCGTCCGAGTCCGCGTCGGAGCCGCCGGAGGATGCCGACCCCGACGTCGAGGCGCTCGGCGACATCGACGACGAGCTGTCGAACCCCGAGCCTCCCGACGAGGACGATGACCGGCCGTGGGAGAACTACGTGAAGACCGAAGCCGATGTCGAGGCCGACGCCTTCTTCGCGGCGTTCGACACCGCAGCGGCGGATCAGGGCCAGGCGGATCGCGGCGATCCGGACGATGCGGCTCGTCTCGCGGACGCTCGCTCGGCGACCGGGACAGACGGCTTCCCGGAGGACGACGACACCGGCACAGCCGAGACCGCTTCCCATGAGCCGTCCGAGGACGAGGCATCGGAGCCGTGGGCGCCGCCGGAGGCCCCGGGCACGGAGGATGCCCGGGACGCGGCATCCGGGGCGAGCGAGCATCGAGGCGAGGCATCCGCTCCCTCCCCCGGTGACCCCGGCGACCGCGCCGAACGCGACGGCTCCGACGACCACGAAGGGGGCGAGCGATGAGCCTCACGGCGGCGACCCGCGCCGAGACGACCAAGCTGTTCTCGACGAGCATCTGGTGGATCCTCGCGATCGTCCTGTTCGCGTACGTGGCGTTCACGGCGGGCGCGCTCGCGTTCGTGTTCTCGATGTCGGCCACCGGCTCGCTGCCCGGTGCGACGAGCAGCGCGCCCCCGCTGCCCGAGGACATGCTGCCGGCCACGCTGTACAGCACGGCGACCGCGGTCGGCTACGTGTTCCCGCTGCTGGTGGGCACGCTCATGGTGACCGCCGAGTTCCGGCACAAGACGCTCACGCCGACCTTCCTCGCGACGCCGCGGCGCGGCCGCGTCCTCGTGGCGAAGCTCGCCGTCGGCGTCGTGCTGGGCGCGCTGCTCGGCGTCGTCGGCGTGCTGGCATCCGTGGGCGTTTCGGCGGCGATCCTGTCGGGCTTCGGGCTCGACACGCAGCTCACGTCGTCCGGCATCTGGGCGATGCTGGGGCGGATGCTGCTGGCCTCCGTGCTGTGGGCCCTCATAGGGATCGGCGTCGGCGCGCTCGTGCGCAACCAGGTCGGCGCCATCGTCGGGGTGCTGGTGTTCACGCAGTTCCTGGAGCCGATCGGGCGCACCGCCGCCGCGTTCGTCGACGGCCTGTCCGAGGCCACCCGGTTCCTGCCGGGTGCCGCGAGCGACGCGCTTGTCGGCGCCAGCGTCTACACCGTCGCGGCGACGGGAGCAGCTTCGGCGGACGCGTTGGAGTGGTGGGCCGGCGGCCTCGTCCTGCTCGGCTACGCGGTCGTGTTCGTCGTGCTCGGCCACCTCGTCAGCTGGCGCCGCGACGTCAGCTGACGCGTGCCGTCTCGCGAAGACCCGCGCTGAGCGTCCCCGAGAGCAGTAGTGGAGCTCGACGGCCGGGAGCCGTCAGACCGCCGGCGCGGGCGCCGGGGTCTTGCGCTTGCGCGGCTTCTTCACGGCGACCGCGGGCGTGCTCCCGGTCTCGGCGGCGATGTCGACGACGTCGACCGCCTCGGCCGCGACCTCGACGTGCAGCGCCTGAACGAGCGCCAGGCCGTGGCGCGTCGTGAGGATCACGCGCTGGAACTCGGGGTGCCCGTCGAGGTCGATCACCACGCTCGGGCGGTGACGCCGGATCACCGCGAAGTCCTCGCCGCCGGCGGAGCGCCACGTGCCCATCGCGATGACGCCGCGCACGTGCGTGCCAGGGCTCGGGATGCCGCGCAGCCACGTCCACGCGTCGTCGGTGAGCTGCACCTTGGTGATCGTCGATCGATCGATGACCACATTCGCCTTGCGGAATGACAGGGCGCGCTCCGACACCGACAGCACGACTTCGAGCTGCGTCGAGTCGAGCAGCAGAGTCACCATGTGCCTAGTCTGCCAGCGCCGTCGCGGTGATCAGGGCTGATTTGCTTACGGGAGGGCAACGATCCCGGGCCCCGACCCCCGGACTCGGTGCGAGACTGGACCGGTGACCGTCGCGTCCCCCATCGTCGTCTCCCCGTCGGCCGCCGCGGTCGACCTCGTGCTCGAGCGCGCCGCCGCCGGCGCGCGTCTGGATTCGGCCGACGCCGAGATCCTGCTCGGCGCGAGCGGCGAGCGTTTCGAACGCCTGCTCGCGCTGGCCTCCGAGGTGCGGGATGCCGGGCTCGCGGCATCCGGTCGCCCCGGGGTGATCACGTACTCCCGCAAGGTGTTCGTCCCGCTGACGACGCTGTGCCGCGACCGCTGCCACTACTGCGTGTTCGTCGACACGCCCGGCCAGCTGCTGAAGAAGCACAAGCCCGCGTACATGTCGCCCGAGCAGGTCCTCGCAGTCGTACGCCAGGGCCAGGCGCTCGGCTGCAAGGAGGTGCTGCTGACGCTCGGCGATCGCCCCGAGGAGCGGTGGCCCGAGGCCCGCGCCTGGCTCGACGAGCACGGCTTCACGTCGACGATCGAGTACGTCGCGCATGTGGCGCGCCTCGTCACGGCCGAGACGGGACTGCTCGCGCACGCCAACCCCGGCGTCATGTCGGCCGAAGAGCTGCGCCTGCTGCGGCCGGTCGCGCCGTCGATGGGCATGATGCTCGAGACGACCTCGCGGCGTCTGTACGAGGAGCCCGGGCAGGTGCACTTCGGCTCGCCCGACAAGGACCCCGCGGTGCGCCTGCAGGTCATCGAGGACGCGGGACGCGAGCGCGTGCCGTTCACGACCGGCATCCTCGTCGGCATCGGCGAGACCGTGCGCGACCGCGCCGAGTCGCTGGTTGCGATCCGCGAGGCGCACGAACGGCATCAGGTCGGCGGACAGGGCCACGTGCAGGAGGTCATCGTCCAGAACTTCCGTGCCAAGCCCCGCACGGCCATGCAGGGAGCGCCCGACGCCGAGCTGCTCGAGTACGTCGCGGCGGTCGCGGTCGCGCGGCTCGTGATGGGTCCGCGCATGCGCATCCAGGTGCCGCCCAACCTGTCGGACGCGGCCGAGTTCGACCTGCTCGTGCGGGCGGGCGCCGACGACTGGGGCGGCGTCTCGCCGCTCACCGCGGACCATGTCAACCCCGAGCGCCCCTGGCCGCACCTGACCGACCTCGCCCGGATGACCGCCGAGCTCGGGTACGAGCTGCGCGAAAGGCTGACGGCGCAGCCCGAGTTCGTGCAGGACGCCGAGACGTGGATCGACCCCGCACTGCGCCCCGCCGTCGCGGCCCTGGCCGACCCCGAGACGGGGCTCGCCGCCGTCACCGTCGAGAATTCAGGAGACACGCCGGTCGATGCTGACCGCGGCGACGGCTCGGTCCCGGATCTCCTGAATTCTCGACGCGAGCACGACGTGCGGCGCCTGGCCGCCGCGGCGGCCGCCGACCCGCTGGCCCTCGACGACGCCGAGTGGGTGGCCCTCCTGGGCGCGACCGGCGGCGACCTCGACGCGCTCACGGCGACGGCCGACGACGTGCGCCGCTACACGGTGGGCGAGGCGGTGACGCTCGTCGTCAACCGCAACCTCACGTCGTCCGGCCTCGGCACGGCATTCGCGCTCGACGATGTCGCCGCCATCGCGGCCGACGCGTGGGACCTGGGCGCGACCGAGATCTGCGTGCAGGGGATGCTGCCGCCCGACGCCGACCCGGCCGGGTACGTCGACATCGCCCGTGCGGTGAAGAGCGGAGCCGGCGGCATCCACCTCCACGCGTACCGCCCGCAGGACGTGTGGGACCTCGCCGACCGCGGCGGGCTCGGCCTCGACGGCGCCCTCGCGGCCCTGCGCGACGCGGGAGTCGACACGGTGCCGGGCACCGGCGTGAAGGTGCTGAGCGAACGCGTGCGCGGGCTGGTCGCGCCGGGCGACCTGGAGATCGACCGCTGGGTCGAGGGGATCACGGCCGCCCACCGGGCCGGCTTCCGGTCGACGAGCGTGCTCTTCTACGGCCATGTCGAGACCGCCGAGGAGCGCATCGCCCACCTGCGGCAGCTGCGGCGGATCCAGACGGCGACGGGCGGGTTCTCGGAGTTCGTGCCGATCCCGCTCCCCGGTCCGGACGGCGGCGTGCCGCTCGTGCCCGGGCGCGCTCCCCTGGACGAGCACCGGGCGATGGTCGCCGTGTCGCGGCTGCTGCTGTCGGGCAGCATCCCTCACGTGCAGATCCCGTGGACCCGCGTCGGCCGCGACGCCGCGGTGGTGCTGCTGCAGGCAGGGGGTGACGACCTCGGCGGAACGCTGCTCGACGGCCGCGTGAAGCCCGAGGCCGGCATCGAGTTCGGTCAGGAGCTGCCGGCAGCAGATGCGTCCGCGATGGTCGCGAAGCTGTTCCGTCCGTTCCGGCTCCGCACCACCACGTACGGACAGGTCTCCGGATGACGCGTGTCGAGGTCGCCGTCGTCGGTGCCGGGTTCGCCGGCATCGGCATGGCGATGGCGCTCCGCCGCGCGGGCATCGACGACGTCGTGCTGCTAGAGCGGGCGGCGGCCGTCGGCGGGACCTGGCGCGACAACACCTACCCCGGCATCGCGTGTGACGTGCCGTCGCACCTGTACGGGTTCGCTGCGCACCCGAATCCGTCGTGGTCGGGCACCTACGCGCGCGGCGACGAGATCCGCGCCTACCTGGAGCACGTCGTCGACGCCGAGGGTCTGCGCGACCGCATCCGCCTGAACACCGCCATGCGCGGCGCCCGGTGGGACGCCGCGGACGAGGAGTGGCGGATCGCGACCCCCGCCGGAACGATCGCCGCCCGGGCTCTCGTCCTGGCCTGCGGACGCCTCACAGAACCCGCCATCCCCCAGCTGGCCGGGCTCGAGACCTTCCCCGGTCCGATCTTCCACTCGGCGCGGTGGGACCACGACGCCCCGCTCGCCGGCCGGCGCGTGGGCGTCGTCGGGACGGGTGCCAGCGCGATCCAGATCGTGCCCGAGCTCGCGCGCACGGCGTCGCACGTGACCCTGTTCCAGCGGACTCCCGCGTGGATCGTGCCGCGCGGCGGCGACGTCTACTCGGATGCCGATCGCCGGGGTTTCGCGGCGAACCCCGAAGCCCTCGAGGCACTGCGCGCCGACCTCTACGCCGAGGGCGAGCAGCGCTTCGCATCGCGCTCGGGCGACTCGGCCGCCGCCGCAGAGGCGGAGGCGATCGCCCGGGCACACCTGGAGTCCCAGGTCGCCGACCCGGCGCTGCGTGCCCTGCTCACCCCGGACTACGCGTTCGGCTGCAAGCGCGTGCTGCTGTCGGACGACTTCTACCCCGCCGTCGCATCGGATGCCGTCACGCTCGTGCCGTCGCCGCTGGAACGGGTCGAGGGGTCGACGATCGTGGCAGCCGACGGCTCGTCGCACGCACTGGACGCGCTCGTGCTGGCCACCGGATTCGCCTCGACCCGTCAGCCGTACGCCGACCTCGTGGTCGGCGAGCGCGCGCAGAGTCTCGCCGAGCACTGGTCGGGCGGCATGACCTCGTTTGCATCGACGGTCGTCGCCGGCTTCCCGAACCTCTTCGTCCTCAACGGACCCAACGCCTCGCTCGGGCACTCGTCGTCGGTGCTGATGATCGAGGAGCAGGCCGCCTACGTCGCGCGCGTGCTGAGCCGTCACGCCGGCAGGGTGCTGCGCGTGGACCCCGCCGCCGAGCAGGCCTACACCGACGAGATCGCGGCGGCGGCGGCATCCACCCGCTGGATGACCGGCGGATGCCGCAACTGGTACGTCGACGAGCGGTCCGGGCGCCTCACCCTGCTGTGGCCGGGGACCGTCGACGCGTTCCGCGCGCGACTCGACCGCGCCGACGGCTCGGAGTTCCTGACCGGACCGACCCTCACGCCCCTGCTGGAAGGAACCACCGCATGAGCATCCCGCTGCGCTTCGGCTACAAGGCCTCGGCCGAGCAGTTCGGCCCGGCCGAGCTGCTGGACTACGCCGTCCAGGCCGAGGAGGCCGGCTTCGACTCGGTCTTCATCTCGGATCACCTGCAGCCGTGGCTGCACGACGGCGGCCACGCGCCGGCATCCATCCCGTGGCTCGGCGCGCTCGGCGCCCGGACGTCGCGCGTGCTCATCGGCACGTCGGTGCTGACCCCGACCTTCCGGTACAACCCGACCGTGGTGGCGCAGGACTTCGCGACGCTCGGGGTGCTGTACCCGGGGCGCGTGATCCTGGGCGTCGGCACGGGCGAGGCGCTCAACGAGGCCAACCTCGGCATCGCGTGGCCCGACCCGCCTGAGCGCTTCCAGCGGCTCAAAGAGGCGATCGGCCTCATCCGCCGGCTGTGGTCGGAGGACCGGGTGACCTTCGACGGCACCTACTACCACGCGCACAACGTCACCATCTACGACAAGCTGCCCGAGCCCGTGCCGATCTACATCGGCGCCGCCGGACCCGCCGCGACCCGCCTGGCGGGGCGCATCGCCGACGGCTTCATCACCACGAGCGGCAAGAAGCGGGAGCTGTACACCGACACGCTGCTGCCGGCGCTGCACGAGGGGCTCGAGAAAGCGGGCCGCCCGGCCGACGCCATCGACACGCTCATGGAGGTGAAGGTGTCGCTCGCGCCCACCCTCGACGAGGCGCGCGAGAAGACCCGCTTCTGGGCTCCGCTCGCGCTCACGCCCGACGAGAAGATGGGCGTCGACGACCCGATCGAGATGCAGCGCCTGGGCGAACAGCTGCCCATCGAACGCACCGCTTCGCGCTTCATCGTGTCGGACGACCCCGACGAGCACGTCGAGCGCATCGGCTGGTACATCGATCTCGGCTTCCGCCACCTGGTGTTCCATGACCCCGGCCACGACCAGGGCGCGTTCCTGCGCATGTACGGCGAAGAGATCCTCCCGCGCCTGCGCGCGAAGTACGGCGCGTGAGCCCGCTGTTCCGACGGCGCGACCGCAGTTCCCCGCAGTCCGCACCGGCATCCGCGGCGCGCGTCGAAGCGGCCGCCGCTTCCGAGGAGTCGCCCATGGCGCGCTGGGTGGTCGTGGTGCCGGTCAAGCCGTCGGCGCACGGCAAGTCCCGCCTCGACGTGCCCGGCGTCGCCCGCAAGGACCTCGCCCGGGCCATCGCGCTCGACACCCTCGAAGCGGCGACCGCCTGCGACATGGTCGCCCAGGTCGTGGTGGTGACGGACGACGCGGCCCTCGCGCGCGAGGCGGCGATGATCCCCGCGCTCCGCTTCGTGCCCGAGGGCGACGCGGGTGGGCTCGACGCCGCGGTGGCGGCCGGGGTCGCCGCCATCGATCCGGGCGGACGGATGCCGCGCGCGGCGCTGCTCGGCGACCTCCCGGCGCTGCGACCGGCCGATCTCGGCGAGGCGCTGCGGGCCGCGGCATCCTTCCCCCGTGCCGTGGTGCCCGACGCCGAGGGCACGGGGTCGACGCTGGTCACCGCCGGCGTCGGCGCGGAGTGGGCGTCCGCGTTCGGGGACGGCTCGTTCACGCGGCATGTCGCACTGGGGTGCGAGGCGCTGCCGATCCGGGATGCCTCGACCCTGCGCCGCGACGTCGACATCGCCGCACAGCTCGACGCCGCCCGCGCCCTCGGTCTCGGCACGCGTACCGCCGCGCTGCTGGCCGCCGCCGCGACCTGAGCCCTGCCGCGACGACACGCGAGGTGGCGCTCGTGGCCGCCTCGTCCGCAGTGAGGCCGCCGCACGCGCCACTTCCGCCATCGGCCCACGGGCGGAAGGGTCGCTCATGGTGGCCACGCGGAGGCCGAGCCGACCACCAGCGCCGCCTCGACCGCGACCCCCACTAGCCTGGCGGGATGAGCGACTACCAGGTGCTGGAGATGGGCGGCCTCGACGAGTGGCGGGGGCACTACGGCGGATTCACACCGGAGAAGTCGCGTGACGGCCGACGTGTGGTCGACCACGAGTTGACGATGCAGTACATCGGCATGACCGCCAACGCGTTCGAGCCCGGCGAAGAGGCCGGCTACTGGCACGTGCACGAGCGCATCGAAGAGGTCTACGTGTTCCTCGCGGGGCGCGGGCAGATGGCGCTCGACGACGACATCGTCGACGTCGGCCCCGGCACCGTCGTGCGCGTCGGTCAGGGCGTGTTCCGCACCTGGCGGGCGCTCCCCGACAGCCCGGAGCAGCTGCGCTGGCTGTGCCTGCGCGCCGGCGGGCAGGAGCTTCCGGAAGTTCCCCGACGACAGCCGCCGCGCCCCCGAGCGCCCGTCCCCGTGGAGCTGAACCCGCAGGACGCCACACTCGCCGCCTACGAACGCGGCGCCCGGCAGTACGCCGAACGCACCACGACCGCACCGGCCCCCGAGGTCGCCGCGCTGCTGGCGCGGGTCGCTGCGGGGGCCCATGTGCTCGAGCTCGGCAGCGGACCGGGGAGGGATGCCGCGGCCGTGGAGTCCGCCGGCCTCACCGTCGACCGCACCGACGGGGCAGCGGCGTTCGTCGATGCCCAGCGAGCGGCCGGCCACCGTGCGCGGGTGCTCGACGTGAGGGCGGACGACTTCGGCGGTCCGTACGACGCGGTCTTCGCGAACGCCGTGCTGCTGCACGTGCCCCGGGCGGACCTCGCCGGCGTGCTCGCCACTGCTCGCCGGGCATGCCGCGCCGGCGGCGTCCTCGTCGCGAGCTTCAAGAAGGGCGAAGGCGAGGCCTGGACCCAGGCGAAGCTCGACGACCCGCGTCACTTCACGTACTGGGACGAGGCCGGGCTCACGGCAGCCCTCACCGCTGCCGGGTGGATCCCCGAACAGGTCGCCGAGTCCACTCTCCCCGAGTCGGCCGAGCGGTGGATCACCGTGGTCGCCCGGAATGAGGCATCCGCATCGCTCTGACTCGTGCCTGAGACCAGGAGGTCTCGCGCTCAGGCCACCAGCAGGTAGACCGCGCCGACGATCGTGAAAGCGATCACGAGCTTCTCGAACACCGACTGCGGCACGCGGTCGGCGAGCCAGCGCCCGAGGAACGCCGAGACGACGACGAGCGGCACGAGAACCAGGTCGATCAGCAGACCGGGCACCGTGATGATCCCGATGCCGATCGAGAAGGGCACCTTGAACAGGTTGACGATCGCGAAGAACCACGCCGCGGTGCCGAGGAACGCCTTCACCTCGAACCGCGCGGCCAGGAAGTACATCGACATCACCGGGCCGGCGGCGTTCGCGACCATGGTGGTGAACCCGCCGAGTGTGCCGTAGGTGGCGGCGGCGACGCGGTGCGATCCGCCGTCGCCCGCGATCTGGGCGCCGACGCGCCGCCGCCACAGCGTGAGGGCGATCACGGCCAGCAGGATCACGCCGATGGTGCGCTTCACCCACAGGTCGTCGGCGAACCACAGGAAGACCACTCCCACCAGCACGCCCGCGACGACGGCGGGAGCGAGGCGCAGCAGGGTCTTCCAGTCCGCGTGCCGCCGGTACATCGTGACGGCGAACACGTCGGCGACGATCAGCAGCAACAGGAGGACGCCCGTCGACTGCTTGGCCGGCAGCACCGCGGCGAAGATCGCGACGGCGATCGTCCCGGCCCCGGGCACCGCCGTCTTCGACAGCCCGACGACCACGGCCGCGACGCCGAGCAGAGCCCACGTGCCCCACGCCAGATCCGGCAGCATCACACCCGGCTCACACCCCGGCCGCGGCGAGGGCCGCCTCGGCGAGCGACGCCGAGAGGCCGGCATCCGTCATCCACAGCGGGCGGACGAGTGCGCGGATGCCGCGCCCCGCGACCTCGTCGGCCATGAGCGCGTCCTCTTCGGCGATCAGCCACGCGTCGAGCAGCCCGCCGTCGGCGCGCGCACCGTACAGCCCCGCGACGGCGGCGGCAGAGGTCTCGACGCCGATCGCGGTGAGGCACACGTCGGCCATGCCGCGCACGACCTTGCCGCCGATGATCGGCGACACGCCGACCACGGGCGCGCCCGTCGCACGCAGCGCCTCACGCACGCCGGGCACGGCGAGGATCGGGCCGATCGACACGACCGGGTTCGAGGGGGCCAGCAGCACGACGTCGGCGGCGGCGATCGCCTCGACGACGCCGGGCGCGGGAACGGATGCCGCCACCCCGGGTTTCTCGAAGGCCGCGGGGGCGAGCGTCGCGCGGTGCCGCGTCCACCACTCCTGGAAGTGCAGACGGGTGCCGTCGGGGAGGACGACGATCGTGTCGACCTCGCTGTCGGTCATCGGCAGCAGGCGCGCGCCGAGCGGCCAGCGGTGCGACATGCGCTCCAGCACCTGCGTGGGAGTGAGTCCCTCGCGCAGCCAGCCGGTGCGGGCGAGATGCGTGCCGAGGTCGAGGTCACCGAGGGTGAACCACGGCCAGCCGCTCCCCCACGCCTGCAGCTCGTGGTTGACCCGCTCGGAGTCGCCCTGGCGCCCCCAGCCGCGCTCCGTGTCGTTGACACCGGCGAGTGCATACGTGATCGAGTCGACGTCGGGCTGCAGACGCACACCCGAGAGCCACAGGTCGTCGCCGGTGTTGACGACCACGGTGAGGGCCGAGGCGGTGTCGGTGACGCCGCGGGCGCGGAGCGCGCCCCGCACGCCCATCACGAAGCGGGAACCGCCGACGCCGCCCGCGAGCACGACGATTCGAGGCGCAGCCGTCACGGGGTGTCAGCCCCGCGGCTTCGCATGCAGCTGCGGCAGCACACCCGTCTTCGGCGCGAACTCGTCGGCCGCGTGCGGCAGCGAGAACTTCGCGACCGCGTCGATCAGCGCGTCCACGGTCTGCGCCTCGGCGACCACGTCGACGTCGAGGCCGGCGCGGCGGGCGTCCTTCGCGGTGCGCGGGCCGATCGCGGCGACGAGCGTCGTCTCGGGAAGGTCGGGGAACTGCTCGTGCACCTGCTCGGCGACCGAGCCGCTCGTCACGAGGATGGCGTTGATGCGACCGGAGTGCACGTCTTCGGCGATGCGTTCGGTGACCGGGACGCCGACGGTGCGGTAGGCGACGACGCTGCGCACACGGTGTCCGGCATCGGTGAGCATGCGCGTCAGGACCGGCTTGGCGATCTCGCTGCGGAGCGTGAGGATGTCGCGCGCCTCGGGTTCGAGGGCGATGAGCTGCTCGGCCATGCCGGCGGCGGAGTTGTCGCGCTCGGGGACGAGGTCCACCCGGTACCCGACCGCGAGCAGCGCGGCTGCGGTCGTCTCACCGACGGCGGCGATCTTCGTGGTGGGAGGAACCACGGCACGGTACGCGTAGAGCACGTCCACCGTCGTGGCACTGGTGACGGTGAGCCAGTCGAACGCTCCGGCGGCGAGGTCGGCCAGCGCCTGGTCGAGCGTCGCCTGGTCGTTCGTGGGGGCGAAGTTGATGAGGGGGGCGATCACGGGGGTCGCGCCCTGACGGCGCAGGTTGGCCGCGACGCCGTCGCCCCAGGGTCCGCCGCGGGGCACGAGGACGCGCCAGCCGGTCAGGGGCTTGACGGGCTGGTGCGATGCTGCGGCTGTGTTCATGAAGGGGATCGACTCTCGATGGTGCAAAGTCGGCCGCCCAGGACGTTCGAGCAGCCGACGCGCGATTCGAATCGGGTTCGCGCGAACGGCAGCATACGCACCATTGCACTGCCTCGGCTTCTGAGCATACCCCTCCTTGCTGAAGGGGTGGACCCAGGGTCGGTCCGGCGCGGGGACGGACGCGATCAGCGGGTGTAGAGGCGGACGGCTCCCCAGACGGCGGCGCCGATCGCCACCGCCCCGACCACGACCGCGACGGCGGCGAGACCCGGGTTGCGGCGCTTGAAGGCGCGCGCCTGGGCGACGCGCTCGTCGACGACTCGCCCGACGCGCCGGGGCACGTTGGCCTTCTCTTCGATGGCGGCGAGAGCGGCCTTCAGTTCGGCACGCGCAGCCTCGACGGGGTCGGTGATGCCGAGCGGCACGGCGGTGCGGGGCACGGGCACGGGAGCCTCAGAGCTCATCGCGCACCTCCTTCACGTCCTGGGCGATCGATTGGACCGGGTTCTGTCGTTCGCCGATCTTGCGGAACCGAAGGATGCCGAGCCACGCCAGCACCGCCGTCACGATCAGCATCGCGAAGAACACGACGAGGGCCGAGAGCCACACGGGCCACCACGACGACAGCCCGGCGATGATGAACGTGCCGAGCACGGGGACCGACCAGAACAGGACGAACAGCGCCGCGAACACCCACAGCGCGCCCCAGCCGCCGTCCTTCGCGGTACGAGCCAGCCACGCCTTGGCGGCGTCGATCTCGGCGATGACGAGGTTGCGGATCAGCTCCGGAACCTCGCCGAGAAGGGTGAGAAGACTGTCGTCCGCGCGGTCGCGGAATCCGCGTCTGCGCGTCTCCACCTCAGGCTCCGCCCTGGCCGGTGGCCTCGTCGACGGCGTCGTCCACGGCATCCTTCACAGCGCGCGCCGACGTCTGCGCCGCCTTGCCGAGGTCGTCCTGCGAATCCTTGCCCACCTTGATGGCGGCGTCGAGCTTCTGGCCCGGGGTGCCCTTGGAGCCGGCGGCCTGGACGACCTTCACTCCGGCGTCCCACAGCGTCGACGGCAAGGCCATCGCCTGGCTCTTGGCGAAGTCCTTGACCTTGCCGACCTGCTCCTGCACGGGGTCGAGGTTCCACACCTTCAGCCACTGCGCCTTGATCTGCTCGTAGCGCTCGCGCCCCGCGCGTGTGCCCAGGACGTACCCGATGGCGAGTCCGATGACGAGTCCAGCTTTGCCCCTCATGGGGTCTCCTCACACTCGGTGTGCACCTGACGACCCTCCCCAGGGTAGCCCTGTATGCCGATTCCGGCATCCACTTGACAAACGGACGTCAGGACTGAGGCCGACCGCCCCACAGCGCACCCCGGCGGAGGCGGTCCGCCTCGGCGTGCGCGTCGGCGACGACCTGAGCGAGCCCGCTCCCGGCGACCCAGGCGCCCACGACGGCGACGCCGCGCGCCTTCGCGACGGTCGCCCGCGCGGCCTCGGCGCGCTCGCGCTGACCGCGCGCCGACACCGGTGGGACGAGCGTGAACCGGTCGCGGTGCGCGGCCACGATCCGCTGGACGGGCACCCCGAGAAGGGCGGATGCCTCGCGCGCGGCCAGCGTGAAAGCCGCCGTGTCGTCGAGCCCGGCCGTGGCGGGCTCGACGCCCGGCGCGCCGAACGCGACGCGCAGCACGTGCCGGCCGGGCCCGGCGTCGCGGGCGAGCCACTCCCAGCGAGCCGTCTCGTGCACGAGGCCGGTCGCGGCACCCGAGCCGGGGACGGCGTGGACGTGCGCGCCGCGCGGCGCGGTGTCGAGCGGCGGCGCGTCGACGACGAGCGTCACGACCTCGCGCGCGACGCCCGCCGGCGTCGCTGCGGCGAAGGCCGGGTCGTCGAGGGCACGACCGACGAGGTCACGAGCCGCGGCCTCGTCGGTCGCGATGATCACCGCGTCGGCGGAGAGCCCGGCGGGGACGGCCTCGGAGCCGACGGCGGACAGGGGCGCCTGGTCCCGCTCGCCATCGACGAGCTGCGCCGGCGCTCGGTCGCCGCGCGGGATCTGCCCACCCGCGAGCACGACGGTCCATCTCTCGCCGTCGCGGACGAGACCGGTCGCGCGCGTGCCGGTGTGCACCACGGCGCCGCGGTCGACGAGGCCGGCGTGCAGTGCGGCCACGAGCTGCGGCATCCCTCCGTCCAGGCCTTCGACGGTCGCGGCGGGGGCGTCGGTGAGCAGTTCGGCGACCGCGCCGCCGAGCGAGCCGGTGCGCGTGAGGGCGGGATTGAGGCCGGGGGCGACGACCTCGACGTCGACCTCGTCGGGGGTCAGGCCGAACCGGTCGACGCTGAGCGGGGCGACCAGGCGGTCGCGCACCTTCTCGCCCATGCGGCCGGCGACCAGGCGCCCGAGGCTCCGCTCGGTGCCGATCGTGAGGGGCGGTCGCAGCCGGTCGAGGTAGGCGCGCCAGGTGCCGCCCCACCCGATGATGCGGCGGACGCCCTCGTCCCACGGGTTGGCGGGGATCCCCAGCAGCGTGTCGTGCGGCAGTGGCGCCGCGACCCCCTTGGGAAGCCCTGCGATCCACGCGCTGTCGTCGCGCGGGCGCACGACGACGGCATCCGGCAGCACCTCGTCGACGAGAGCGCGCACGGCGGCTCCCCGGGTCGACCAGCACGTCGCTCCCACATCCAGGCGCAGCCCCGACGTCTCGACCGTGCCGATCACGCCCCCGAGGCGAGTGGATGCCTCCACCACCGTGACCGCCATGCCGACCTTGGCGCACTCCCAGGCCGCGGCCAGTCCGGCGATGCCGCCCCCGACGACCACGACGCGGGTCTCACGGGCGTGGGCGACGAGGTCCTGGAACGGTTCGGCGGGGACGGTCACAGCATCCATCCTCGCATCGCCGTCCTGGGCGCTCCCCGGGCGGCCGCCCCCGGTGGCCGACG
The DNA here is from genome assembly GCF_051953575.1 of Microbacterium sp. Classification (GTDB taxonomy): domain Bacteria; phylum Actinomycetota; class Actinomycetes; order Actinomycetales; family Microbacteriaceae; genus Microbacterium. Next base: position 16,686 of record NZ_JBQCIP010000164.1, read on the forward strand.
GCGGTTCTCGGCGAGTCGCCAGAAGTCGCCCTCCTCCCCAACCGCTCCCGGCGAGTCGCCCGAACGGGCCCGGACATCCGTTCGTGGCGAGTCGCCAGACATCGGCCTCGGCCGCGGCGGTTCTCGGCGAGTCGTCCGCGGTTCCCGTTCGAGCCGTTCTTGGCGAGCCGCCAGAATCGGCCTCCTGCACGACAGTTCTTGGCGAATCGCCAGATTCGGGGCGTCGCGGGATGCCGGGGATCGAGATCGCGCGGGGGCCAGGCACCCGGGATCAGTGGTCGGCGCGGCGCTGCTCTCGAGCCTCGGCCCGGGTGCGTGGCGGGTGCGACCCGTCGGATTCGTCAGCGCGCGTCTCCTCGGCCAAGCGCTCCACGGCCTCGGGCTCGTCACCCTCGGGCCGCTCGGCCCCGGACTCTGAGCCGGTCGGGGCGGCGGCATCCGTCGATCCACCGGTCACCGAGGTGACGCGGCCGTCGTGCAGCTCGATGACCCGGTCGGCGCGCTGCACGAGGAGCGGGTCGTGCGTCGAGACGACGGCGGCGAGTCCCTGCGAGTGCACGAGGTCGCCGATGAGGTCCATGACGGTCGCGGCGGTGCGCGAGTCGAGCTGCCCGGTCGGCTCGTCGGCGATCAGCACGTGCGGCCGCACGGCGATGGCCCGGGCGATGCCGACGCGCTGCTGCTGTCCGCCCGACAGCTCGGTCGGCCGCTGCGCCGCGTGATCGGCGAGCCCCACGAGCTTGAGCGCCTCGGCCACGCGGGCGTCGCGCTCGGCGGGCGGCGTCTTCGCGATGCGCAGCGGCAGTTCGACGTTCTCGGCCGCCGACAGGATCGGGATGAGGCCGAACGATTGGAACACGAACCCCAGCCGCTCGCGCCGGAGCGCCGCGAGGGCGTCCTCGTCGAGCGCGGTGGCCTCGATGTCGCCCAGCCAGACCTTGCCCGAGGTCGGGGTGTCGAGCCCGCCCAGCAGGTTCAGCAGCGTCGTCTTGCCGGCGCCGGACGCGCCGCGCACGACGACGAGCTCGCCCGCGGCCACCTCGATGTCGATGTCGACGCACGCGTGCACGTCGCCCGCGGCCGACGAGAACGTGCGGCTGAGCTTCTCGCCGCGCAGTGCGAGGGTCATGAGGGATCCTCCGGGTCGGATTCGGGGATGGATGCCGCGGCCTCCAGCGCCTCCTGCGTCGCAGGCCCTTCCTGCGCCGCAGGCCCTTCCTGCGCAGCCGCCTGCTGGCCGGGCCACACGCCGACATGGTCGGGCTCCAGTGCGAGGCGCACGCGTTCGCGCAGGTCGAGGGCGGTGACGAACTCGTCGGGCAGCTGCAGGCGGCCCACGCGGTCGAGCACCGCGTACTCCTCGGCGACGTGGTGCTCGGCGCCGTGCTCGTCGAGCCGCGTCGAGCGCAGCACCTCGGTCGAGGTGCGGCCGTCGCGGATCTGCACGGTGCGGGCGACGTGCTCCGACACGGCGGGATCGTGCGTCACGATGAGCGTCGTCACGCCGAGCTCGCGGTTCACCGAGCGCATCGCCTCGAGCACGTGGACGCTCGCGGCGTCGTCGAGCTCGCCGGTGGGCTCGTCGGCGAGCAGCACGCGAGGTTCGTTCGCGATGCCGACGGCGATCGCGACACGCTGCTGCTCGCCGCCCGACATCTCGCCGGGACGGCGCTCTGCGCAGTGCGACACCTCGAGCAGGTCGAGCAGTTCGGCCACGCGGGCCTGGCGCGCCGCAGCGCCCTTCACTCGTCCTGGGATCGCGAGGGCCGCCGCGACGTTCTCGCTCGCCGACAGATACGGCAGCAGATTGCGCGAGGTCTGCTGCCACACGAAGCCGACGCTGTGTCGCCGGAAGACGACGCGCTCCTTCTCGGTCATCGTCAGGAGGTCGTGCCCGGCGACCCAGGCGACACCCGCGGTGGGCTGGTCGAGGCTCGACAGGATCGACAGCAGCGTGGACTTGCCCGAGCCCGAGGCGCCGACCACGGCGACCAGTTCGCCCGGGTCGATGCGCAGGTTGAGTCCCTGCAGCGCCTGCACCTCGACGCCCGGCCCGCCGGCCGAGGCGACCTTGAAGATGCGCACGAGGTCGACGCACAGGATGTCGGCATCCGGCGCGCCGACGCGCACAGGTGCCACCGTGGTGCCCCGCGCGGGGGTCGGAGCCTGCTTGGCCGCCATGGTCCTATCCTTCCTCCACGGTGCGCAGGGCGCCCGCGGCCCGGATGCGCCGAGACACGAACAGCGCGATCGCGGTGAGCAGCACGGCGAGTGCGAGGAACCCGCCGAGGGTGAGCAGCAGGATGCCGGGGTCGACCTGGTAGGCCGGCGCCACGGACGATCCGGTGAACGGTCGCAGGTCGACGGCCGCCAGCACGACGAGGGGCACGAGGAGCCCGAACAGCGTGCCCGCGACGACGGCGGCGACGGCAGGCGGCCCGATCTCCCACAGGGCGAGCGAGGTCGCGGCGCGCCGCGGGGCGCCGAGCGTGCGCAGCAGCGCGAGCACGCGGGCGCGCGGCCCGGCGGCCAGCGCCAGGGTCATGACGATCGCCAGGGCGCTGAGCAGGGCCGCGACGGCCGTGGCCGCCAGCAGCGCCCAGCGCACTCCCTGCACGGCGGGGCCGGATTGGATGCCGGCGGCGATCCGGTCCGCGGTGGCGAAGGTCACGGCATCGCCGAGCACGGCGGTGAGGTCGTCCTGCACGTCGGCCAGGGCGACGCCGTCGTCGAGCCCGACGAGGATGGTCCGATCGCTCGGATCCCGGCCCAGTACGTCTTCGGCGTACGAGGAGTCCAGCGCCACCCAGTTCTCGCGGACGCCGATGGGAACAGGTCCTCGGGTGACGCCCACGACCTCGGCATCGACCCCGCCGAGGTCGATCTTCTCGGTGCCGCCGATCATGTCGGCGGTGGCGCCCGAGACGACGATGGGCATCGTGCCGTCGGCGGGTTCGAGCGAGACGCCCGGCGGCAGCATCCCCGGGCCGTCGCCCTGCACCTCGCGCAGGTCGGCGGCGTCGACGACGAACACCGAGGTCGCCCGCTTGACCCCGTCGATGTCGAGGGTCGCGGGGTCGGCGCCAGAGATGCCGGTCGCCGCCGTCACGCCGTCGACGGCCTCGATCCGGTCGAGCTGCTCCCGTGTGAAGGTGCCGCCGGTGACGCGCACGTCGGCGCCCACCTGCGCCTGCGCGGTGTCGGTGATGCCGGTCTGCAGCGCGGAGAGCAGGATGCCCGAAGACACCGCGACCGACACGCCCACGACGAGTGCGAGCACAGGGGTGAGACCGATCGACGGCTCGCGCAGCGCCCGCGCCGCGCCGAGGAACGCGTCCGAGCCGGCAGAGGCGCGTGCCCGCGCGAGCACCGCGCGCAGCGGCAGCGGGTACACGCGCAGCGTGACGAGGCACGCCACGAGCGAGAGGAGCAGCGGCGTCGCCGCGATGAGCAGGTCGACGCCGTCGCTGTATCCGCGGAGGAACAGCAGCACGAGGGCGACGGCGGCGAGACCCGCGATCACGCCTTCGGCGATGAGCCGCAGCCGCGAGCCTCGTGCGCCGAGGTCTGCGCGCGTCTGGCGCTCGGCGACCGAGGGGGCCAGTGCGACGAGGATCGCGATCGGGGCGAGCGCGAGCAGCAGGGTCGCCACGATGCCGATCGGCGTCGGCGACGCACCGAACAGCAGCGCCCCGGCGACGGTCACGGCGACGGCGCCGAGCAGGGCGGGCACGGCGCCCGCGATGGCGCCCTCGACGGCGAGCAGGCCCCGCAGCTGCCCGAGCGAGGCGCCGCGGGCCGACATCAGGCGCAGGCTCGGCCGTCGTCCTTCGAGGATGAGCCGGCAGCCCAGCACCAGGACGGCCGCGGCCACACCGATCGGCCCGGCCACGAGCATCGCCATGACCGCGGCGGTCGAGGCTTCTTGCGCGAGGGCGAGCTCGATCTCTCCGGTGACGTCGGCGTCGAAGCGCAGGCTCAGGATGCCGGGCCCGCCGTCCGAGGTGGCGATCGTGTGAGAGACCGCCGTGAAGCGGTTCAGCGCGGTGACGGCCTGCTCGGCGTCGTCGCGGCCGATCGCCTCCGCGTCCGTGGGATACCAGACCAGCGTCGAGTATCTGTTCTCGAATCCTTCGGAGACGAGCGAGGCCGGATGCGCGTACACCGTGCCCGTGAGCTTGCGCGGCCCGTTGCCGTCGTCGAACACCTTGGGTGTCAGCACCGACGGCATGTGCTGCCAGTAGTCGCCCGCCGGGTCGACGGGTGCGAACGTGCCGACGAGCACGAGCTCGACGGGGCGCATGGGCAGGCCGACCGTCCGCGTCTCACCGACGGGCCAGTCCATCTCAGCGGCGACATCGGCAGCGAGGACGACCTCGATCCGATTGGTCAGCACCGGCCCGTCGTCGGTGGACGGCCGCATCGTTCCCGGCCCGGTCGGATAGAGCGCGGATGCCGCGGCCTCCGGCATCCGTCCCTCGACGATCCGGATCTCGTCATCGAACCGCGGATCGAACGCGACGGAGAACGACTGGATGCCCGAGGACTCGGACGTCGGGTTGTCGCTGACGATCGTCACCATCTGCGCCCGGTCGAGGACGTCCGGCAGCGGGGCGTCGGCTCTGGCGCGGATGTCGTCGACCGAGGACGCGAACCGTCCCCACACCTCATCGGTGGTCAGCGGCACAGCGGTCTGCGGCACCTGCGGGAACCCGGCGTTCTCGGACACGACGTCGCGCGCCGTCGGCGGCAGCCCGTCGAGCCGGTCGCGCAGGGCGGCATCCGCCACGATTCCGAGGGCGACGGGCGCCGCCGTGGCGAGCACCGTCAGCACCAGCACGAGAGCCGCGACGATGCCCGACCCGCCGGCGCGCGAGCGCAGGTGGTGGGCGACGAGGCTGCGGGTGGTGACGCGGCGGGTCATCGCGACTCCTCTCCCACGGTGGCGGTGCGGGCGGCACGGCGCACTCCCGCGGCGGCCGCGGCGACGATCGCCGCGAGGCCCACGACGAGCACCGCCAAGGCGATGCAGAGCGGCAGCCAGGAGATGTGGAGACCGCCGGCGATCGACAGGATGCCGGGGGTCACGGCCCGCACGAGCGACGGCACGATCAGCACCGAGACGAGCACGCCGGCCGCGGCGCCGAGCACGACCGCGGCACCGAACACCCCGCCGAGCTCTGCCGCACGCATCCGCGCCTGGCGTCCGGCGGTGACACCGGCGGCACGCAGCACGCCGAGCTCGCGGCGGCGGGCGATCGCGAGGGTCTGCACGATGGCCAGCGCGGCCACGAGCGACAGCACGGCCGAGCCCGCGGTCGCGATCCACCAGCCGGGGACGAGCGCCCCGACGACGCTCGCGGTGACGCCGGGCGCCGAGGTGGCCACGGGCAGGTCGCCGAGCGCGGCGCTCACGGCGTCGTCGGCCTCGGTGTCGCCGGCGGCCCACACCGCGGTGGGCGTCACGATCGAGGTGCCGCGCTGAAGCTGCGAGGTCAGCAGGGTCTCGAGGGGCACGAACAGCGCGAGCGGGTCCGACGAGCCGGGCACGGCGTCGACGAGCGACGCGACGACCGCGGAGCCGCGGCGGCCTGCGCCGGCGTACCGGAACTCGAACCGGTCTCCCACGCCGATGCCGAGGCGCTCGGCGAGCGCGGTGGTCACCGCGGCCGACACCGGGGTCTCCGCGCCCTCATCGCCTCCGTCGGCCAGCCACAGCACCGCTTCGCGCGTGCCGTCGGTGAGCGACGCGCCACCCTCGAGCTCCAGCTCGGCTCCGCCGACGGCCTCGACGGAGGTCAGGGTCACCGACACCTGCGGCGTCGCGGGGCTCGGCGGCGTGCCCAGCAGCACGGCGAGCAGCCGCCAGGGCGCGGTGCCCGCCGGCACCTCTGCCTGAGCGCTGTACGTCACCGGACCCTGCCCTGTCGGCGCAGTCTCTCCGGCGAGGCTCACGATGGCGGGCGTGCCCGTCGCGTCGAGCAGCACGGCCGAGAGCTGCACCGGAACCACGTTCGCCCCGTCGACCCCGGCGACCTCCACCGTCACCCGCAGGGCGGTGGCAGCATCCCCGAGCTCCACCGGGTCGGTCGCGACGGTGCCGTCGGCCGTCGCGGCGAGCGCGGCCGGGTCGATGAGCCCGCCCGCCGTCGTCACGACCGTGTCGAGCGCCGAGCCGGGCGCTGCCACGAGCTGCGCGTCGAGCTCGCCCACCTCGACGTCGGTCGCGAGGGCGGCGGTGGCGGCGTCGACGCCGGCCACGGCCGCCGCATCGGCGACCTCGGCGGGCGTGGCCGGACGGGGCGTCGTGTCGACGCGCAGATCGGCGCCCGTGCGCACGGCGGCGGAGTCGGTGGTCATGGCGGTCCAGGTGGCGCCGTACGAGGCGGTGAACACGGCCTGCGCGACGGTCAGCGCGACCAGCAGCACCGCGACCGCGAAGATCGGGATGCGACGGGCGACCTGACGTGCCGGGTACCCCGGCTCGAGCGAGGGGACGGATGCCGCCGGCCGCGCCCACGCGACGGCACCGGCTCCGAACAGGGCGAGCGCGACGACGGCTGCGGCCGACAGCACGACGGCAGGTGCGGCGGCGACGATGGGGTCGAAGCCCGCACCGCTTGAGAGCGGCAGCTGCCACACGACGAGCCCGGTCGCGAGCAGCAGCACGACGACGACCGCGGCGGTCGTGGCCCGCGCGGCGCGCGCGGAGGTGCGGCGTCCTTCGCCGCGGCGCAGCGCGACGGCGAACACGACGGTGAGCAGCACCGCGAGCGCGAGGGCCCACGGCCACGGTGCGAGACCGGCGATGGGCCCGGCACCCGCGAGGGCGGAGAACGCGGCGGCGAGGATCAGGCCGGCGGCGGTTCCCAGGAGCGCGACGACCGCCCCTTCGGCAGCATCCGTCGTCCACGCCTGCGCACGTGAGAACCCGCGCGCCCGGATGGTGGCGGTCTCGTGCTCCCGCGCGGCCGCGATCAGCCGCGCGAGCTGTGCGACGGCGGTGCCGGCCAGCAGCGCGACCAGCACGACGAGCGCGGGCGCGGCCGACGCCAGCGCGGCGGCCCCCGCGGCCACCTGATCGGCGACCTCTGCGGTGTCGACACCCGGCGGCGGTGGATCCCCGGCGACCGCGACCGCGTTCCCGAGCCACGCGAGCACGAGGCAGACGGTGGCCACGGCGACGGCGACAGTGGCCGCTGCGCTCACGAGCAGTCCCCTGCGGGCACCCGATCGCCTCAGCAGCAGGCGCGCACTCGACGCCGGCGCGGAACGATCGGGCATCGGGCTCGGTCCTCCGCGAGGTCGGTGGGCGACGCGAGCTGCCTCGTCGTCGCGCGTGGCTGCGCCGGCGGACCCCAGCGCTCGTCCTGCCAACCTAACCCGACAAGCGCAT
>NZ_JBQCIP010000165.1:0-14512 GCF_051953575.1 Microbacterium sp.
CAGCTACCGGCTCCGCGGCAGGGGCATCGACAGCCTCCCGAGCATCAGAACCCAGGATCCGGCAGACTGAGCAAACGACAACCAGGTGGCCTAGTTTTCACCCGTCGTTTTGGCCGGTTCTTCAACCGTCGCCGACAGCGAGCCCGCCCCGACTACTCTTCCAATCTGGCCGAAGTGCTCGGTATCAGATGCGCGCCACGCCCATGGCCAGCGCCGGGAACTCGGTCACGCCCACCGAGTAACGGGCGGCGCCGCTGACAGCCCTTATCGCCGCAACAGCTTTTCGCGTTTTGTGACCTGGGATCGAACATCTATAGCTTGCAGATCTAACCAACGCGCCTGGAGACGAGCACGGGTCCGATGCACAGACGGTGACACCTGACCTGGCTTTGACCGATTCAGCGACCGGCCACTCTCGAACACCTTTCAGCCACCCCAATCTTCAGCTCCCGCGCATTGCCCGGTTACGGATGCGTAGGTATAGAAAGGCATGAGCAAGTTGCGGGCGGACCTCCTCGAGTACCTTGAACGCGACCAACGCCACCACATCTACCTATCGACGGTGATGGATGTAGTCGAGTCGTATTCCGACCCAGACTGACCCTCAAGGCCGCGCTGAATCCTGAATCACCGGGCGATCGTCAAACCTCCCGGTCTCCACCCAGTCCCTCACCCGGGCGCGAATAGCCCGCTCCATGTTCAGCCGGTCCATGCGTTGGATTCGCTCGGTGAACTCCACGATGGTGCCCGAGTCGGGCACCGACGCCGCCATAATCGCGCTCATCGCCGCGACCTCATCCCGAGGAGCTGCGTCGTGCAATCGGGCTTGCGTGATGACCCACCTCGCGACGACATCGACCAGGACCGTCGCCGCGGGGTTCGGAGTCTGGGACAGGGGAGGGCTCGGAGTAGGGGTCGGAGTCAGAACCAGCGTCGGAGTCGGCGTGGAGGGTCGGCGTCGGCGTCGGCGTGGGCGTCGTCACCCGGACTGTCTCTCGTTGCCATCCAGCGCGACCGCTGAGCGACGCGCTAAGCGGCAAGCGGTTGGCGCCCGATACCACCCGATACCGTAAGCGCGTGGAATCGTTCGAGTCGCCGAACATCAACTTCCTGTCGCAACTGGTGAGCGTCCCCTTCCCGCTCCCGAGCGGCGTGAGGGTCGGCGGGTTGCCCGTTGGGATGCTTGGGGAGAATTTCTTTCGTGCATCCCGGGCGGCTGCGCGCTCGGCGCTCCTGACGCACACCGAGACGAGGCCCGAAGTCCAACTTCGATGCGCGCTGGAAGTCGGCGCGGCGGCTGAGTGGCTTGTCCGGGCGCTCCTCGCGAAGGGAAGCGTCGCGCTGCTCGCGGACCGCCGAAGCAAGAACTCACTTCTTGCACTTGCGAACGTGAGAGCGCTCCCCTCATCGATGGACCACACGACACTGCGGAGCATCACAACCCAGGAGGTTGTCGACCTGTTGGTCGTGACCCATCCCACGCTCGGTATTTCTCGGGATGTCACCGGCATCATGGACGTTCGCAACAGCGCAGCACACATGGCCTTGGTAACAGAACGATCGCTGCACGAGGCGGTTCGGCGACTGGTCCGACTTGTATCGGTGATCGTTCCGGAGTTGCCCGACGACGACGTCGACGAATTCTGGGGCGAGCAGTTGGCGCCCGTGGCTCACCGGATCGCGTCGGACTTCGACAACGAAACTGCAGCGCGTGTGGCGAGCAAGATCGCGGCGGCACAGCAACGGATACGCGAACTGACGGCAAAGCTTCCGCCCGAGAGCGTCGATGCGACCCTGGATGCTCTACAGGACCGACAGGTGCCCGAGGAGATCCTCGAAGACACCGAGGACGTGCAGCATGAGTGCCCCGCGTGCGGGCGGAACAGCTGGCTGACGTACATCAAGTACCGTGACGATGGCCACATGGAGGCCGAGTACGATGACGAGGGCGCTCCGGAGCGTGCGTACATGGTCTTCGAGGTGACGCTGGTGCCTGCGTTGCTCCAGTGCCCGGTGTGCGAGCTCAATCTCGACGGTTCGGCGGATGAACTCGACGGTCTTCTCGACGTGGTGGAGATTCCGGGAGAGGCGATCTACACAGACGCCGACGAGTACTACGCAACCCAGGGGTGGAACGACGACTGACGGACGTTCGGCTAGCCGCCGATCGCTCGAACCGGCCCGGGTGCGGCGCTTTCCGGCGCCGGTGCAGTGCCCCACGGGGATCGATGCCGCACATGTCGCAAGTCCGAGGCATGATCGGCTTATGGCGAAACCCGAGGTACACCCGGACGCGTACGGCGCGCTAAACAGCGAGTTCTATGGCGGATCGCCCGGGCAGTACTTCGAGATGCGGCTTCGGTCATTGCTGACGATGGTGTCGGACGAGAGCGCCGGCCTCGCCGGATCAGGAAGGGGAAAGTTCGAGGAGCTCGAGTTCTCGTTCGGGCCGGACCCATCAACGGACATAGACCGGTACGTGGCTCTCGAGTCGACCGTGTTGCTTCACCACACCGCGGAGGCACTTCTGCGCCTATACCTGGGACACGCCTTCCAGCAACCTTGCCCCTGGGTTGCAATTGCATCATTGCGGTCGTTCGCGAAGTTCAAAGATGATGTCTCTCGCCTTAGGACGGACCTCGACAGCGCGACGCGACAGGATGACCTACTGGAGGTCTTCAGCGCGCGCAGCGACCGAGCGCAGTTCGCGTTGAATGACGAAGAGATGGATCTGCACCGTCAAGGTCTCGCTATTGCCCTGCGTGAGGCAGCAATCACATTCCTCGGCGACAGCAACATCTACAACGCCGCAAAGCACGGGCTTGCGCTGATAGCCGGTGAATCCGGGATGACCATCACGGCCAACGACGGTTCCGGGAGGTCAATCGGTCAATCTGGCATCGCTCTAGTGACTCTCGAGGTTTCCGACGATCGATGGCGCGAGAGAACCACCTGGCTTGAGATCAAGCGGTCCATTGGTCTCATATTCCTGTGGACCGAGCTGATCCAGTCCCTGTGGGAATCCGCACGGATGCGATACCTGGGCGAGGGAGACGCTTCGAAGTTGCGTCGACTGAATGCTGACGAGCTCCGGATGATGCTCGCCGAGCGCAAGAACAAGGCTGGCCTCATCTCCTGGTCAATGGACCTACTGCACGTCGACGAGGGCGATCTGACACGCGCAACACGCGAGCGGAGTTAGACGAACAACTGTGGTGCGCCCGAAGATGGTGGGCCACGCGTTGCCCGGATAGGGATCCGCCTCCGAGGTGGAGCCGTTGCCGTTAGGGGGCGGGTTGCTCGCCGTCCACGCGACCGTTTCCACTGTGGTCTTCGCTGTCGTAGCCGAGCGCTTCCAACGCTCGTGAGCGCGCGCGAGCCAGTTGCTGACGGGGGGATACGAAGATGGTCACGACGAGGGCAATCGCTCCGAACAACGAAAGCCACCACGCTGGGTGAGGGAAACCGCTCGGCCATTCGGTGCGCACGTAGATCATGAAACCGATTAGCAGTGCAATGGCCAGAAGTGCGCCGAACACCGTCAGGAGCCGATTAGCACGTGTCTCGGACGCCGCGACGTACTCGACGAGATAGGCGCGCCGCATCCCCTCGGCTTGGTCTCTTTCCATGTCCGTCAGCGCGTCCGCTCGGACCTTGGACCATCGCTCATAGTTGCTGAACGCGCTCGCCGGTCTGAAAACTTGAGTCAACGCGCCGAGGACGGTAACTATCGCAGCAGCAGCACCTACCGTTTGCCAGACGAACCCCCAGTCCCAGGCCATGTCCGGAGAATAGATCTTTCAACCGTGGTGCCAGGTAACCACAGCGGCATGCCGCTGCATACGGTGATTGCCAACGACCGCATCGATACTCGCACTGGCGCTCCACGCACGGAAGGATGTGCGTTGCGGTCCCACGAAACGCCACGATCCGCGCCGGCAGGTCCTTGCCAGGCTACGTGCACGCAAGAGAATCCCGCGGACAAGGGGCGCCAGTTCGGCCCTCGCTGTGAGGGGTCATGTAGGACCCTCAGGGAAACAACGGGTGCGACCGTGACCTATCCGCACGTCGGGTTCCAGATCTGGGGGCCGAGCAACCCGACAGCGGGATCGTAGCGGGCGCTGTCGGCTCCGTCGCGCTCGACCGCTATTTGCAGACTCCGCTCTCCGCTGCGCTCCGAGCTCCGCTTACCAACCGCGCTCTCGCACGACTGCGCCGACAGCGTCCGCTCGGTCGCTGAATGTCGGGCGAAGCTCGAAGCCGGCTGGCGCGGAGCGGCTTCGTGCGGCGGCTAACTCTGCGCGTCGGCGAACGCGTCCGCGATGAACTTCTCGACGTCCGACTCGCGCCAGCAGCGCCTGCCCGCGATCATCGCCGACTTCGGTGCAGAGCCGGTGTGCAGCATCCATCTCAGCTGCGCCGGCGTCCGCCGGAGGCGTTCGGCTACCTCGTCCAGGAACAGAATGCGATCCATCTCGTCACCCGCCTTGCTAGTTGAAGTCAACTGGATAGCTTAGTGAACCACATTATCTAGTCGCTCACAATAGCCATGCGTAGTAGCATGCCGACATGGCGACAGACGAGCAGATCGGCGCGAACCTCATCCGGATCAGAAACGGACTGAGTCAGAAGGATCTCGCCGATGCGATGCGTGCGCGGGGATTCAAGTGGTCCCAAGCGACCGTGTGGTCAGTCGAGAAGGGGGAGCGGCCGCTGCGCCTCACCGAAGCGGAAGGGCTTGGTGTGGTGCTGGGCATCAATCCTGATCTGTTCCTCGCGACACCGGACGAGCTCGACTTGCACGCCGACGTGGTCGAGTTCACAGAGCTCCTGGAGGACATCTCGGAGCTAGCCGGCGCGGCGTTTGAGGCGCAGCTCAGGCTCGCGCGCGCGATCGATGACCGGCCCGAGTCCGAATGGCCAGACGACTCGCTGACCATCGTGACGCGCAATGCCATCGACGCGGCGCGGGACGGAATTGCTCGTGCCGATGCGAACCATCGCGGTGTGAGCGAAGCGGGCGACTGGCTGAACAGAACCCACGCCGCCTCGTCTGCCCACACACACGCATTCTTCGAGCGCATGCGCGAAGTGATCGCGGAGACACAGCGCGCGGGTGTGCACCGCGAGGAGGAACCGGACGATGGCCTCGATCAAGCAGAGAGCTGACGGCGTCTGGCGCGCTCGCTATCGCGACGACGCCGGACGGGAGCACGCCCGCCACTTCACCCTCAAGCGCGACGCGCAACGATGGCTCGACGAAGTCGCTGCGGCCGTCGTCACCGGCCAGTATGTCGACCCCAAAGCGGGACGCATCACGTGGGCGGAGTGGACGACCCGGTGGATGGAGCGACAATCCTGGGCGATGGGCACGCACGAGGCCGCGGCTGTCGCGGTTCAGAGCGTCCCGTGGCGCGACAGCCCCATCGCGGGCGTGAAGTCCTCGCATGTCCAGGCGTGGGTAGCGGCCGAGTCGAAACGCGGGCTCGCGGCATCCACCATCAAGACGCGCCTCAACTACGTGCAGATGTCGTTTCGCGCCGCCGTTGCCGACAAGGTCATCGCATCGAGTCCGGCTATCGGCGTCAAGGCGCCACGGGGACGCAAGGCCGAAGCCGCGATGCGCATCTTGTCAGCCGAGGAGGTCAACGCCGTACTTGACGCAGCGGGAGACTTCCGTGGCTTCGTCGAGGTGTGTGTCTTCGCGGGCCTCCGACTCGGCGAGGCGGCCGGTCTGCAGCTGCGCGACGTGAACTTGCTCGGACGGGCGATCACCGTCACGCGGCAGGTGCAGGGTGCAACGAACACCACCGCGCAGGTCGTGCCGCCCAAATACGAATCCGAGCGCACTGTTTACGTCCCTGACGAGCTCGTCGTGTCACTGGCCGCGCATGTCCAGCGTCAGCAGGTGACGGGCCATGACGAGCAGTTGTTCGTCACGCCGCTCGGCCGACTCTGGCACCGCAACAACGCCGCGGAGGAGTGGCGCCGCATTCGCGAAGCCGTCGGCCTGTCGGATGAGGTCACTCTGCACACGCTTCGCCACACCTTCGCGTCGAATCTGATCGCGCAAGGCTGCGACGTCGTCACCGTGCAGCGCGCGCTCGGGCACTCCACGCCGTCGATCACGTTGAACGTCTACAGCCACCTCTGGCCGTCTGCCGAAGACAAGACGAGGTCCGCTACGGCGTCGTTCATGGCGGAAATCCGGAATTCTGCGGACTCCTTGCGGACTGAACCCGAAAAACCCCAGGTCAGGGGCTCGCGTCAGCGGTAGTTGACGAACTGCAGGTCGACGTCCAGGTCGGACGCCTTCAGCAGCCGCTGCACCTCCTGCAGGTCGTCGCGGGACTTCGACTGCACGCGCAGCTCGTCGCCCTGGATCTGCGCCTTCACCGACTTGGGGCCCTCGTCGCGGATGATCTTCGAGATCTTCTTCGCGTTCTCGGACGAGATGCCGTCCTTGATGGTCGAGGTGATGCGGTACTCCTTGCTGCCGGCGACGGGCTCGCCGGTCTCCAGACTCTTCAGCGAGATGCCGCGCTTGATGAGCTTGGACTGGAAGACGTCGAGGACGGCCTTGGCGCGTTCCTCGGTGCTGGCCTTGATGAGCACGGCCTCGCCGCTCCACTCGATCGAGGCGTTCGTGCCCTTGAAGTCGTAGCGCTGCTCGACCTCCTTGCGCGCCTGATTGAGGGCGTTGTCGGCCTCCTGGTGGTCGACTTTCGAGACGATGTCAAAGGAGCTGTCAGCCATGCCGGGAATTCTATCCGCGGGTGCTGCACAGCGTGGAGGAATGGATGCCGCTGCAAGCGGTTCCAGATCCTGACAGGCGTGCAAGCGGTTCCATGCTGGCGCGCAAAGTCACGGCGAGGTATCGATCAGGGGCCGGTGTTGCCATATATCGCCTGTCGTTGCAGAATGTAAGCGCTTGCAATCGCAGCGAACCGAGTCGAACCCGCACCGTCGCGCACCGGCAGTGCGGCCGAACTCACTCAGTACCCCAGAGAGGCACCGCACCGATGAAGGTGAACAAGAAGAGCTGGCTCGCGATCGGCGGCATCGCCGTCGCGTCGATCATCCTGGCGGGCTGCTCGAGCAGCAACGCTTCGGACGACAGCAGCAAGGACGACTCCAGCGCGAGCACGCTGACGGTCTGGGTCGACACCGAGCGCGTCGACGCGCTGAAGGGCGCCGTCGAGGCGTACGAGGACAAGACCGGCGTCACGGTCAAGCTCGTCGGCAAGGACAACGCGAAGATCAAGGACGACTTCATCCAGCAGGTCCCGACGGGCAAGGGCCCGGACGTCGTCATGGGTGCGCACGACTGGCTCGGCGAGCTCTCGACCAACGGCGTCGTCGCCCCGATCGAGCTCGGCGACTCCGCCGACGACTACCTCCCCGTCGCGCTTCAGGCGTCGACCTACGAGGGCACCACCTACATGCTCCCGTACGCGGTCGAGAACATCGCGATCCTTCGCAACGCCGACCTCGTCCCTGAGCCGGCCACGAGCTTCGACGACATGATCGCGAAGGGCACCGCCGCGGGCCTGGCCACGCCGTTCGTCGTGGAGCAGGGCGTCGAGGGCAACCCGTACCACCTCTACCCGTTCCAGACCGCGTTCGGCGCCCCCGTGTTCGGCACCGACGCCGACGGCAACTACGACCCGGCAGACCTGCAGATCGGCAACGAGGGCGGCTTCGAGTTCGCCAACTGGCTGTCGGCACAGGGCGCCGCAGGCACCCTCAACACCGACGTCGACGGCGACATCGCCAAGACCAAGTTCACGAGCGGCGAGGCGGCCTTCTGGCTCACCGGCCCGTGGAACGTCGGCGCCGCGACCGACGCCGGCATCAACGTCGCGATCGACCAGATCCCCAGCCCGACCGGTGAGGTCGCATCGCCGTTCGCCGGCGTCAAGGGCTTCTTCGTGAGCTCGGAGTCGAAGAACAAGGTCGCCGCGAACGACTTCCTCGTCAACTACATCGGCACCGAGGACGTGCAGCTCGACCTGTTCAAGGCCGGCAACGTGCTCCCCGCGCTGAAGGCCGCCGCCGACACCGCCGCCGCCGACCCGATCATCGCCGGCTTCCAGAAGGTCGGTGCCGACGCGGTGCCGATGCCCGCGATCCCGGCCATGGGCGCGGTCTGGCAGTACTGGGGCATCGCCGAGGCCGCCATCATCAACGGCGCCGACCCGACGGCGACCTGGCAGAAGCTCACGGACGACGTGGCCGCCGCCATCAAGTAATCCCTGCGGTCCCACGACCGCGCAGGCGACCGGGACGGATGCCGCGGCATCCGTCCCGGTCCCGATGATGAGGACGCTCCATGACCGACACCTTCACCGCTGAGACGGGCGAGCAGGCCCCGCCGCAGACGCCGAAGCAGCGCAGCGCCACCCGCATCGCGGACGCGGCCGGCGGCAAGACGCGCTGGCTCGTGCTCAAGATCGCGCTGCTCGCGATCGTCGACGCGATCGCCCTGTACGCCGTCTTCGTGCTGTTCATGCACAACGAGTGGCTGGTCCTCGGGCTCGTCGTGGCGGTCACCGTCCTCGTGAACTGGATCTACTTCTCACGCAAGCAGATCCCCGCCAAGTACCTGACGCCGGGCATCATCCTGCTCATCGTCTTCCAGATCTTCACGCTGCTGTACACCGCGTACATCGGCTTCACGAACTACGGCACCGGGCACAACGGCTCGAAGGACCAGGCGATCGCGTCGCTCATGCGCTCGTCGCTGGTCCGCGTCGAGGACTCGCCCACGTACGACGTGACGGTCGTCGAGCGTCTCAACGAGCTCGGCCTGCTCGTCACCGACCCGACCGACGGGGAGGTGTCGCTCGGCACCAACACGAAGCCCCTCGAGCCGGTGGAGGTCTCGGCCGACGGCACCGTCGACGGCTGGACCTCGCTGGCCTTCGCCGACGTCCTGCAGCGCAGCGACGAGGTTGAGGCGCTCGCCGTCCCCTACAGCGACGACCCCAACGACGGGGCCATCCGCACGCAGGACGGTCAGAAGGGCTACCTGTACGTCTCGACCCTCGACTACGACCCGGCCGCCGGCACGATGACCGACACGACGACTGGGACCGTCTACACCGACACCGGCGAAGGGGCCTTCACCTCGGCGTCGGGGGAGCAGCTGCTCCCGGGCTGGCCGGTCTTCGTCGGCTTCGACAACTTCGTCCGCGCCCTCACCGACGCGTCGATCCGGGGTCCGCTGCTGGCCGTCACCGCGTGGACGTTCGTCTTCGCCGCGGTCTCGGTGGCCTCCACGTTCTTCCTCGGGCTGCTGCTGGCCCTCGTGTTCCAGAACAAGCGCATGCGGTTCAAGAACGGCTACCGGATCATGATGATCCTGCCGTACGCGTTCCCCGCCTTCCTGTCCGCCCTCATCTGGGCGGGCATGATGAACAAGAGCTTCGGCTTCATCAACCAGGTGCTGCTCGGCGGCGCCGAGATCCCCTGGCTGACCGATCCCTGGCTGGCGAAGATCTCGGTGCTGATCGTGAACCTGTGGCTCGGCTTCCCCTACATGTTCCTCGTCTGCATGGGCGCCCTGCAGGGCATCCCCGAAGAGGTCAACGAGGCGGGTGTGATGGACGGCGCCAACCCGTGGCAGATCTTCCGCCGCATCAAGCTGCCGCTGCTGCTGGTCACCGTCACGCCGCTGCTCATCGCGTCGTTCGCGTTCAACTTCAACAACTTCAATCTGATCTACATGCTCACCGGCGGCGGTCCACGCTTCACGGACGTGTCGATACCGGTCGGGCAGACCGACATCCTCATCTCGATGGTCTACAAGGTGGCCTTCACCGGCCAGAACCGCGACTACGGTCTCGCGTCGGCGTTCACCATCCTGATCTTCATCGTGGTGGCCGTGATCTCGATCATCAGCTTCCGCAAGACCAAGGCCCTCGAGGAGCTGAACTGACATGGCACAGACCGCTCTGACCGAAGACCGCACCGTCGCCGCGACGACGCCCGCGCCGCCCGCTCCCCGTCGTCGTCCGTTCGGCAAGTGGTTCGCCGACACCGGCTGGCGTCATCTCGTCGCGATCGTCGTCTCGATCTTCGCGATCTTCCCGCTGCTGTACGTGCTGTCGGCGTCGCTGAACTCCAACGGCACCCTCATCGGCAGCAACCAGCTGTTCTCGCAGGTGAGCTTCGACAGCTACGTGCGCATGCTGACGAACCCCGACGTGCCGTACCCGATGTGGTTCCTCAACACGATGATCGTCGCGGTGATCACCGGCTTCACGATGGTCTTCATCGGCGCCCTCGCGGCATATGCGTTCTCGCGCATGCGCTTCGCCGGCCGCCGCGTGGGCCTCATCACGATCGTCGTCGTGCAGATGTTCCCGCAGCTGCTCGCGGTCGTCGCGATCTTCCTCATGATGACGTCGATCGGCGACTGGTTCCCGGCCATCGGCCTGAACACCCTGAGCGGACTGATCCTCATCTACCTGGGCGGCGCGCTCGGCGTGAACACGTACCTCATGTACGGCTTCTTCAACACGATCCCGAAGGAGCTCGACGAGGCCGCCAAGATCGACGGCGCGGGCCACGCCCGCATCTTCTTCACGATCATCCTGCGCCTGGTGGCGCCGATCCTCGCCGTCGTCGGGCTGCTGTCGTTCATCGGCATCGTGAACGAGTACGTGATCGCGAGCGTCATGCTGATCGACCCCGACAAGAAGACGCTGGTCGTCGGTCTCACCCAGCTCGTCTCGAACCCCCGCTACGCGGACTGGTCGGCGTTCTCGGCGGGTGCCGTGATGGCGGCCATCCCCGTCGTCGTGCTGTTCCTGCTGCTGCAGAAGTACATCGTCGGCGGTCTCACCGCCGGTGCGACCAAGGGCTGATCGGACGGATGCCGCACCCCGGCGTGCTGCGGCGCGCCGGGTGCGGCATCCGTTCATCCGCTCGTCACGGCCGCGTGCGATCATGACACCCTCACGAAAGGCCGGAGCATGACGAGTCTGCTGCCTCACCACGACGGTTCCCCGCTGCACGTGTCGAACGCCGCGCCGGCGCTCGGCGAGGTGGTGCGGGTGCGCCTGCGCGTGCCCGCCGGCTACGGTCCGCTCGCCGCGGTGCGCACGCGGTCCAATCCCGACCACGAGCCGGAATGGACGGATGCCGTCCTGCTCGGCGCTTCCGACGGCTGGGAGTGGTGGGAGGCGCCGGTGACGGTGCGCAACCCGCGGCACGGCTACCGGTGGGTGCTGCTCCATGGGGACGGCCGCGTCGAGTGGCTGAATCAGACCGGTCTGCACGGGATCGAGACGCTCGACGCCGAGGACTTCGCGCTGGTGGCCACGCCGGCCCCGCCCGAGTGGCTGCACCACGCCGTCATGTACCAGGTGTTCCCCGACCGCTTCGCGCGCTCCGCGGCGGCCGATGACCGGCCTGCGCCGGACTGGGCGATGCCCGCGGCGTGGGACGAGCCGGTGAACCCGGTCGTGCCGGCGCGCTCGCAGCAGTTCTACGGCGGCGATCTCGACGGCATCACCGAGAGGCTCGACCACCTGGTCGCGCTCGGAGTCGACCTGCTCTACTTGACGCCGATCTTCCCGGCGGCCTCGAACCACCGCTACGACGCGTCGAGCTTCGACCGCGTCGACGAGCTGCTGGGCGGCGACGAGGCGTACCTGCGGCTGATCGAGGCGGCGCACGCTCGCGGCATCCGCGTCATCGGCGATCTCACGAGCAACCACTCCGGCGACCGGCACGAGTGGTTCCGCGCGGCGTTCGGGCACCCCGGCGCGCCCGAGCAGGAGTTCTACTACTTCACGAACGACGACAACACGGCGTACGAGTCGTGGCTCGGCCACGCGACGCTGCCGAAGTTCGACTGGTCTTCCCAGGAGCTCCGCCGCCGCTTCGTCGAGGCGCCCGACTCGGTCGTGGCCAGATGGCTGCAGCCGCCGTACGCGATCGACGGCTGGCGCATCGACGTCGCGAACATGACCGGCCGCCTCGGCGCCGTCGACCTCAACGCCGAGGTCCGCGACCTGCTGCGGCGCCGGGTCTTCGAGATCAACCCCGATGCGATCCTGCTCGGCGAGTCCACCAACGACGCCGCGAGCGACCTGCAGGGCGACGGCTGGCACGGCGCGATGACGTACCCGTCGTTCACGCGGCCGGTGTGGGGCTGGCTCTCGGAGCCGACCCACGACCCGTACGTGGCGTGGGACGGGTCGACGCAGACCGAGCCGTGGTTCTTCACGCAGCCGATCGGCGGCATCCCGCGCTACACGGCGCGGCAGTTCGTCGATGCCGTTGTTCGCTTCACCGCGGGCATCCCGTGGCGCGTGCGGCTGGGCAACATGCAGCCGCTCGACACGCACGACACCGGCCGCTTCGCGACGAACGCCGCGCCGGGGACGGTGCCGGTCGCCGCCGGGCTCATGATGACGCTGCCGGGGCTGCCGGTCGTGTTCGCGGGCGACGAGTTCGGGCTGGTGGGCGTCGACGGCGAGGCGAGCCGTACCCCGATCCCGTGGGGCACCGAGTCCTCGCCCGAGGTGGCGGACCGCCTGGCGCTCTACCGCGACCTCGTCGCGCTGCGCCGCGGGCACGAGACGCTCTCGACCGGCGGGCTGCGCTGGGTGCACGTCGACGACGACACCGTCGTGTTCGTGCGGGAGTCGGCCGACGAGACGCTGCTGGTCCTCGCGTCGAAGGGCGATGCGGATGCCGTCGTCCCCGCCGGCGCGCTGCCCGGGGCCGCTGCGGCCGAGGCCGTCTACGGCGACGCGACGCTCGCGGTCGGCGATGACGGCTCGGTGCTGCTGTCGGCGGACGGCCCGGCGTTCGCGGTGTGGGCGCTGCCCGGCGTGGCGGTGCCCGGAGCCTGAGCGGCGTCGTGTCGCCGAGCACACGAACCGGCGGCAAGGGGTGGCGGCGGCATCCGCTCTTCGTAGACTGGGGCGGCGAGGAGGTGCCATGCGCCCGCTGACCGAAGAAGACGTGCGTTCGTCATTCGTGAACGCGTCACCCGACGAGCTGAGACTCGTCGCCCTGCCCGCCGACTTCGTCCTGACCGACTGGGATCATCTCGACTTCCTGGCGTGGCGGGATCCGCGCACGCGCGGCCGCGGATACGTCGTCGCCGAGATCGACGGCCGCCCGGCCGGCATCGTGATGCGCGCCGCGGAGGGCTCGTCGCACGCCCGCGCCGCGATGTGCAACCTGTGCCACACGATGCAGCCGGCTGACCAGGTCGTGATGTACACGGCACGGAGGGCGGGGGATGCCGGCGCCCACGGCGACAGCGTCGGCACCTACATCTGCGCCGACCTGTCGTGCCACGAGAACGTGCGGCTCGCGGCCCCGCTCG
The DNA here is from genome assembly GCF_051953575.1 of Microbacterium sp. Lineage (GTDB taxonomy): Bacteria > Actinomycetota > Actinomycetes > Actinomycetales > Microbacteriaceae > Microbacterium. The sequence continues at coordinate 13,352 of NZ_JBQCIP010000165.1, forward strand.
CGCCCAACGAGGTGCGGGCGAGCGTCGACCTCAAGATCGACGGCACTCGCCGGCGCACCGAGGCGTTCGTCGGACGCGTGCTCGAGACCGCGGGCGTACGCCGATGACCGTCGTGGTCGTCGGCGATGCCCTCATCGACGAACTGCGCGACGACCACGGCGTGCGCGAGTTCGTCGGGGGAGCGGCGCTCAACGTCGCCGTCGGCCTGTCGCGCCTGGGTGTTCCGACGACGCTCATCGCGATGCTCGGCGACGACGAACCCGCTTCGCGCGTGCGCCGCTACCTCGCCGACTACGGCGTCGACCTCATCGCGACACCGTCGCTGCTGGGCACCGCTCGAGCCGTGTCGACCCGCACCGGGGGCGGCGAGCCGACGTACGTCTTCAACGAGGCGTCGCAGCGACGTCGCATCCGGTTCGGCGAGGCCGAGCGCGCGGCGATGGGCGACGCGGACCTCGTGGTCGTGAGCTGCGTCGCACTCGACGACGCCGAGCAGACGGCGGAGCTGGCCGACGCGATCTCGTCCGCCGGAGTGCCCCTCGCCCTGGACCCGAACCCTCGGGCGGGCATGATGCACGACAAGGACGAGTTCGTGCGTGGCTTCGAGGCGCTCGCCGCCGGCGCCGCGCTCGTCAAGGTCGGTGAGGACGATGCCGCGCTTCTCTACGGGGATCGCCTCGACGCGCTGCGGGCGCGGCTGATCGATCTCGGCGTGCATGCCGTGCTCGCGACCGAGGGCGCGGCCGGCGCCACGATCGAGTCCGGCGACGTCGTCGTCACCCGCCCGATCTCGAACCTGCCGGGACGCATCGTCGACACGATGGGTGCGGGCGACGCGGCCTTCGCGGCCACCGTCGCGACCCTCGTCGCGGGCACGCCCGAAGGCGACGAGGAGTGGGAGGCGGTGCTGCAGACGGCGATGGATGCCGCCGCCGCGACCTGCCGGTTCGAAGGCGCTCTGCTGCGGACGCCGGACTCTCTCACGGGCATGGATCTGGACCGCATCGGCACGTGAGCGGCCTCGATTTCTGACCTCGCGCATCTACGCGTAAGATGGTGGATCGCGCCTCCGATCGACTGGAAAAGCCGGGCGGGTGCGCACCTGGCGAGTTACCCAAGCGGCCAAAGGGATCTGACTGTAAATCAGCCGTCTTAGACTTC
>NZ_JBQCIP010000166.1:0-4062 GCF_051953575.1 Microbacterium sp.
GCTCGATGAGCGCCGACGAGAAGGCCGCGTGGCAGCAGCGCGTGGCGGACCTCGGGCGCGACTGGATCGCGGCCGCGGAGTCCGGCGTCGCCCCCGAGGGCGACGAGGCGCAGGCGCTCGCGGAGCGCCACGTCGCGTGGCTGACCGGCATCCCCGGAACTCCCGCGGCGTCGCCCGGCGGCGACGTCAAGGCGTACGTGCAGGGACTCGGCGACATGTACGTCGCCGACCCGCGGTTCGCCGCGAACTACGGCGGTGCGAAGGGCGCCGAGTTCGTCCGCGACGCGCTCCGCGTGTACGCGGACGCGCACCTGTAAACGGCAGAAGTGGCTGCCGCGGCCCGGTCAGGCTGCGGCATCCACTTCTTCGTTCCCGGGGTGTCAGGTGCGGTTGCTTCCGCTGAGTACGCGGAACAGGAACGCGATGAGGGCGATGACACCGACGATGATCGCGACCCACAGCAGCCAGTTCAGAGCAGAACTCAGCCCGCCGACGATCGCGAGGATGATGGCGATGACGATGATGATGATGAGGGCGATGTTCATGGGGGTCCTCCTTGTGGGTGCCGACGCAGGTGCGCCGGTTGCCTCGTAGGCACACCACGACAGTCCCACCGGTCGGCACTGCGCCGTAGTGGGTTGACGCGGTCGCGTCGCCGGTGATAGACGGTTCGCCGTTAAGGCCGTACGGCGTCGAAGTCAACCCCCGTGATCGACGCGGGCCCCGCTTCTAGCGTCGCGATATGAGCACATCGACCGGTACCGACCCCACGACCGCGCACCGCACCGACGGCTTCCCCGAGCAGGAGCAGCAGCAGCCCGGAACCACGGACGAGACGCGCCCCGAACCCGATCACGGCGAACGGAGCTACCGCGGATCCCTGCGGCTCAGCGAACGCCGCGCTCTCATCACCGGCGGTGACTCCGGCATCGGCCGGGCCGTGGCCATCGCCTTCGCGCGAGAAGGCGCGGACGTCGCGCTGACCCACATGCCCGAGGAGCAGGACGACGCCGACGACACCGTCCGGTGGCTGACCGAGGCGGGTTCGCACGCGCTGGCGCTCAGCGGAGACCTGCGGGACGAGCAGTTCTGCGCCGACATCGTGACCCGCACCGTCGACGAGCTGGGCGGCCTCGACGTGCTCGTGCTCAACGCCGCGTACCAGAAGGACCGCGACGGCCTCGAGAACCTCGAGACCGAGGAGCTCGACCGCGTGGTCCGCACCAACCTGTACGCCCCGATCTTCACAGCGCGCGCAGCGATCCCGCACCTGAAGCCGGGGGCGTCGATCATCGTGACGACGTCGATCCAGGCGTTCAACCCGTCGCCCGGGCTGCTGGACTACGCGATGACGAAGGCGGCGCACGTCGCGTTCGTCAAGGCGCTCGCCGAGGAGCTCGGGCCGAAGGGCATCCGCGTGAACGGCGTCGCTCCCGGCCCGATCTGGACGCCCCTCATCCCGGCCACGGGGTGGGACGCCGAGCGTCTCGCGACGTTCGGCAAGGACACGCCGCTCGGCCGTGCGGGGCAGCCCGCCGAGCTCGCCGGCGCGTACGTCTACCTCGCGAGCGACGAGGCGACGTACACGTCCGGCGCCATCCTGCCGGTGACCGGCGGCAAGGGACTGTGACCGCCGGCATCGCGGCCGCCACGAGAAGGAGGAATCATGCCTGGACGGCGAGGGTCCAACCTCAAGGACCGTGAACTGTACGAAGAGCTGCGCGACGAAGGCGCCTCGAAAGAGAAGGCCGCGCGCATCTCGAACGCCGCCGCCAGCCAGGGCCGCAAGACGGTCGGCCGGCGCGGCGCGAACGCGAAGGACTACGACGACCGCACCGTGCCCGAGCTGCGCAAGCGCGCGAAAGAGCTCGGCCTGCACGGATACTCGGACAAGAAGAAGTCCGAGCTGATCTCGATGATCCGCAACCACTGAGGCGGCGGCGCGAGCCGGCATCCGGACTCGCAGGAATGGAGGACGGATGCCGAAGCTCGTGCGCGTGCGGCCTTACCGCGACGCGGGGATCCGCCGCGTGCGCGCGGGGTCGGGGTTCCGCTATGTGGACGAGAAGGGCCGCACCCCGGGCGCCCGCCATCTGGAGCGCATCCAGGCGCTGGTGATCCCGCCGGCGTGGCACGACGTCTGGATCAGCGCGCGCCCCGACGGGCACATCCAGGCCGTGGGCGTCGATGACGCCGGGCGCACCCAGTACCTGTACCACCCGGACTGGACGGCAGGACGCGACCGGGGCAAGTTCGCCCGTGCGCTCGCGCTCGCCGAGGCGCTGCCGCGTGCCCGGGCGCGCGTCACGACGTCGCTGCGGCGCCCCGCCCTCGATCGCGAGCGGGTGCTCGCCGTCGCGTTCCGGCTGCTCGATCAAGCCTCGCCGCGCATCGGCTCGGAGCGCTACCTCGCCGCGCACGGCAGCCGCGGGCTGACGACCCTGCAGCGACGGGACGCCTCGGTGGAGGCATCCACCGTCTCGCTGTCGTTCCCCGGCAAGAGCGGCAAGCGACAGCTGCTCGAGGTCGACGACGCCGACCTCGCCGCCGCGATCGAGCTGCTCGCGGCGGGCCGGCCGCGCTCGCCGCTGCTGGCCTGGGACCGGGCGGGGCGCCGCGTGCCGCTGACCCCGGCAGAGGTCAACGCGTACGTCCGCGCGCTCACGGGCGGACGGTTCACGGCCAAGGACTTCCGGACGCTGCGGGGCACGATCCTCGCCGCCGATGCGCTCGCACGCATCGGCACCGTCGACACCAAGTCCGATCTCAAGCGCGCCGAGGTGCTCGCCGTGCGGGCGACCGCGGAGGCCCTCGGCAACACGCCCTCCGTCGCCCGCAGCTCGTACATCGACCCGCGCGTCTTCGCCCGCTACCGCGACGGCCACCTGCTCGACCTGTCGATCACGCCCGAGTCGGCGATCCGCGGGCTGCTGAGATCCGGGCGCTGAGATCCGGCCGCTGACATCCGGGCGCCGAGACGCGCCGGAGTAGCGTGAGGGGATGCCGCAGCCCCTCGATCCGCGTGTGCTCGGGGTGACCGTCGTGGGCGGGGCCGTCGGCGTCCTGGCGCGGGGGCTGATCATCGCACCCGTCGTGGACCCGAGCGCCGTGCCATGGGTCACCCTCGCGATCAACGCCGTCGGCTCGCTGCTGCTCGGTGTGGTGGTCGGCTGGCTCGACGACCGGCATCCCCTCGCCCGCGCATTCCTCGGCACCGGCGTGATGGGCGGCTTCACCACCTACAGCGCGTTCGCGGTGGCGACGACGCTGTGGCTGTCGACGCCCTGGCTGGCCGGTGCGCTGGCTGCGGCATCCGTCATCGCGGGTGTCGTCGGAGCGGTCGTGGGGCTGTTCATCGGGCGCCGCATCGCCGATGTGCCCGGTGAGATCGAGCCCCTCGAGGACGCCGAGTGAACCCCTGGCTGCTGGTCGCGGCGCTCGCCGGAGGCGCCGGCGCGGGTCTGCGCTACGCGGTCGACCGGTGGCTCACGCCCGCCCGCGGCGCGCGGTTCCCCGTGGGGATCCTCGTCGTGAACGTGTCGGGCTCGTTCGCGCTCGGCGTCGTCACCGGGCTCGGGTCGGCCATCGCCCCCGAGCTGTCGCTCGTGCTCGGCCTCGGCCTGCTCGGCGGCTACACGACCTTCAGCACCGTGTCGGTCGAGACGGTGCTGCTCGCGCAGCGCAGACGGTGGCGGGATGCCGCGCTGAACCTCCTCGGCACCCTCGTGCTCGCCGCGGTCGGCGCCGGGCTGGGGCTCGGGCTGGGAGCGGTCCTATCGGGCGTTTGAGTGCATGAAATACTGAAAACCGATACACGTTCGTATCGTGCGGATTCCGCATCCATGCACCACCTCACCCAGCGAAGGCATTGCTGTGTCGAACCTCGCCGTCCTGAGTCTCAAGAACCGCGCCCTGATCGCCCTCATCACGATCGTCGCCGCCATCTTCGGCGGCCTCGCGCTGACGAACCTCAAGCAGGAGCTCATCCCGTCGATCGAGTTCCCCGCGCTGATCGTCGTCTCGACGTACCCGGGCGCCTCGCCCGAGGTCGTGAGCAACGAC
>NZ_JBQCIP010000167.1:0-6431 GCF_051953575.1 Microbacterium sp.
GGCGGGCTCCTGGGGGACGGGGGTTCCGGGCGGCCGGCCGGTGCTCTTCTCGACATCGAGCGCCTGCTGAAGCAGCACGACAGCGGCGACCTGGTCAACGATGCTACGCGACGATCGCTGGGATCTGCCCGAACTGCGCAGCGCCGCGTGTGCCGACACCGTCGACAGTCGCTCGTCGACGAGGCGAACGACGAGGCCTGACGCCGCAGACAGGGCCGCAGCGAAGTCCCGGGCATCCTGCGTCGACGGCGTGTCCTCGCCGCGCAGGTTCAGCGGCAGCCCGACATACAGCTCGAACGCCGAATGCTCCTCGGCCAGTGCGACGATCCGCGCCACCGAGGCGTCGTCGCGGGGCACCGTCTCGACCGGCGTCGCCAGCAGCCCGTCGGGATCGCACTTGGCGACGCCGACGCGCGCCTTGCCCACGTCGACGCCGAGCCGGGGGCCACGCCTGAACTCTGTCATCAGCTGGTCCGGGTCACGCGGCGACGGCGTCCTTCACCGAGGCCAGCGCCGCAGGCAGCGCCGCGGCATCCGTTCCGCCGCCCTGCGCGACATCGTCGCGTCCACCACCGCCGCCGCCGAGCACGCCGGCGGCCGTCTTGGCGAGCACGCCGGCCTTCGCACCCGCGGAGCGAGCCGCGTCGTTGGTCGCCACGATCACGACCGGGCGGTCATTGACGACCGCGCCGAGCGCCACGACAGCCGCGTCGGAGCCGAGGCGCTCGCGCACCTGCAGGGCGAGCGCACGCACGTCGTCGCCGGATGCCGCCGAGCCGAGCGACTCGGCGACGACGAGCGTGCCGCCGATGCGTGTCGCGGATGCCGCCAGCTGCGGCAGGCGGTCGCCGAGGGCCTTCGCCTCGAACGCGGCGATCTTCTTCTCGGCGGCCTTGAGGTTGGCCTGGAGCTCGGCGATGCGCGCGGGCAGCTGCTCGCGCGGCGCCTTGAGCGACGAGGTCAGCTGCGACACGAGCGCCCGCTCTGCCGCCAGCGATCGGAACGCGTCAAGGCCGACGAGCGCCTCGACACGACGGTTGGACGCGCCGACCGACGACTCGCCGACGAGGTTGATGAGGCCGATCTCGGCGCTCGTCGACACGTGGGTGCCCGCGCACAGCTCGCGCGACCACGGACCGCCGATGTCGACCATCCGCACCGTGTCGCCGTACTTCTCGCCGAAGAGCGCCATCGCGCCGAGGGACTTCGCCTCGTCGAGCGGCAGCACCCGGGTGGTCACCTCGAGGTTGTCGCGGACGGCGTTGTTGGCGATCTCTTCGATCTCGCTCTTGGTCTCGTCGGACAGTGCCTGGCCCCACGAGAAGTCGAACCGCATGTAGCCGGCGCGGTTGAGCGATCCCGCCTGCGTCGCGGTCTTTCCGAGCGTGTCACGCAGCGCGGCGTGCACGAGGTGGGTCGCCGAGTGGGCCTGGCGGGCGGCGCGGCGGTTGGCGGCATCCACCACCGACGTCGCCGGCTGGCCGACGCCGACCTCGCCGGACGACACCTCGACGGTGTGGCTGATGAGGCCCGGCACGGGCTTCTGCACGTCGAGCACCTCGAGCTCGTAGCCGGGACCGACGATGACGCCCTTGTCGGCGACCTGGCCGCCCGACTCCGCGTACAGGGCGGTCTCGGCGAGGATGACCTCGGCGATCTGGCCGGTCGTGGCGCGGTCGACCGACACGCCGTCGACGAGGATGCCGAGCACGCGGGACTCGGTCTCGAGATCGGTATAGCCTGTGAACCCGGTCTCGCCGAGCGCGCGGAGATCGCGGTAGACGCTGGTGTCGGCGAGCTGGCGCTTGCGTGCGCGGGCATCGGCCTTCGCACGGGCGCGCTGCTCCTGCATGAGCGTGTCGAACGCGGCGCGATCGACCGACAGGCCCGCCTCTTCGGCGATCTCGAGCGTCAGGTCGATCGGGAAGCCGTAGGTGTCGTGCAGCAGGAACGCTTCGGAGCCGGCGATCGTCGTGCCGCCGGACGACTTCGTCTCGGCGAGCGACTCCTCGAGGATCGACTCCCCCGCCGCGAGCGTCCGCAGGAACGTGGCCTCCTCGGCCAGCGCGTACTGCGAGATGCGGGCCCAGTCCGTCTCGACGACCGGGTAGGCGCTCTTCATGGCGTCGCGGGATGCCGTGAACAGCACCTCGAACGTCGGCCCGTCGACGCCCAGCAGGCGCATCGAGCGGATCGCGCGGCGCATCAGGCGGCGCAGGATGTAGCCGCGGCCGTCGTTCGAGGGCGTGACGCCGTCCGACATCAGCATGAGCGACGAACGGATGTGGTCGGCCACGACGCGGAAGCGAACGTCGTCCTCGTGGTTCGCACCGTACGTGCGCCCCGAGAGCTCCACCGCCTTGTCGAGCACCGGACGCACCTGGTCGGTCTCGTACATGTTGTCGACGCCCTGCTTGATGAACGCGATGCGCTCCAGGCCCATGCCGGTGTCGATGTTCTTGTTCGGCAGCTCGCCGACGATGTCGAAGTCGTACTTCGAGCGCACGTTCGTGATCTCGTACTGCATGAACACGAGGTTCCAGATCTCGACGTAGCGGTCGTCGTCCGTCGCCGGTCCGCCGTCGATGCCGTACGCGGGACCGCGGTCGAAGAAGATCTCCGAGCACGGGCCCGCCGGGCCCGGGAGGCCCGTGCTCCAGTAGTTCGTGTCCTTGCCCAGGCGCTGGATGCGCTCGGCGGGCAGTTCGGTCAGCTGCAGCCAGAGGTCGTGCGCCTCGTCGTCCTCTTCGTAGACGGTGACCCACATGTCCTTCGGGTCGAAACCGAGTCCGCCGTCCGCCTCGGACGTGGTGAGCAGATCCCACGCGTAGCGGATCGCGCCTTCTTTGAAGTAGTCGCCGAACGACCAGTTGCCGAGCATCTGGAAGAAGGTGCCGTGGCGCGGCGTCTTGCCGACCTCTTCGATGTCGTTGGTGCGGATGCACTTCTGGTTGTCGGCTGCGCGCGCGTACGGGGCAGGCACGTCGCCCGACAGGTACGGGATGAACGGCACCATGCCGGCCACCGTGAACAGCAGCGCCGGGTCGTCGGTCACCAGCGACGCCGAGGGGACGATGGTGTGGCCGTTCTTCTCGAAGTAATCGAGGTAGCGCTGCGCGATCTCGGCGGTCTTCATGCGGGTCCTTGCTGTGCGTGCTTGCTGTGCGTGCGGATGCGTGTCGGGGGCACGCCGACTCCCCGGCGCTGCCGGTGAGCGGTATGCGGGTGTCAGTCGCCGAGCGTGTCGGCCGCGCTCTTGGCGGCGTCCGCGACGGTGTCCACGGCGTCGGATGCCACGGTCCTGACGGCCCCGGCGGCCTCGGCCGCGGCATCCCGCACGTCGTCGACGATGCCGGCGAACCGGGCCTCCTGCTCGCGATACGCGTCGCCGATGCGGTCGGTGAACTCGGTGATGCGCGCGTCGACGTCTGCGAGGATCTCGTGGCCGCGCGGGTCCTTGTTCATGAAGTGCGCCAGGACGAATCCACCGGCGATGCCGAGCAGGAACCACACCAGGTTCTTCATGTCACCACTTCCTCGCGGGCCGCCGGAGCGCGGCATCCCTCCATCGTAAGGGGAAACCAAGAAGGGCGTCGGGTGACCCCGACGCCCTTCGCGTGTTCGCAGAACTTATCGAGCTGCGTAGTACTCGACGACGAGCTGGACGTCGCAGACCACGGGGACCTCGGCGCGCTTGGGGCGACGCACGAGACGGGCCTGGAGCTTGTCGAGCTCGACCTCGAGGTAGCCCGGAACCGGGGGCAGGACCTCGGCGTGACCGCCGAGAGCTGCGACCTGGAAGGGCTCGATGCCCTCGCTCTTGGCCTTGACGTGGATGAGCTGACCCGGCTTCACGCGGAACGACGGGCGGTCGACGAGCTGGCCGTCCACGAGGATGTGGCGGTGCACGACGAGCTGGCGCGCCTGCGCGGTGGTGCGGGCGAAGCCGGCGCGCAGGACGAGCGCGTCCAGACGCATCTCGAGCTGCTCGACGAGGTTCTCACCCGTCAGGCCCTGGGTGCGGCGGGCCTCGTTGAACTGGATGCGCAGCTGCTTCTCGCGGATGCCGTACTGCTCGCGCAGACGCTGCTTCTCGCGGAGGCGGACGGCGTAGTCGCTGTCCTGCTTGCGCTTGGTGCGGCCGTGCTCACCCGGAGCGTAGGGGCGCTTCTCGAGGTACTTGGCGGCCTTCGGGGTGAGGGCCACGCCGAGAGCGCGGGACAGACGGACCTTGCGGCGGTCCTGGGACTTCGTTGCCACGAAGTGTTCCTTTCGATGACGCGGCCGTGTCTTTCACGGCCCGCGGACGTATCGCCCTGTCTTCGCCCTGTCCGGACTGCACGCCGGGGCATGCCGGAAGGTAGGTGAAGAAGAGAGGGGATGCCCGAAAACTGCGTTTCGAGCCGCTCTAGCTTACCAGACCCGGTGTTGGGCGCCTGTCGGCCGCCGCTCAGGCGTCGCGGCCGCCGTCGAGGATGCGGCGGATCTTCTCCAGCCGTGCCTGCACGTCGCGCTCCGCGCCGAGCGCCTTCGGCTCGTAGTAGCGGCGTCCGCGCAGCTCGTCGGGCAGATACTGCTGGGCGGCGATGCCGATCTCGGAGTCGTGCGGGTACACGTAGCCCTTGCCGTGGCCGAGCCGCTTCGCGCCCGGGTAGTGCGCGTCGCGCAGGTGGATCGGCACCCGGCCGAAACCGCCCGAGCGGACGTCGGCGATCGCGGCGTCGATCGCCAGATACGCGGCGTTGGACTTGGCGGTGGTGGCGAGGTACACCGTCGCCTCGGCGAGCGGGATGCGCCCCTCGGGCATGCCGATGAACTGCACCGCGTCCGCTGCCGCGACCGCGATCGGTAGCGCCTGCGGGTCGGCCAGGCCGATGTCTTCTGCGGCGGAGATGATGAGACGACGCGCGATGAAGCGCGGGTCCTCCCCCGCCTCGATCATCCGGGCGAGGTAGTGGATCGCCGCGTCCACGTCGGAGCCGCGGATCGACTTGATGAACGCGCTGATGACGTCGTAGTGCTCGTCGCCCTGCCGGTCGTAGCGCAGCAGCGCCCGGTCGACGGCCTGTGCGACCTGGTCGGCCGTGATCTCGGGGACCTTCGCGTCGCCCGATTCCTCCGCCTCGTCGTCGGTCTCCCCCGGCGCGGCGAGGGATGCCGCCGCCTCCAGTGCCGTGAGAGCCCGGCGCGCGTCGCCCGATGCGAGCCTGACGATCGCGTCGCGGGCGTCGTCGCCCAGCCGCACTGCGCCGGCGAGACCGCGCGCGTCCGAGACCGCGCGGTCGACGAGCATCGCCAGGTCGGCGTCGGTGAGGGGCTTCAGCGTCAGCAGCAGGGACCGCGACAGCAACGGCGAGATGACCGAGAACGAGGGATTCTCGGTCGTCGCGGCGATGAGCACGACCCAGCCGTTCTCGACGCCCGGGAGCAGCGCGTCCTGCTGCGCCTTCGTGAAGCGGTGGATCTCGTCGAGGAAGAGGATCGTCGACTGGCCGTACAGATCGCGCTGCGTCAACGCCTCTTGCATGACCTCACGGACGTCGCGGACGCCCGCGGTCACGGCCGACAGCTCCACGAACCGGCGGCCCGATGACCGCGCGATCGCCTGCGCGAGCGTCGTCTTGCCGGTGCCCGGCGGCCCCCACAGGATGACCGACGTCGCGGCACGTGCGGCGGCATCCGGATTCGCCAGCGTCACGAGCGGCGACCCGGCCCGCAGCAGATGGGACTGCCCGGCGACCTCGTCGAGCGACGTCGGGCGCATCCGCACGGCCAGCGGCGTCAGCCCCTGGAACAGCGCGGTCGGAAACGTCACGGTTCCAGGCTATCCCGGGGGGACGACACCGGATCCGTCCGGTTTGGCCGCCGTGGCGCCGGGCCGTAGGATCAACCCGCCCCGGGCCTGTGACCGGTGAGCGCCTGGGATGACGACAACGAGGAGGGCCCGTGGCCGGCGGTGGCAAGGATCGAGACGCACGTGCCGCGCGTGAGCGGACGCGGACCTATCAGGCGCGTCGTCAGTTCCACGACGATCAGGCCCGCCGCCGCACGCGCGACAACCTGATCGCGGGCATCGTCGGAGGCATCCTGGTGCTCGGCATCGTCGGCATTCAGACGGCATACTTCGTGGCAGGTCCCGGCGCGCCCGCTCCCGAGCCGACCTCGACATCCACCCCGACGCCGACTCCCACCGAGGGCGAGCCGTCGCCGAGCCCCACCCCCACGCCGACGCCGACGCCCTGATCGGCCCGGGAGATCTCGCGCACGACAGCGCCGGGGTGAGGCATCCGCCGTACTAGGCTGTGAGCCGTCCTACTCCCACAGACGGCGCGAGCCGCGATGAGGTGCATCCCGTGACTGCTGCAGCAGACCCCCAGCCCGAGACCGACGCCCCCGAGCTCCCCGAGAACGGCGAGCCCGAGACGACGTCC
>NZ_JBQCIP010000168.1:0-3875 GCF_051953575.1 Microbacterium sp.
TTGGCGGCGGTGGTGCCGGCGGCGCCGGCGCCGATGTTTACGACGTCACGGGTGAGCTCGGTCATTCGGACTCCGTTGTCGGGCGCGCCTGCCCGGCGCGGCGTGCGGTCTCTGGGGGGGGCTGCGGGTCCCGGCGGGGGCGGGGGGGGGGTGGACGGCGGTGTGGGGGAATCCTGACCCCTAGACGGAGTGACAGAACCCGACCCGGCGTATCGGCCCCCGCGGCGCCCCCCCCGGCCCCCCCGGGACCCGCATCACCCACCAGAGACCGCACGACGCGCCGGGCAGGCGCGCCCGACAAAGGAGTCCGAATGACCGAGCTCACCCGTGACGTCGTCATCATCGGCGCCGGCGCCGCCGGCACCACCGCCGCCAACGAACTGAAGAAGGCCGGCCTGTCGGTCGTCGTGCTCGAAGCCCGCGACCGCGTCGGCGGGCGCCTGTGGACCGACGTGATCGACGGCGCCATGCTCGAGATCGGCGGCCAGTGGGTCTCGCCCGACCAGGATGCGCTCAAAGAGACCATCGAGGAGCTCGGGCTGGAGACCTACAGCCGCTACCGCGACGGCGACAGCGTCTACGTCGGCCCCGACGGAACGCTGCACCGCTTCACCGGTGAGATGTTCCCCGTCTCGCCCGAGACCGAGAAGGTCATCGCCGAGATCACCGAGCGTCTGGACGCGATGGTCGCCGAGATCGACCCCGACCGTCCCTGGGAGCACCCGAACGCCGCCGAGTGGGACTCGGTCACCTGGGACGCGTGGCTGCGCGCGCAGACCGACGACGACGAGGCCGTGCGCAACCTCGCGTTCGCGACCGGCTCGGCCATGCTCACCAAGCCGACCCACGCCTTCTCGCTGCTGCAGTCCCTGCTGATGGCGGCCTCGGCGGGTTCGTACTCGAACCTCGTCGACGCCGACTTCATCCTCGACAAGCGCGTCGTCGGCGGCCTGCAGCAGGTTCCGATCCTGCTCGCCGAGCGCCTCGGCGACGACGTCCTGCTCGGGCACGCGGTCCGCACGCTCGAGTGGTCGGAGGACGGGGTCACCGCCCACGCCGACGGCGACCTGCACGTCCACGCGCGCTACGCGATCCTCGCCCACGCCCCCGTGCTGTACGACCGCATCTCGTTCGTCCCGGCGCTGCCGCGCCGCCAGCACCAGCTGCACCAGCACCTGTCGATGGGCTTCGTCATCAAGGTGCACGCCGTCTACGACCGCCCGTTCTGGCGTGAGCAGGGCCTTTCGGGCACGGCGTTCAGCCCCTATGAGCTGTCGCACGAGGCCTACGACAACACGAACCACGGCGACGAGCGCGGCACCCTGGTCGGCTTCGTCAGCGACCAGAACGCCGACGACCTGTTCACGCTGTCGGCCGAGGAGCGCAAGGAGCGCATCCTCGAGTCGCTGTCGCACTACTACGGTCCCGAGGCGAAGAACCCCGTCGTCTACTACGAGAGCGACTGGGGCTCGGAGGAGTGGACGCGCGGCGCCTACGCCGCGAGCTTCGACATGGGCGGTCTGCACCGCTACGGCGCCGACCTGCGCACCGCCGTCGGCCCGATCCACTTCGCCTGCAGCGACATGGCGGGTGCCGGCTACCAGCACGTCGACGGCGCGATCCGCATGGGGCGCTTCGCCGCGGCCAACGTCCTCGAAGCGGCGCGACGATGACGGCCCGGATCGTCGTCGGGTACACCGCGACGGATGCCGGCGCCGACGCGGTCGCGCTCGGCGCCCGCTTCGCGGCGGCCACGGGTGCCGAGCTGGACCTCGTGCTCGTGCTGCCGGGTGAGGACCGCAGCGTCATCACCCCGCCCGACGCGAGCTACGACCGGTACCTGCAGGGGCAGGCCGAGACGTGGCTGGCCGAGGCGACGGCGACGATCCCGGATGCCGTCACCTCGCGGTCGCACGTCAGATTCGCCGACTCGTTCGCCGAGGGCCTGGTCGCCGCGGCGCATGAGCTGGAGGCATCCCTCATCGTCGTCGGCACCGCGAACGGCGGCAGGCGCGGACGCCACCGTCTCGGCACCGTCGCGAACGAGCTGCTGCACTCGTCGGACGTCCCTGTGGTGCTCGCCCCCGAGGGCTCGCGCCGCATGGAGGCCACCGGCATCACCCGCGTGACCGCGGCGATCGGCACCCGTCCGGGCGCCGAGACGCTGCTCGACGCGAGCATCGCGCTCGCGGTGGCCGCCGGAGCGGAGCTGCGCCTGCTGTCGCTCGTGTCGGTGGACCTGCCGGCATCCGTCGACACCGGCGTGATCCGCATCGCCGGCGCCGCCCACGCCGACGACGTGCTCGGCAAGGCGCTGGACGCGCTGCCGGACGACGTCGAGGCCGAGGTCGTCGTCGCCCGCGGCGACAGCATCGAGGACGCTGTCGCCCACATCGGGTGGGAGCCGGGCGAGATCGCCGTGGTCGGCTCCAGCCGCCTGGCCCAGCCCCGGCGCCTGTTCCTCGGCTCGACGGCGGCGAAGATGCTGCACGAGCTTCCCGTACCGATGGTCGTCGTGCCGCGCACGCGCCAGGAAGGCGCGTCACGATGAGCGCTCAGAACACCGGCGCTGCCGCGCCGCTCGCACCCGCCGCCGGCGCCGATGCCGGCGGGCTGTCGAAGAAGGGCCTCAGTGCGGGCGCCGTCGGCGTCCTCGGCGCCGTGGTCATCGGCGTCTCGACGATCGCGCCCGCGTACACGCTCACCGCGTCGCTGGGCCCGACCGTCGCGGTCGTCGGCACGCAGGTGCCGGCGATCATCCTCGTCGGGTTCATCCCGATGCTGCTGACCGCGTTCGGCTACCGCGAGCTCAACCGCGCGATGCCCGACTCGGGCACCTCCTTCACGTGGGGCGTGCGGGCGTTCGGCCCCTGGATCGGCTGGATGACGGGCTGGGGCCTCATCGCCGCGACCGTCATCGTGCTGTCGAACCTCGCCGGCATCGCGGTGGAGTTCCTGTTCCTGCTGATCTCGCAGCTGACGGGCAATCCCGACATCGCCGATCTGGCGTTCAACCCGATCATCAACGTGGTGGTGTGCCTGCTGTTCATGCTGGGCGCGACGCTGATCTCGTACCGCGACATGCAGACCACTCAGAAGTTCCAGTACGTGCTGGTCGGCTTCCAGGTCGTCGTCCTCGTGCTGTTCGCGGTCGTCGCGATCGTGAAGGCGGTGGACGGCGAGGCGCCGGATCCGACCGCGTTCTCGTGGTCGTGGTTCAACCCGTTCGAGGTGTCGTCGTTCAGCGCCTTCGCCGCCGGCCTCTCGCTGTCGATCTTCATCTTCTGGGGCTGGGACGTCGTCCTCACCATGAACGAAGAGACCAAGAACCCGGCCAAGACGCCCGGCCGTGCCGCCATGGTCACCGTCGTCGTCGTGGTCTCGCTCTACCTCCTGCTCTCGATCGGCCTCATCATGTTCGCCGGCGTCGGGTCGGAGGGCCTGGGCCTGGCGAACGAGGACATCTCGGCCAACGTGTTCTTCGCGCTGTCCGACCCGATCCTCGGGCCGCTCGCCTTCCTCGTGTCGCTCGCGGTGCTGTCGAGCTCGGCGGCTTCGCTGCAGTCGACCGCCGTCGGGCCGGCGCGCACGCTGCTCGCGATGGGGCACTACGGCGCGCTGCCGTCGAAGTTCGCGAAGGTCAGCCCGCGGTTCTTCACGCCGGGTTACGCCACCGTCGTCTCGGCCATCGTCGCGTCGGTGTTCTACGCCGTGATGCGCATCGTGAGCGAGAACGTCCTCACCGACACGATCCTGTCGCTCGGCATGATGATCTGCTTCTACTACGGCCTCACCGCGTTCGCGTGCGTCTGGTACTTCCGCAAGCAGTGGTTCGACTCGGCGCGGAGCTTCTTCTTCACGTTCCTGTTCCCGCT
>NZ_JBQCIP010000169.1:0-11416 GCF_051953575.1 Microbacterium sp.
TCGGGGAACAGGGCGAAGCCGTCAGCGGGATAGGGCACAGCGTCAGTCACGGAAACTCTCCTGGGAATGGCTCGGATCAAGGCTACTCAGCTTCGGGCGCACGCCGCGCCCCGCCCGCTCAGGCGTCGAGCGTTCGCGTGATGGTCGTGAGCGCCGCCGCGGCGGTCGACCGGATGAGTTCCACGCGTCGATTCTACCCAGTGACCGGGGCCGATCCGGCGCTCAGGTGCTTGAGCGCTTCGCGGCGTGTGAGGGCGCTGACCTCGTGCTCGTCCACGTACGCGCGCACCCACGCCGGCGCCACGCGGGCGTACTCGCGCAGCGCCCATCCGATCGCCTTGCGGATGAAGAACTCCGGGTCGGATGTGTTCGGGCCGATCGCGTCGGCCAGCACTTCGGGATCGAGTCGGATGCCGCGCCCGAGCTGCGACAGGATCGCGATGCGCCGGATCCACAGGTCGTCGTCGCGCGCCCACGCGTGGACCAGCGCGGCGGTGTCGACGGGCCGCGCGTCGTGGAGGTCGGCGAGGCGATGCGCCAGCTCGTCGGTGTAGTCCCACCACTGCCCCGTGCGCACCATGTGCTCCACGATCGGCACGGTGCGCGCGTCGCCCCTCAGCGCGCGCGGCGACAGGAGCGCCATGGCGGCGTACCGCTCCTCGCGGTGTTCGGCGGTGTCCCACAGCTCGGTCACCGCGGTCAGCAGAGTGGCGGCATTCGTTCCCTTCGCGGCCTGCGTCGCCACACGGCGGGCATCGGGGACGCGCACGCCGAGGAAGGGCATGAGCGACTTCATGTACGCCTGCTGGCCCGGCGCACGCTCCGGATCGGCGATGTCGCGCAGATCCTGCCTGATGCGGTCGACGAGCTGTTCGGACACGCGACCACCGTAGCGGCCGGCGTTCCGAGGTCGCGGCGTAGCCTGAGGCGATGCGACGAGACCGCCTCGACTCCAGCGCCATCGCATCGGCGGGTTATGACGCCGCCACGGCGGTGCTCGAACTCGAGTTCACGTCCGGCGAGGTCTACCGCTATTTCGCCGTTCCGCCGTCGATCCATCGCGGGCTCCTCGCGGCGGACAGTGCGGGCCGGTTCTTCCGGGAGAGCGTCCGCGACGTCTACCCGTCCGAACACGTGCGGTGAGGCGGGCAACAAAAAAACCCCCGGCGAACCGAGGGTTTCATCGTGCGCGATACTGGGATCGAACCAGTGACCTCTTCCGTGTCAGGGAAGCGCGCTACCGCTGCGCCAATCGCGCCTAAAGAGGCTATTGAGTTGTGAGCGAGGTGGCGACGGGATTCGAACCCGTGTAAACGGCTTTGCAGGCCGGTGCCTAGCCGCTCGGCCACGCCACCGCGTGTGGTTTGACCCCACGTGCTGTGATCCCTGGAGAGGATCCCTGCACTTGAGCGGATGACGAGACTCGAACTCGCGACCCCAACCTTGGCAAGGTTGTGCGCTACCAACTGCGCTACATCCGCATTTCGTTCCCTTCGCTCTCGCGCCGGGCACTTGTAAGACTTTAGCCGACGTTCGGCTGCATGCAAAACCAGATGCAGCCCGCGCGTGTCACACCGTTGTGGTTCGAGGCATGCCTCGGCATCCGGTACTATCGATACTCGTCCCCCTCGGGGCACGGGCGATTGGCGCAGTTGGTAGCGCGCTTCCTTCACACGGAAGAGGTCATCAGTTCGAGTCTGGTATCGCCCACCACCAGAAAACCCCCGGTTCGCCGGGGGTTTTGTGTTTCTGGCCTCAGTTGCCGACCGACCAGCCGTAGCGGCGGTGCAGGGCGTCGGCGACGCGGACGAACCGCTCCAGGTCGAGCGCGGCGGCCTCCCGGCGCATGCCGGCGCGGTGCACGAGGTAGAACTGGTCGATGTCGACCCAGGACGGCCGCCCCTGGGAGTCCCACGCGCCCGACCCGATCGGGAGGAAGTCGCGCTGACCGTCATGCGCCTTGCTGGTCAGCTTGACGGCGTACACCGTGTCGGCGTCCCGGCGCCCGATGACCAGCACGGGCCTGTCCTTGCCTCGGCCGTCGCGTTCCGCATAGGGCACCCAGGTCCAGACGATCTCGCCCGCATCGGGGTCCGCGTCGTGGACGGGCTTGTAGGTGATCCGCAGGGCCGACCGGTGGGGCGGATCGACCTCCACGGTCGCCGTGGCGCCGTACTGCCCGAGAGCCGCCTCCGGAGGCCGAGACGGCGCCGCCGGCGCCGGCGGCGCCGTCGGCGTCGTACGGCGAGCGGGCCGGATGAGGTTCAGCAGGGACGAGAGGATGCCGCGGGCCACGGGATCACGATAACGGCCGTGCGCGGCATCCTTTCGCCGCGGGCGCACGAACGCCGAAGGGGGCGTCGCGGCGGGGGGAACCGCGACGCCCCCTTCGGGGTGTTCCGGACGTCAGGCGCGCGCGCCCTCGAGCACGTAGCCCTCCTCGCCGTGCACGACCGTGTCGATGCCGGCGACCTCGTCCTCGTTCTTCACGCGGAACCCGATCGTCTTCTGGATGACCCAGCCGATCGCGTAGGCGAGGACGAACGAGTACACCAGGACCGCGACGGCGGCGATCGCCTGCACGAGCAGCTGTGTCAGGTTGCCGCTGTAGATGAGGCCCGTGGTGTTGGCGAAGAAGCCGAGGTACAGCGTGCCGAGCAGGCCGCCGACGAGGTGGATGCCCACGACGTCCAGCGAGTCGTCGAAGCCCCACTTGTACTTGAGCTCGATGGCCAGGGCGCACACCGCGCCGGCGAGCAGGCCGAGGACGATCGCCCAGATCGGCGTCAGCGCGGCGCAGGCCGGGGTGATCGCGACGAGACCCGCGACGGCACCGGACGCGGCGCCGACCGAGGTGGGCTTGCCGTCCTTGATCTTCTCGACCACGAGCCACGCGAGCAGCGCGGCGGCCGGGGCTGCGATCGTGTTGACGAAGGCGACCGCGGCGGTGCCGTCGGCAGCGAGCTCGGAGCCGGCGTTGAAGCCGAACCAGCCGAACCACAGGAGGCCGGCGCCCAGCAGCACGAAGGGCGGGTTGTGCGGGACGTGGACGCCCTTCTGGAAGCCGAGGCGCTTGCCGAGGACGAGGGCGAGCGCGAGGGCGGCCGCACCGGCGTTGATGTGGACCGCCGTGCCGCCTGCGAAGTCGATCGCGCCGACGCCGAAGAACTCCTGCATGCCGTACGTGATCCAGCCGCCGTAGGCGAAGCTGCCGTCATCGGCGAGACCGAAGTTGAAGACCCAGCTGGCGACCGGGAAGTAGACGATCGTCGCCCAGATCGCGGCGAAGATCATCCACGAGCCGAACTTCGCGCGGTCGGCGATGGCGCCGGAGACGAGCGCGACCGTGATGATCGCGAACGTCGCCTGGAACGCCACGAAGGCGAGCGGCGGGTACGCGGCGCCTTCCGGGACCTCCAGCAGGCTGGTGAGGCCGATGGCGGACCAGTCGATCGACCACGGAGCGACGAGGCCCTCGGAGCCGGGGAATGCGATCGCGTAGCCGTAGATGACCCACAGCACGCCGATGAGTCCGAGCGCGCCGAAGCTGAGCATCATCATGCTGATGACGCTCTTGGCCTTGACCAGGCCGCCGTAGAAGAACGCGAGGCCGGGCGTCATCAACAGGACGAGCGCAGCTGTGATGAGCATGAATGCGGTGTTGCCTTGATCCATCTCCGTGGAGAACCTCTCTGCGGTGGGACGCAGGATAGCGTCGGGTCCACTCAGTGTCGCGAGGCGCCGTTTCCGCAGCGGGCCATCCCGTGTTTCCCGTCGGTTACGCGAGGGCCCTGGGCGTAAACATCGTGTTTCGGCACGCCGAAGGGCGCCCGTGAATCGGGCGGGAACCGGCCGGGCGGGGTGGCGGGTTCAGGCGAGCGTGGATGCCACGAGACGCGAGATCGCGCGCAGGTACTTCTTGCGGTAGCCCCCGGCGAGCATCTCGTCGGGGAAGACGAGGTCGAGCGACGTGCCGGTGGCGCGGATCGGCAGCTGGGCGTCGTACACGCGGTCGATGAACGCGACGAAGCGCAGCGCCGCGGACTGGTCGGTGAAGGGCTGCACGTCGCGCAGCCCCACGACCGCGAGGCCGTCGATGAGACGGATGTACCGCGACGGATGCACGTGCGCGAGGTGGGCGACGAGGGCGTCGAACGCGTCGTCCGACACGAGGCCGGTGGTGGCCGCATCCGCGACGGTCGCCTCGTACTCGGCCGCCGACAGCACGGTCGCGTGTCCGTCGACGGCGCGGTGGCGGTAGTCGGTGCCGTCGATGCGCACGGTCTGGAAGCTCGCGGCCATCGCGTGGATCTCGCGGAGGAAGTCCTGCGCGGCGAAGCGTCCCTCACCGAGGGCGTTCGGCGGCGTGTTCGAGGTCGCGGCCAGTCGCGTGCCGGATGCCACCAGCTCGCCGAGCAGGCGCGTCATGACCATCGTGTCGCCCGGGTCGTCGAGCTCGAACTCGTCGATGCAGAGCAGGTCGGAGCCGCGGAACAGCTCGACGGTGTTCTGGTACCCGAGCGCTCCGACGAGCGCGGTGTACTCGATGAACGAGCCGAAGTACTTCCGGCGTGCGGGCATGGCGTGGTAGACCGACGCCAGCAGGTGGGTCTTGCCGACGCCGAAGCCGCCGTCCAGGTAGACGCCCGGCTTGATCTCGGGGCGCTTGGGGCGGCGGAACAGACCGCCCTTGACCGGCGCTCCCCCGCCGGTGAAGGCGATCAGGAGATCCTTCGCCTCCTGCTGCGACGCGAACGCGGGGTCGGCGCGGTAGGTGTCGAACGTCGCGTTCGCGAACTGGGGAGGCGGGACGAGCGCCGCCACCATCTCGGCGCCGGCGAGCTGCGGGGCGCGCTCCGTGAGATGGACGATACCGGTGCGGGTGGCGGAGACGGTCATGGGTGTCCTCTGTCGCGGTCTCACGGGAGCTGTGACGCAGTCTTACGTCGGTGCTACGCGCGGGCACGTGGGAATCTAGGGTCGGAATCGACGGTTCAACCCTAACCGTCAGCCCTGTGCCCAACGCCCGCCGTGAGGCGGGCGCCCGCACCAGCGCCGCCATCCCGGCGCACCGAACCGCAGGAGAAGCCATGTCCGTCGAGATCGACACGTCGTCCGAGAAGTTCGCCGAGTACGCCGAGCCGGGTCGCCTCGTCACCGGCGAATGGCTGCAGGCGCGGCTGGGGCAGCCCGGGCTCGTGGTGGTGGAGTCCGACGAAGACGTCCTCCTCTACGAGACGGGGCACATCCCCGGCGCCGTGAAGGTGGACTGGCACACCGAGCTCAACGACCCCGTCGTGCGCGACTACGTCGACGGCGAGGGCTTCGCCGAGCTCCTCAGCCGCAAGGGCATCTCGCGCGACGACACCGTCGTCATCTACGGCGACAAGAACAACTGGTGGGCCGCCTACGCGCTGTGGGTGTTCTCGCTCTTCGGCCACGAGGACGTCCGCCTCCTCGACGGCGGCCGCGACAAGTGGATCGCCGAGGGTCGGCCGATCACGACGGATGCCTCCCAGCCCGTGCCGACCGAGTACCCCGTCGTCGAGCGCGACGACTCCCTCCTGCGCGCATACAAGGAGGACGTGCTGGCGCACCTGGGGTCGGGACCGCTCATCGACGTCCGCTCGCCCGAGGAGTACGACGGCTCGCGCACGTCCGCTCCCGCGTACCCCGAGGAGGGGGCGCTGCGCGGCGGGCACATCCCCACGGCGCAGAGCGTGCCGTGGGCACGCGCGGTCGCCGAGGACGGCGGGTTCAAGACCCGTGCGGAGCTCGATGCCATCTACCGCGGCGAGGCGGGCCTCGCCGACGGCGACGCGATCGTCGCCTACTGCCGCATCGGCGAGCGGTCGAGCCACACGTGGTTCGTGCTCACGCACCTGCTCGGCTTCGAGAATGTGCGCAACTATGACGGCTCCTGGACCGAATGGGGCAGCGCCGTGCGCGTGCCGATCGTCACGGGCGCCGAGCCGGGCGAGGCACCGGTGCGCTGATCGGCAGCATCCTCCCCGTCCCCTGACGTGGGAAACTTGTCGCGATGACTGACGTGCTTCCCGAACGCCTCGCCGAGATCCGCGACGAGTTCCTCGAGCTGTCCGAGCAGGACCGGCTGCAGCTGCTCCTGGAGTACTCGTACGAGCTGCCGCCCGTGCCCGCCGACTACGAGGGGCACCCCGAGCTCGCCGAGCGCGTCGTCGAGTGCCAGTCGCCGGTGTACATCATCGTCGACGTCGACCGCGAGGGCATCGTCGCCATGCACGCGACGGCGCCGGCGGAGGCTCCGACGACGCGCGGATTCGCGAGCATCCTCGCGCAGGGACTCACCGGGCTGTCGGCCGCGGAGGTGTTGGCGATCCCCGGCGATTACCCCCAGACGCTGGGGCTCACCCGTGTGGTGTCGCCGCTGCGCATCTCGGGGATGACGGGCATGCTCCTGCGGGCGCAGCGCCAGGTCCGCGCGAAGTCCGCGGCCTGACCGCGCGTCTCAGGTCGCCGTGAGGCCCTGACGCTCCAGCCACGCGCGGATGCTGTCGGACCACCGCTCCTGGTCGTAGTTCCACAGCTTGGTGTGCCGCGCGACCTCGAACACCTGCAGCTCGACGAGGTCGGGCCGTGCGGTGACGAGATCGTGCGACGCGTCGGACGGGACGAATCCGTCGTCGTCGCTGTGCAGGATCAGGATGGGATGCCGCAGCTCCGCCGCGCGGGAGACGATGTCGAGCCGGTCGAGCGAGATCGGGCCGCCGGTGCGGGCCAGCGGGGCCGCCCACTCCGACTGCAGCGCGCTCATCGCGAAGCGGCTCACGGCACCGGGGACCCGCTCGGCTTTCGCGTGGTACTCCAGCACGACCCGCCAGTCCACGACGGGCGACTCCAGGATGAGACCGGCGATGGCGTCCCGGTGCGCGGAGTTGAGCGACAGCTGCAGGGCGATCGCCCCGCCCATCGACCAGCCCATGATGATGATCCGTCGCGCGCCCCGTCGCCGGGCGAACCCGACGGCGGCGTCGACGTCGCGCCACTCGGTGTCGCCGAGCGCGTACGTCCCGGTGCGGCTGCGCGGCGCCTCGCCGTCGTTGCGGTACGACACGACGAGCGAGGTGATGCCGAGGCCGTGGAACAGCGGGACGGCCCGCAGGCATTCGGCCCGTGTCGTCCCCCGGCCGTGGACCTGGATGACCCAGGTCTCGCCGTCTCCGGCGGGGAAGAGCCACGCCGGGCACGGTCCGACGGTCGAGCCGATGAGCTCCGGCGTGAACGGCAGGTGCAGCTGCTCGGGCCGGTCGAAGTACCAGCCGCTGAACGCGGCCTCCGGCTCCAGACGCGCATCGGACCCGACGTGCGTCAGCAGCTTGCGCTTCACGCTCGTCGCATCCTCCGACAGCACCGAGCCCAGCTTGATGTAGTCCGCGGTCCCTGTGGTGAACAGGCCGTAGCGACCCGGGAGCCCGGTGTCGGGGGTGCGCGACAGCGTGATCGTCTGCGCGGCGGTGTCGAGGGCGAGGATGCGGGTGTCGGGCTCGCGCCGCGCCGGCGTTACGACCCGGCGGGCCATCATCACGGAGCCCGCAGCAAGCGCTCCCAGCGATGCCGCGAGCCCGAGGCTCAGCACCGTCAGGGCGGCCTTGACGCTGAGCACGTAGGCAGGGGCGCGCAGCGCCTGAGCGGGGCGAGAGGCCCTCGGCCGGCTGCGTGTGGGTGTTGCGCCGTCTCTCGCGGCGCGCCTGGAGGCGACCATCGAGGCATCACTCTAGTCTGTCCGCGTGGCTGAGCAGCGTCCCCCCGCGGCACCTGGCTCGTTCGAGCAGGCGGCGGACGAGCTGCGTGCGATCGTGTTCCGCGATGACCTGACGGTGCGCGAGATCGCAGCGCCGCAGGGGCTCGCTCGCGACGCGATCGCGATCGCCGGAGACGTGCGCTCGGACGGCGGTGAGGACTCGCCGTACGGCACCGGTCGTTTCGTGCTGCTGCACGATCCGGACGAACCGGCGCCATGGAACGGGGCCTGGCGGATCGTGTGCTTCGCGCAGGCACCGCTCGAGCCCGAGATCGGCATCGACCCGCTGCTGGCCGACGTCGCGTGGACGTGGCTCACCGACGCGCTGGAGTCGCGGCATGCGATGTTCCATTCGGCCTCGGGGACGGCCACCAAGACGCTGTCCAAGGGTTTCGGATCCCTGGCCGCCGAAGGCGACGGCGCCCAGATCGAACTGCGGGCTTCATGGTCCCCCGAGGGCGCGATCGCTCCGCACGTGGAAGCATGGGCGGAGTTGGTTTGCATGCTGGCGGGTCTCCCGCCCGGCTCGGAAGGGATCGCGATGCTCGATTCGCGCAGGTCGCCGCGTGGCTGAATACGACGTCATCGATGAAGCCGGGCGTGCCGCTGAGGCCGCCCGTCGCCTTGCGGACGGCACGGGACCGGTGGCGGTGGACGTGGAGCGCGCCTCAGGCTTCCGCTACTCGCAGCGCGCGTACCTCGTGCAGGTGTTCCGCCGCGGAGCCGGGGTGTTCCTGTTCGATCCGCCGCCCATCGGCGACTTCCGTCCCCTCGAAGACGCCATCGGCGGCGAGGAGTGGGTGCTGCACGCCGCGAGCCAGGATCTGCCGTCGCTGCGCGAGCTCGGACTCGAGCCCCCGCGGATCTTCGACACCGAGCTCGCCGCTCGGCTGCTGGGCCACGAGCGCGTGGGTCTCGGCGCCGTCGTGGAAGACACGCTGGGGATCACGCTCGCGAAGGCGCACTCCGCCTCGGACTGGTCGACGCGCCCGCTCCCCCAGTCGTGGCTGGAGTACGCCGCACTCGACGTCGAGCACCTCGTCGACGTGCGCGACAAGCTGGCGATCGAGCTCGACGAGCAGGGCAAGACCGAGTTCGCGGCGCAGGAGTTCCAGGCCGTGCTCGAGCGCGAGCCCAAGCCCCCGCGTGAGGAGCCGTGGCGGCGGCTGAGCGGGCTGCACACCGTGCGCGGCCGCAAGGCGCTCGCGATCGCCCGCGAGCTCTGGACGGCCCGCGAGGAGTACGCCCGCGCAGAGGACGTCGCGCCTGGCCGCCTGGTTCCCGACCGCGCTCTGGTCGCCGCGGTCCTCGCCGACCCCAAGTCGAAGAGCGCGCTGGCCGCGGTGAAGGACTTCACCGGCAGGGCGAGCCGCACCCAGCTGGACCGGTGGTGGGACGCGATCGAGGCCGGCCGCGCCGTCACGCAGCTCCCCCTCGAACGCGCCACCGGCGGCGACACGCTCCCGCCGCCCCGCGCATGGGCCGACCGCAACCCCGAGGCGGACGCACGTCTGAAGGCTGCGCGCCCGCTCGTCGAGCAGCGTGCGGAAGAGCTGCACATGCCCACCGAGAACCTGCTCACACCCGAGCTGCTGCGTCGTGTGGCGTGGGCCCCGCCGCAGCCGCTGTCGGCGGCATCCATCGGCGAAGCCCTCGGAGAACTGGGTGCGCGCCCGTGGCAGATTGAGCAGACCGCACAGCTGATCGCTGATGCCTTTGTGGAATCCGTGCAAGAGGCCTCGAGGTCGTCGGAAGCCGCTTCGTAGGATCGGACCAACCGATTTCGTGAGACTCAGTCTCACCTTAGGCTGGGTGCAATCCCAAACCTTGGAGGCAGAGTGGCCGAGATCTCGGACGTCTTCTTCGTCGATGGCATGCGCACCCCGTTCGGGCGCGCCGGCGAGAAGGGCATGTACTGGAACACCCGAGCGGATGACCTCGCCGTCAAGGCGACGATCGGGCTCATGGAGCGCAACCCGAACGTTCCCAAGGACCGCATCGACGACGTCGCGATCGCCGCGACCTCGCAGACCGGCGACCAGGGGCTGACGCTCGGGCGCAGTGTCGCCATCCTGGCCGGCCTCCCCCAGACGGTCCCGGGCTTCGCGATCGACCGCATGTGCGCGGGCGCCATGACGAGTGTCACGACCATGGCGGGCTCCATCGGCGTCGGCATGTACGACGTCGCCCTCGCCGGCGGCGTCGAGCACATGGGGCACCACCCCATCGGCGGCAACGCCGACCCGAACCCGCGCTTCGTCGCGGAGCGCATGGTCGACCCGGGCGCGCTCAACATGGGCGTCACGGCGGAGCGCATCTTCGACCGCTTCCCTCACCTCACCAAGGAGCGCTCCGACCGCTTCGGCATGCTGAGCCAGCACAAGGCGCAGGCGGCGTACGACGCCGGAAAGATCCAGCCCGACCTGGTGTCGGTCGCGATCAAGGACGCCGAGGGCTCGTGGGGCCTGGCCACCGAGGACGAGGGCCGCCGCCCGCAGACCACGATGGAGGACCTCGCCGCGCTCAAGACGCCGTTCCGGCCGCACGGTCGCGTCACCGCCGGCACGTCCTCCCCCCTCACCGACGGCGCCACGATGTCGCTGCTCGCAGGCGGCGGCGCCGTGAAGGAGCTGGGACTGCGTCCCAAGATGAAGCTCGTCTCGTTCGCCTTCGCCGGCGTGCAGCCCGAGATCATGGGCATCGGCCCGATCCCGTCGACCGAGAAGGCGCTGAAGAAGGCCGGACTGACGATCGACGACATCGGCCTGTTCGAGCTCAACGAGGCGTTCGCCATCCAGGTGATCTCGCTGCTCGACCACTTCGGCATCGCCGACGACGACCCCCGGGTCAACCAGTGGGGCGGCGCCATCGCGCTCGGGCACCCGCTGGCGGCGTCGGGCGTGCGCCTGATGATCCAGCTCGCGGCGCAGTTCGCCGAGCGCCCCGACGTGCGCTACGGCCTCACCGCGATGTGCGTCGGCCTCGGCCAGGGCGGCTCGGTCATCTGGGAGAACCCGTTCTACGACGGCAAGAAGCGGAAGTAAGGGCAGCGCAGGAATGACGAACTACGACGACATCGACTTCTCGCCGATCCTCGCCCACACCGACGGCGAGGTGGTCACCCACTCCCGCGTGCGCGACATCCGTCTCGCGTCGGGCAAGGTGCTCGCACTCATCACCCTCGACAACGGTCGCGACCACACGCGCCCGAACACGCTGGGCCCCGCCACGATGTTCCAGCTCGGCGAGACGCTCGATGCGCTCAAGGCGCGCGCGGCGGCCGGCGAGATCCAGGCCGTCGGCATCACCGGCAAGCAGTACATCCTCGCTGCCGGCGCCGACCTCAGCGACATCAGCAAGGTGACCTCGAAGGACGACGCACGGCTCGTCGCGCAGCTCGGGCACAAGGTGTTCGGCAAGCTCGGCGACCTCGGCGTGCCGACGTTCGCCTTCGTCAACGGGCTCGCCCTCGGCGGCGGACTCGAGATCGCGCTCAACAGCGCGTATCGCACGGTGGATGCCTCGGCCGCGGCGATCGCGCTGCCCGAGGTGTTCCTCGGCATCATCCCCGGGTGGGGCGGCGCCTACCTGCTGCCGAATCTGATCGGCATCGAGAACGCCCTCGAGGTCGTCATC
>NZ_JBQCIP010000170.1:0-4369 GCF_051953575.1 Microbacterium sp.
GGAGGCCCAGCCCGTCAGGTGCGCGAAGGCCGAGTGCGCGCGGAACGGATAGTCGGTGTCGTTGCTGCGCTGCTTGAGCTCGCCCGCCGGCACCACCACGCGCTTGCCCGGGAACGCGGCCGACACGGCATCGCGCCGCGCCGCGGCGAACGGCGCCTGATCGCGCGCCGGCGGCACCTGATCGGGACGCTCGGCCCAGCCCGTCGAGATGGTGTCGAGGAAACCCTGGCCAAACGGCTGACGGCGATTCGTGCTTGTCGAGGTGTGCGTCTCTGCGGTGCTCGTGGCCGCAGCGGACGTCTCGCTGGCTCCGGTGCTCATGCGTCCAGTCTCGCACGCGCGCCGGACGCGCGCGCAGGCCGGAGGCCGTCAGCCGGCGGGCTCGTACTGGACGATCAGCGGACGGTGGTCCGACCCCGATCCGTCGAGCGAGCGGAGCACGATGGACCCCGTCGCGCGCCACTGCTTCGACGCCATGACGTGGTCGATCGGGGCACCCAGGATCGCCGGCACGTCGGTCGCCCACGTGCCGAGTGCGCCGTTGCCGGTCTCGACGGCGGCATCCGTGCAATGGCCGAGCGTGGCGCCGTCGATCCCGAGGCCGGACATGTGGTCGACCGTCGCATTGAAGTCGCCCGCCATGATGACGTTGCCGTCGCCGCACTGGTCCGCGAGCCACTGCAGATCGTCGCGCCAGTCGTCCATGTACTCCTCGCGCGGTGCGACGGCGTGCGCCGCTACGACGATCGGCCCGTCGCCCGACACCGGCATCGCCACGGCGCTGGGCACCGTCGAGGTGTTGCTCGTGCCGTCGGCCGACGACTCGATGACCGAGTACTCGCCCAGCTCGGGCGAGATCAGCAGCGTCGTGGATCCGGCATCCCATTCGGTGGACGGGTCCTCGGCGTGGTGCGCCCACATCCGGTGGCCGAGCTCGCGCATCGCGACGGCGACCGCGGCGCCCGTCTCGATGGTCGTCTCGGGGAGGGCCACGATGTCGGCATCCATCGCCACCGCGATCTTCGCGATCGTCTCGGGCGAGGTCGCGGGGCCCGCGGTGTTCCAGGTCATGACGCGGATGCTGGTCTCGGTCTCGGCAGGGAGCGGGTCGGTGCCCAGCCCGCCGCGCGAGGCGATGATCGCCCCGTTCGCCACGACCGCGAGTGCGGCCACGATGGACAGCGCGAAGGCCAGCGGACGGATCGGTCGCGCGATCGCCAGCAGCAGCGCGACGACCGCGACGGCGGCGAAGGCGAGCACCATGACGCCGCGGAACGAGACCACCTGCGCGACCGGATACGTGCGCTCGACGTGGAAGAACCCCGGCCACGTCAGCACGGCGGCGGCGACGGCGCACACGACGGTGACGAGGATCCCGAGCACGCGCAGCACGTCCGCGACTCTATTCGTCCAGGCTGGGAGATCGGTCAGCGCCGCCCCGCGTGGCGCGTGCTGTCGCCGCGCTACGCTCGGAGGATGCCGACCACGCAGCGCTTCGAGGGTCCGAGCGATCTGCACCTGCACTCGGCCCACTCGGACGGCACCCAGCCTCCCGCCGAGGTCATGGCGTCGGCGCATCGGCACGGGGTGCGCACGGCCGCCCTCACCGACCACGACACGACCGCCGGCTGGGCCGAGGCGGCCGAGGCGGCGGCATCCCTCGCCATGACCTTCATCCCCGGGATGGAGCTGTCGGCCCGCCACGAATGGCGCAGCGTCCACGTGCTCGCTTACCTCCCCGATCCGGATGACCCCGATCTGCGCGCTGAGACCGCCCGCATCCGCTCGGCCCGGCTCGACCGGGCGCGGATCATGGCCGATCGCATCGCCCGCGACTACGACCTCGTCTGGGACGACATCCTCGCCCAGACCACCGACGGCGCGACCGTCGGCCGTCCGCACATCGCCGACGCTCTCGTCGCCCGGGGGCTCGTGCAGGACCGCGCCGAGGCCTTCGCCGGCATCCTCAGCCCGGGCGGCGACTACTACGTGGCGCTGTACGCACCCGACCCGGTGACGGCCGTCGCGCTCGTGGCCGGTGCCGGGGGAGTGCCGATCATCGCTCACCCGGCAGGTCGCGCGGGTCTGCTCCCGGGTGCCCTGCTGGAGCGGATGCTGCAGGCCGGCCTCGCGGGATTCGAGCTCGGCCACCGTGAGAACCGCGAGCCGGGCCTCCAGACGCTGCGGGACCTGTGCCTGGAACGCGACCTCATCGTGACCGGCTCCAGTGACTACCACGGCCTCGGCAAGCCCAACCAGCCCGGCGAGCACACCACCACCGACGACATGGTCGCCCGCATCATCGACCGTGCAACAGGAAGCGCCCCCGTCTACCCCTGAGGGTGGACGAGGGCGCTCCGGACGCGGAGGCCGCGACTCAGGCGATCGACGTGATCAGCCCAGTGCCTTGGTTTTCAGCGCGTCGTACTCGGCCTGCGTGATCGTGCCCGCGTCGAGCAGGGCCTTCGCCTTCGCGATCTCGTCGGCGGGGCTGGCTGCGCCACCCGCCACCGACTTGATGTAGGCGTCCTGCGCGCTCTGGATCTCGGACGCCTCCTTCGCGCTGCGCTGGGCCATGCCGTTGCCGCGTGCGATGAGGTAGACGAGCAGTGTCAGGAACGGCACGAAGATCAGGAAGATGATCCACACCGCCTTCCACCAGCCGCTCAGCTTGTGGTCGCGGAACAGGTCGGCGATCACGGCGAACAGCGCGAAGAGGTACGCCATGAAGAAGAAGATCCAGAGGAACCACCAGATGATGTCCCAGAACGAGCCCCAGAAGCCCTGGTACTCGTAACTGATGGGCACGGCGTTTTCGATGAATCGCACGGTATGCCTTTCGTAGATGCGAGGTCGCGGCGTTCCCCCGCCGCGTCGCTCACACTATCGCTGAAAGAACGCTGAGTGCGGGCACCGCGACCGTGCAGGCGATACTCAGGCGCCGGCCGGCGCCGAAGGCGCGCCCGAGCCGCCGCGGCGACGGCGACGCCGACGCGGGGCGGGACGCCCGTCGTGGTGCTCCTTGCCGCCGCCGTCGTGCGTGCCGCCGCCGTCGGCGTCGCGGTCGCCGTCGGCGCCGGCCGACTGCCCCTCGGCCGGCTTCGCCGAGCCCTCGGCCTGCTCGAACGTCGACCCGACCCGGTCGGCCGAGCCGCCCGAGCGGCGGCGACGGCGACGGCGCCCGGGTGCCTGACCGTCCGTCGCCGCCTCGGCTGCGGCATCCGACGCCTTCGCGGGCTGGACGCGGACGGCCTGCGTCTTGGGGGCGGTCACGATGCGGCCCTTGGTGCCGGCGGGGATGTCGAGGTCCTCGTAGAGGTGCGGGCTCGACGAATAGGTCTCGACGGGCTCGGGCTGGCCGAACTCCAGCGCCCGGTTGATGAGGGCCCACTTGTGCAGGTCCTCCCAGTCGACGAACGTGACCGCGATGCCCGTCTTGCCCGCGCGGCCGGTGCGGCCGGCGCGGTGGAGGTAGGTCTTCTCGTCGTCCGGGATGGTGTGGTTGATGACGTGGGTGACGTCGTCGACGTCGATGCCGCGCGCGGCGACGTCGGTGGCGATGAGCACGTCCTTCTTGCCGGCCTTGAAGCCCGCCATCGAGCGCTCGCGCGCCTCCTGGCTCATGTCGCCGTGCACCGCTCCCGCGTTGAACCCGCGGTCGCTCAGCTCGTCGACGAGGCGCTGCGCGGCGCGCTTGGTGCGCGTGAAGATCACGGTCTTGCCGCGCCCCTCGGCCTGCAGGATGCGGGCGATGATCTCGTCCTTGTCGAGCGAGTGCGCGCGGTACACGAGGTGCTTGATGTTGGCCTGCGTCAGTCCCTCGTCGGGGTCGGTGGCGCGGATGTGGATCGGGTTCGACATGAACCGGCGCGCCAGCGCCACGATCGGGCCCGGCATGGTGGCCGAGAACAGCTGCGTGTGACGGATCGCGGGGACCTTCGAGAAGATCTTCTCGATGTCGGGCAGGAAGCCGAGGTCGAGCATCTTGTCGGCTTCGTCCAGCACGACCTCGGTCGCGTTCGAGAGATCCAGCAGACGCTGGTTGTTGAGGTCGATGAGGCGCCCGGGCGTGCCCACGACGATCTGCGCGCCCGCCTTGAGCTGGTCGATCTGCCCCTCGTAGGCCTTGCCGCCGTAGATCGCCACGACGCTCGTCGAGCGGCCGGAGGTCAGCATGTCCATGTCCTCGTACACCTGCACGCACAGCTCGCGGGTGGGGACGACGATCAGCGCCTTGACGCCCGGCGCCGGGTCGACGCCCAGGCGCTGGACGACGGGGATGCCGAAGCCGAAGGTCTTGCCGGTGCCGGTCTTGGCCTGGCCGATGATGTCCTGGCCCGGAAGGCCGAGCGGGATCGTCTGCTCCTGG
>NZ_JBQCIP010000171.1:0-18842 GCF_051953575.1 Microbacterium sp.
CGCGTCGGCGACCTTGGCGCGAGTGGCGTCGCGCTTCTCGGGCGCGACGTACGAGTTCGCGGCGAGCTGCAGCTGACCGAGCGTCGTGCGCACGGTGGTCGACTCGGTCTCGGCCCCGATGTTGCGCAGGACGAGGTCGACGTAGTCGGAGGCGGATGCCTCGGCGTCGCGCGTCTGGTCCCATGCGGCGCCCCACACGAGCGAGCGCGCCAGCGGGTCGCTGATCTTGCCGAGGTGGTCGATGGCCGTCTGAAGCGACTGTGCGTCGAGTCGGATCTTGGCGTAGGCCAGGTCTTCGTCGTTGAGCAGCACCAGCGCCGGGCGCTTGTGGCCCTTGAGCTCGGGAACCTCGGTCAGGTCACCGTCGACGTCGAGCTCGACGTGATGGACGCGGACGAGCGCGTCGCCGTCGAGCTCGTAGAAGCCGACGCCGAGGCGGTGCGGGCGGATGGTCGGGTAATCGGCGGGAGCCGTCTGCACGATCGCGAACCGCGTGATGCTGCCGTCGACGTCGGTGACGATCTCGGGCGCGAGCGTGTTGACGCCCGCGGTCTCGAGCCACTTCTTCGACCAGGTCGACAGCTCACGGCCGCTGGTGGCCTCGAGCTCGGCGAGCAGGTCGCCCACCTCGGTGTTGGACCACTGGTGCTTCTTGAAGTAGGCGGCGACGCCGCCGAAGAACGCCTCGATGCCGACCCATGCAGCCAGCTGCTTGAGGACCGATCCGCCCTTGGCGTACGTGATGCCGTCGAAGTTGACCTGGACGTCTTCGAGGTCGTTGATCTGCGCCACGACCGGGTGCGTCGAGGGCAGCTGATCCTGACGGTACGCCCAGGTCTTCTCCATCGCATTGAACGTCGTCCAGGCCTCGGTCCACTCCGTGGCCTCGGCGGTGGCGATGGTCGACGCCCACTCCGCGAACGACTCGTTGAGCCACAGGTCGTTCCACCACTTCATGGTCACGAGATCGCCGAACCACATGTGGGCGAGCTCGTGGAGGATCGTGACGACGCGGCGCTCCTTGACGGCGTCGGTGACCTTGGAGCGGAAGACGTAGGTCTCGGTGAAGGTCACCGCGCCCGCGTTCTCCATGGCGCCGGCGTTGAACTCGGGCACGAACAGCTGGTCGTACTTCGCGAACGGGTACGGGAAGTCGAACTTCTCCTCGAAGTACGCGAAGCCCTCACGCGTCTTGTCGAAGATGTAGTCGGCGTCGAGGAACTGCCACAGGCTCTTGCGCCCGTACACGCCGAGGGGGATCACGCGGCCCGAGGCGCTCGTGAGCTCCGAGAAGGTGGCCTCGTACGGGCCGGCGATGAGAGCCGTGATGTACGACGAGATGCGCGGAGTCGGCTCGAACGTCCACGTCGCACTGCCGTCGCCGTGGCGCTGGGAGTCGGGTGTGGGGGAGTTCGAGACGACCTTCCACGGCTCGGGGGCCGTGATCGTGAACTGGAACGTCGCTTTGAGGTCGGGCTGCTCGAACACCGCGAACACGCGGCGCGAGTCGGGCACCTCGAACTGCGAGTAGAGGTACACCTCGCCGTCGACGGGGTCGACGAATCGGTGCAGGCCCTCACCGGTGTTGGTGTAGAGGCAGTCGGCGTCGATCACGAGCTCGTTGTCGGCGGCGAGGTCGTCCAGCGCGATGCGCGAGTCCGCGAACGCGGCGGCAGGATCGATGGACCGGCCGTTGAGGGTGATCTCGCGCACGTCGCGTGCGATGAGGTCGATGAAGGTCGAGGCGCCGGGCGTCGCCGTGAAGCGCACGACGGTGCGCGATCCGAAGATCTCGGCGCCCTTCATCAGGTCGAGCACGACCTCGTACGACTGCGTGTCGACGATCGCGCGGCGCTCCTGCGCCTCGATGCGGGTGAGGTTCTCTCCAGGCACTGCTGTGGCTCCCATGGGTGAGGATGACGGATGATCTCGAAGCCTCCGCGATGCGCAGGCCCGTTCCGGCGGCCGCCGCGGGCACTGCTGGCACCCGCGACAACCGTCCCAGCCTACGTGGTGCGGGCCCCGAATCGCCGTCTGACGTGGTCGCGCGCGTGCTCGACGGCGGCCGGCAGGTCCTCGAACAGGTGATTGCGATGGCGGAGCGAGTCGAGCACGCCCACCGTGCGGAACAGCTCTTCATGGCCCGGCTGCACGCCCTTGATGAGCACCGTCACGCCGCGTCGCTCGAGGGTCTGCACGATGTCGGTCAGCACGCGCGCCCCCGTCGCGTCGACGAGCTCGATCCGTGACATCCGCAGCACCACGACGGTGACGTCGCGCAGGGCCGTGACGGCGTCGAACACCTTGTCGGCGGCGGCGAAGAACAGCGGCCCGTCGACGCGGATGATCGCGATGCGGGCGTCCTCGGGACTCGGCGGGCCGGGCGGCTCCTCGCGATGGACGGCGGTGGCTCCCGCGAGGCCCCGCAGTGCGAAGATCCCGGCGAAGAGGACGCCGATCACGACGGCGACGATGAGGTCGAACGACACGGTCACGATCGCGGTCAGGAGGAAGGCGCTCGCGTCCGCGCGCGTGGACCTGAGCAGGGAGCGGACGGTGGCGAGGTGGACCATGCGCACGGCGGTGAGCATCAGCACGCCGGCCAGTGCGGCGAGCGGGATCGCGCCGACCGGTCCCGACGCGAACAGCACGACGCCCAGCAGCACGGCCGCGTGGACGATCGACGCGAGCCGCGATCTCCCGCCGGAGCGGACGTTGACGGCCGTGCGGGCGATCGCGCCGGTCGCCGGCATCCCTCCGAACAGTCCCGAGCCGATCGAGGCGACCCCCTGCCCGACGAGCTCGCGGTCGGGGTCGTACGGCCCCGTGTCGGCCAGAGATGCCGCGACCCGGGCCGACAGCAGGGACTCGATCGCGGCGAGCGCCGCGACCGTCAGGGCGGGCATGGCCAGGTCGCCGAGGGTCGCGGGGCCGACGGCCGGGAACGCCGGCGCGGGCAGCGACGACGGCAGCGCGCCGATGACGGCCAGGGGTGTCGGGAGCACGACTGCGAGCACGGTGACGATCGCGATGCCGATGAGCGACCCGGGCAGGGCGGGGTGGATGCGGGGCGCCACGAGCATGCAGGCGACCACGACCGCCGCCGCGCCCAGCGCCCACGGCACGTAGGCCCGATCCGCTCCGGCGACGGCCTGCGCCGCGGCCACCACGGCGTTGGAGCTGTGCTCGCCCGCGCCGGCCGGCGTCGGCGACACCAGGAGGGGCACCTGCTGCACGAAGATGATGACGGCGATGCCGAGGGTGAACCCCTCGATGACGGGCCAGGGGATGAACGACACCGCACGGCCGAGTCGCAGCAGTCCCGCCGCCAGCACGACGACGCCGGCGAGCACGCTGATCGCTGCGACGGCGCCCGCACCGTGCGATGCGACGATGGGCACGAGGACCACGACCATCGCACCGGTCGGCCCCGATACCTGGACGTTCGACCCGCCGAAGACGGCCGCGAGCAGCCCGGCGACGATCGCGGTGACGAGACCCGCCTCTGCGGTGAGACCCGAGCTGACGCCGAACCCCAGGGCGAGGGGGAGTGCCACGATGCCGACGGTCACCCCCGCGACGAGGTCGCCGCGCCACGTGCGCTTCAGGTCGCGGTAGTCGCCCGTCGACGGCAGGAGCGCGCGCACCGCGCGGGCGAACCGGCGTGCGCGACGCTCGTGGGGTGCGGCATCCATCCCGGTCATCTGGCGGGGAGCGTCGGCAGCGACCCGGCGTCCGCGAGCATCTCGCGGTCGTTCGCCAGCACGTCGAGCAGCAGCGCACGGGCGACGGCGAGCAGCTCGGCGACCTTGGCGTCGGTGAGCCGGTAGTAGACGTGGCTCGCACGACGCTCCGACTCGACGAGACGATGACGCCGCAGCACCGACAGGTGCTGCGACAGGTGCGACGCCTCGAGGCCGGTCTCGGACTGGAGGTCGGCGACGCTCACCTCGTCGGCGGCCGACAGGAGCTCGAGGATGCGGATCCGGAACGGGTGCGACAGACCCTTGAAGAGCCCGGCCTTGACCTCGTACAGCGGACGCTGCTGGCGTGTTAGCGGCATGATGAAGTCATCATATCGCCGGGATGACCGCAGCGGCGGTGTCAGGATGGAGGGGTGAGCCCCGCCGAACAGCCTCTCGTCCCGTTCGCCTCTCCCGCCGCGGCCCCCGGTGCGCCCTTCGTCGAGGTCCCCGTCGCCTACGACGGCATCCTGCTGGCCGGCTTCGGCGGCCCTGAGGGTCAGGACGACGTCATCCCGTTCCTGCGCAACGTCACCCGAGGTCGGGGTATCCCCGACGAACGGCTCGAAGAGGTCGCGCACCACTACCGCCACTTCGACGGCGTCAGCCCGATCAACGCTCAGAACCGCGCGCTGAAGGCGGCGCTCGAGGCCGAGCTGGCGCGCCGCGGCATCGAGCTGCCGGTGTACTGGGGCAACCGCAACTGGTCGCCCTACCTCGACGAGGCGGTGAAGGATGCCGCCGCCGCCGGCGACACGAAGCTCCTCGGGCTCGCGACGAGCGCCTACTCGTCGTTCTCGAGCTGCCGCCAGTACCGCGAGGACTTCGCTCGGGTGCTGACCGAGACGGGGCTCGCGGACACGGTGAGCATCGACAAGGTGCGCCAGTTCTTCGACCACCCCGGGTTCGTGCAGCCGTTCATCGACGGCGTGCGCGCAGCGGTCGCCGGATTCCTCGATGACGGCATCGCGCCCGAGGCGGTCCGAGTGCTGTTCTCGACGCACAGCATCCCGACGGCCGACGCCGAGCGCTCCGGACCGCGCGAGGGCGACGAGCTGCACCGCGATCTCGGCGAGGGCGGAGCCTACGCCGCGCAGCACCTCGCGGTGGCGGAGGTCGTGATGGCGGCCGTGGCGGCCGAGGTCCCCGGCGCCGAGCGGATCGGCTGGGACCTCGTCTATCAGTCGCGGTCGGGCCCCGCGAGCCAGCCATGGCTCGAGCCCGACGTCAACGACGTGATCGCCGAGCTGCCGGCCGCCGGCATCCAGGCGGTCGCGATCGTGCCCGTGGGGTTCATGAGCGACCACATGGAGGTCCTGTGGGACCTCGACACCGAGGCCATGGAGGCGGCCGAAGAGGCCGGCATCCGCGCGGTCCGCACGCCGACCCCGGGCGTCGACCCCGTCTTCGTGGCGGGCCTCGTCGACCTGGTCGAGGAGCGCCTGAACGGCACACCCGCGTCGGAGCGCCCGCACGCGACCGGACTCGGCCCCTGGTTCGACGTGTGCCGTCCGGCGTGCTGCGAGAACGTCCGCGCCGGGTTCAAGCCCGCCGCCGCCGGCATCGCCCCCTGATCCGGACCCCTCCCTGTCGAGTGGATGCCGCGACCGCCGGCATCCCGTCCCCTCCTGCCCGCCCCTCTCTAGGATTGAGCCCATGCGCATCCACATCGCGACCGACCACGCCGGCCTCGAGTTCTCGACGCAGCTGCTTCACCACCTCGCCGCGGCGGGGCACGAGGTCGTCGACCACGGTCCGCTCGAGTACGACCCGCTCGACGACTACCCGGCCTTCTGCATCCGGGCCGCGCAGGCGGTCGTGCGCGACCAGGCCGCCGGCATCGAGGCGCTCGGCATCGTGTTCGGCGGTTCGGGCAATGGCGAGCAGATCGCGGCGAACAAGGTGACGGGCATCCGCGCCGCGCTCGTGTGGAGCATCGCCACGGCAGAGCTCGCCCGTGAGCACAACGACGCCAACGTGATCGCGATCGGCGCCCGCCAGCACACGTTCGACGAGGCCGTGTCGTTCATCGACCGGTTCATCGCGACGCCGTTCTCGGGCGAGGAGCGTCACGCCCGCCGCATCGCGCAGCTCGCCGCGTACGAGGCGGACGGCTCGCTGCTGCCCGACCCGCGCGCGTCGGCCGGCGGCCCGGACGTGCTGGCGGCCGACGACAGCTCGTTCGACCCCGAAGCCGGCTGACCCGATGCCCGAGGGCCATTCCGTCCACCGCATCGCACGCCAGTTCGACCGCAACTTCGTCGGTCGCCCGGTGCTCGCCTCCAGTCCGCAGGGCCGCTTCGCCGAGGGCGCGGCGATCCTGAGCGGACGGACGGCCACCGAGGTTCGTGCGGTCGGCAAGCAGATGTTCCTCGAGTTCGACGACGACCTGTGGCTTCGCGTGCACCTCGGCATGTACGGGGCGTGGGACTTCGCCGGCGAGATCCTGGTCGACCCGACGATCGCGTCGGCCAACGGCCGGATGGGGCAGACGAACCAGCGCGGCACCGACCTCGGCGACCCGATCCTCGACACGGCGGGCGAGAACTCCCTGACCTCGATCGGCGCCCCGCGCCGCGCGCGTGTGCACGTGCGCATGTCGGAGCAGACCACGGGGCTCGCCGACGAGGGGGAGGAGTGGCCCCCGCCCGTCGTCGGACAGGTGCGACTGCGCCTGCTGACGGACGTCACGTGCGCCGACCTGCGCGGCCCCACCGCGTGCGAGCTCCAGACGCCCGACGAGGTGGCGGCGACGATCGCGAAGCTCGGGCCGGATCCGCTCGTCGACGACGTCGCCGAGGGCGAGGAGCGCTTCACCTCGGTGGTGCGGCGCAAGCCCACCGCGATCGGCCTGCTCCTCATGGACCAGAACGTCGTGAGCGGGATCGGCAACGTGTACCGCGCCGAGCTGCTGTTCCGGGCGCGGCAGAACCCGCACACCCCGGGCCGGGACGTCCCCGAGGAGGTCGTGCGCGACCTGTGGCGGGACTGGGTGCGCCTGCTCGCGATCGGCGTCGAGACCGGCCAGATGATGACGATGGACGACCTCGACCCCGACGCGTACCGCGCGGCGATGGCCAGCCGTGACGACCGGCACTGGGTGTACCACCGTGCGGGTCTTCCCTGCCGCGTGTGCGGAACGACGATCGTGGTGGAGGAGGCGGCGGGGCGCAAGCTCTACTGGTGCCCCTCGTGCCAGGCGTGATCCGGCGCCTTCTCCCGCGCGAATAGGCTGAGCGCATGCGCCAGAACCCCAGCTTCGCGATGACCGATGTCGGCGAGATCCGCCGCCTCATCGACCAGAACCCGTGGGTGACGATCGTGAGCGCGACCGACCAGGGCCTCGTCGCCTCGCACTACGCGGTGCTCCTGGACGAGGGGCGCGACGACTTCACGATCGTCGGTCACGTCGGCAAGCCCGACGACCTCGTCCACGGGCTCGGCGAGCGCGAGCTGCTCGTGGTGGTGCAGGGCCCTCACGGCTACGTCTCGCCCGGCTGGTACGGCGACGTGCAGAGCGTTCCCACCTGGAACTTCGTGTCGGCGCATCTGAGCGGCATCCCCGAGCTCCTCACGCCCGAAGAGAACCTGCAGGTGCTCGAGCGCCTCGTCGCGCGGTTCGAGAGCGGGATGCCGCAGCCCCGGCTGATGTGGGAGCCGCCGAACGATCCCGACTTCGTCCGCCGCCTCGAACGGGGCACGGTGGGCTTCCGGCTGACGCCGACCCGCGTGGTCGGCAAGCGCAAGCTCAGCCAGAACAAGTCCGACGAGATCGTCGAGACGGTGATCGCCGAGCTCGAGGCGGGCGGCAGCCCGTACGCCGACCCGCGGCTGCCCGGTGAGATGCGCCGCGACTTCGAGACGCGCAGGGCCGCGCGGTGACGGCGGAGCGCGGCG
The DNA here is from genome assembly GCF_051953575.1 of Microbacterium sp. Classification (GTDB taxonomy): domain Bacteria; phylum Actinomycetota; class Actinomycetes; order Actinomycetales; family Microbacteriaceae; genus Microbacterium. The sequence continues at coordinate 7,641 of NZ_JBQCIP010000171.1, forward strand.
ACGCGCCTGAGGTGATCGCGAACGCCCGGCTGACCGGCTCGGAGCGCACGGATCCCTTCGGGGACGAGGTCGTCGACGTCCACCTCGCCGACGGGCTCGTGGTCGACATCGCGCCGGCGGGTGCGCTGCCGCGTCGTGGCGTCGTGGTCGATGCCGAGGGCGGTCGGGTGATCCCTGGGCTCTGGGACCACCACGTGCACGTCGTGCAGTGGGCGCTGTCGGCGCAGCGCCTGCCGCTCGGAGAGGCGGTCTCGGCGGCCCATGCGGCGACGCTCATGGCGCAGGCGCCGACGCTCCCCGACGGGCGACGGGTCGGCAGCGGGTTCCGTGACGCCTTCTGGCCGGACCTGCCGGACCTCGCCGTGCTGGATGCGGCCACCGGTGAGGTCCCGACCTACCTCATCAACGCGGACGTGCACAGCGTTTGGCTGAACTCGGCCGCACTGCGGCGCGAGGGGTTCGAGCCGGACGGCGTCGGGCTGCTGCGCGAGGAGCCCGCGTTCGAGATCTCGCGGCGGCTGAACGCCGTCGACGTGTCGGTGTCGGATCCGCTCGTGGCGAGCATGGCGCAGGATGCCGCCTCCCGCGGCGTGACCGGGCTCGTCGACTTCGACATGGCGTGGAACGACGAGGCCTGGGCGCGCCGGCTGGCAGCCGGGTTCGACGCGCTGCGGGTGTCGTACGGCATCTACCCCGAGTTCCTGGAGCGTGCGATCGCGCAGGGCCTCCAGACCGGCGACGCCGTCCGCGGAGACCGGGCTCACGACCTGGTCCGCGTCGGCCCGCTCAAGGTGATCACCGACGGCTCCTTGGGCACACGCACCGCCGCGTGCTCGCACCACTACCCGGGCGACGCGCACAACCACGGTCTGCTCACCGTCGATCTCGCGACCCTCGTCGAGCTCATGACCCGTGCCACGGGGGCGGGTATCGCCTCTGCGATCCACGCGATCGGAGACGTCGCGAACTCGCACGCGCTGGAGGCGTTCGGCGCGACGGGCGCGTGGGGCACGATCGAGCACGCGCAGCTCGTCGCTCACGCCGACATCCCTCGGTTCGGCCGCCTCGGCGTGGGGGCCAGCGTCCAGCCCGAGCACGCGCTCGACGACCGGGACCTCACCGACACCGTGTGGTCCGGGCAGACGGCGCAGCCGTATCCGCTTCGGGCGCTCGCCGACACCGGCGCGAACCTGCTGTTCGGATCGGATGCGCCTGTCGCGCCGCTCGATCCGTGGGCGGCGATGGCGTCGGCCGTGTTCCGCACACGCGACGGGCGCGACGCCTGGCAGCCGCAGCAGCGGGTCGACGCGGCGACCGCGCTGGCGGCATCCACGCGAGGGGGCTCCGCGGTCGCGGCGCGTCTTCGGCCGGGCGACATCGCGGATCTCGCCGTGTGCGAGCACGACCCGCTGACGGCCGACGAAGCCGCGCTGCGAGGCATGCGCGTGTCGGCGACGCTCGTCGGCGGCCGCCTCACCCACGTGGCCTGACCCCAGGCGCGTACGGGGGGTCTGCCCCCGTACCGGTTCGGGAGAGCGTCGGATGCCGTCATCCCGGCGCCGTCGCGAGGCTGGAGGCATGACTTCAGACGTGCCCGCGCCCCCTGCCCCTCCGGGTCTCATGCCCGCCGTGCCGCCTCCGCGGCGGCGCCGCCGTCGGGGACTCGTGATCGGGCTCATCGTGGCGCCGCTGGCCGTCATCGCGCTGCTGGTCGGTGCGGCGGCCGTCTGGTTCGCGACCAACTCGGTCCGGGCGACACCGCCCGCGGCCGGCACGGTGAGGTTCGAGAGCCCTGTGGCGGTGCCCCCGCTCGCGGAGTCCCACATCGAGGACGGCGTGCGGGTGTTCGCCCTGACCGCGGCCGAGGGACGCACGTCGTTCGTCCCGCAGGGCGCGACGCCGACCCTCGGCTACAACGGCTCCTACCTCGGCCCCACGCTGGTCGCCGAGCGCGGCGAGCAGGTGCGCGTCGACGTCACCAACGCGCTGGCCGACACGACGACGGTGCACTGGCACGGCATGCACCTTCCGGCGGCGATGGACGGCGGCCCTCACACGCCGATCGCCGCAGGCGCGCTGTGGCAGCCCACGTGGACGGTCGACCAGCCCGCCGCGACGCTCTGGTACCACCCGCATCTGCACGGCCGCACGCGCGAGCAGGTGGACGCCGGGCTCGCCGGCATGTTCCTGGTGCGCGACGACGAGGAGTCCGCGCTCGCGCTGCCGCGGGACTACGGCGTCGACGACTTCCCGCTCATCGTGCAGGACCGCTCCTTCAACGCCGACGGCGCCTTCGCCGGCGGGCTCGGCATGCAGTTCGACGGCGTGCTGGGCGACACGATCCTCGTCAACGGCACGGTCGCGCCGTACCTCGACGTCACGACCGAGAAGGTGCGGCTGCGCCTCTTGAACGGCTCTAGCGCGCGCATGTACGACTTCGCGCTCGCGGACGGGCGGGAGTTCGACCTCATCGGCACGGACGGCGGACTGCTGGAGGCCCCCGTCGCCTCGACCGACATCCCGCTCTCGCCCGGAGAACGCGCCGAGATCGTCGTGACGCTCCGGCCCGGTGAGCGCATCGCCCTCCGCTCGAACGCGCCGGATCCCGCGCTCCACGCCGGCTCGGCGGCGTTCGACGTGCTCGAGCTGCGGGCTGCGGCATCCCTCTCGCCGTCGCCGGACGTCCCGGCGCACCTGGCCGACGTGCCCGCGCCGGACGCCGCGGATGCCGTCGCCGAGCGCACGTTCGTGATGTCGGGTCACAACATCAACGACGCGCAGATGGACCTCGGCCGTGCCGACGTCGTCGCGACCGTGAACACCGCCGAGGTGTGGACCGTCCGCAACGACAACCCGTTGCCGCATTCGTTCCACGTCCACGACATGCAGTACCGGATCCTGAGCATCGACGGCTCGCCGCCGCCGGCCCGTCTCGCGGGCTACAAGGACACGATCGCCCTCGAAGGCGACCGGGAATACCGCCTTCTCGTGAGGTTCGACGACTTCGCCGACCCGACGACGCCGTACATGTACCACTGCCACCTGCTGTGGCACGAAGACCAGGGCATGATGGGACAGTTCCTGGTCGTCGAGCCGGGCCAGCAGCCCGCCCTGACTCGCCCCGAGGGAGAGAACGATGACCACAACGACCACTGAGACCGCCCCGCTCGGGCCGGAGGCGACGCGCGCCGCGACGGACGGGTTCTGGGCGTCGTACGGGCGCGCCTGGCTGCGCACTCCCGGCAGCGCGCTGTACCTCCTCGCCGTGTTCGTGCTCGCCATGATCTCGGTGAGCCTGCTGGCGTCGCTGTTCTGGACGAGCGTCGGTCTGCTCGTCATCGTGATCGGGCTGCCGCTCATGGTGCTGACGCTCCTCATCGCGCGCGGATTCGGCATCGCCGACCGCTTCATGCTGCGGCTGACGGGTCTGCCTCCCATCTCCGAGCCGGAGTGGAACCGCGACGGGCCCGACAGGACCGGCTTCTGGGCGACGCTCACCCGCCCGGTGCGCAACGCGCACTACTGGGCGTACCTCACGCACGGGATGATCGTCACGCCCATCATCAGCACCGTGTCGTTCGCGATCACGACCGTCTGGCTGAGCGTCGGACTGGGCGGACTCACGTACTGGTTCTGGGGCGTGTTCCTCCCGAGCGGCGCCGACAACGGGGACTGGGGCCAGTACGTCTCGGCCGGCGTCCCGTGGCTGTTCGGCGGATGGGATGCCTGGGCCGTCGAGGTCGTCCTGTACCTCGTCGCCGGCATCGTCTTCACGTTCACGATGCCGTGGGTGCTCGGCGGGCTCGCTCGCGGACACCACGCGGTCGCCGACGCGATGCTCGGCCGCTGGAGCTCGGACGAGCTGGCAGCCGAGGTGCGCGCCGAGGCCGCGGCCCGCGGCGCCGCCGTGCACGCCGAAGATGTGGCCCTGCGCCGTCTCGAGCGCGACATCCACGACGGTCCGCAGCAGCGCCTGGTGCGGCTGCAGATGGACCTCGCCGCCCTCGAGCGCCGCGCAGAGGCCGGAGACGCGGATGCCGCCGCCGAACTCGCCCGCGAGGCCCGCGGCCACGCGAAGGCCGCGCTGGACGAGCTGCGCGCGCTGTCGAGCGGTGTCGCACCGCCCCTGCTGCAGGACCGCGGTCTGGCCGCGGCTCTCGACGCGCTCGCCACGAGCTCGCCGCTGTGGGTCCAGGTCGAGGTCGATCCGGCCATCGACCGCGCGGTCAGTCAGGAGGTCGCGCGCACGGTGTACTTCGTCGTCGCCGAGCTCATGACGAACGTCGTGAAGCACTCCGGTGCGACCGCCGCCACGCTCCGCGCGACGCTGCGCCGCTCGACGGCGGGCACGCCGACGCACCTCGATGTGTGGCTGGTCGACAACGGACGCGGGGGAGCGGTGCTCTCTGCCGGACACGGGCTGGAGGGCCTGCGCGAACGTGTCGCCGGGCTCCGCGGCGTCCTCGTCATCGAGAGCCCCGTCGGCGGGCCGACCTCGGTCGGCGCGCACGTGCCGCTGACGGTCGCGCCGTGACGGATCCCTATCCTGAGGGGGTGGCCGTCTCCTCCGCGCATGATCCGTCCAGGCTCCGCGTCGTCCTGTTCGAAGACTCCGTCCTTCTGCGGGAGGGCCTCGTGCGGCTCTTCGACGAGGCCGGCTACACGACAGCGGGCGCGTGGGGCGATGCCGAAGACGTCGTGTCGCGGGTGCGCGACGCCCGGGCCGACGTCGCGATCCTCGACGTGCGTCTGCCTCCGGGGTTCCGGGACGAGGGGATCAAGGCGGCCCTCGCGCTGCGCGCCGCACTGCCCGAGGTGGGGATCCTCGTGCTCAGCCAGTACGTCGAGGGCGTGTACGCCCGCGAGCTCCTCGCCGGCGGCGAGGGCGGTGTCGGGTACCTCCTCAAAGACCGCGTGACGTCTCTGGAGGAGTTCTCGGATGCCGTCGTCCGCGTCCGCGAGCGCGGCACCGTGCTCGATCCGCTCGTCGTGCAGGGACTGCTGTCGGCCCGGCCGGACCCGCTGTCGACGCTGACGCCGCGCGAGCGCGATGTGCTGACCCTGATGGCCGAGGGCCGCAGCAACGCCAGCATCGCGCAGCGGCTGTTCATCGGCGTGGGCGCGGTCGAGAAGAACATCAGCGCCATCTTCGCGAAGCTCGGGCTGGAGGAGTCGGGCACCGAGCACCGCCGGGTGCTCGCCGTCCTCGCCTTCCTGCAGCATCCCTGATCCGGTCCGACATGACGAAGGGCCCCAGGCGATGCCCGGGGCCCTTCGTCATGTCGTCACGTTCACTCGGCGAGGTGCGCGAAGAGGAACCAGCGGTCCTTCTCCAGCGTCTCCTTGATGCCGATCACGACGTCCTGGCTGGTGAGGTCGAACTCGTCGAGCCCGTCGATCGCGGCCTGCACGTCGCCGATCACGGCGTCCATGTCGGTGATCACGTTGCGGATGAGCGCGTCCCACTGGGTGAAGCCCGCCGGGACGGCCGTCGCCGGCGTCTTCTCGGCGACGGTGGCCACGCGGGCGTCGACCGGGAGGCCCAGGGCGACGATCCGCTCGGCGGCCTGGTCGGCGCCGGCCTGCGCGTTGGCGACCACCGCGTCGAGCAGCTCGTGGATCGCGATGAAGTTCGCCCCGCGCACGTTCCAGTGCGCCTGCTTGCCGTTGACGGCGAGGCCCTGAAGTCCGAGGACAACGGGGGTGAGGAACTGCGCCGTCGCGGCGGCGGCATCGGGGTTCGCTGCGGTAGCGGGAACGGTCTTCGTGTCTGTCATGTCTCTCGCCTCCATCTGCGGAGTGCCGCCGATCGGGGCGGTCGTCCTCCAGTGACTGCAACGCTACTCACGGGGAGTCATTCCGCAAGCAAGAGAAGGCTGGGCTAATCCCGTGTTCCGCGCCGTCGGTGCGGGCTCGCGGCCCCGGAGCGGCTAACGTCGATGCGTGCCTTCCGCAGATCACGACCTCGGACCGCAGCATCTGGGCGTTCCCGCCAAGACCGTGACCCGAGAGCCCCACGACCGCTCGCCCGAACACGCCGAACCCTCGCGCTTCCTTCCCCACGTGCAGGGACTGCGCGCGATCGCGGTGCTGTGCGTCGTGCTCTACCACTTCTGGCCCGGCCGCATCACGGGCGGCTACATCGGCGTCGACATCTTCTTCGTGATCTCGGGCTTCCTCATCACCTCGCACCTCATGCGCGAGATGACGGCGACGGGCACCGTCAAGCTCGGGCAATTCTGGGCGCGTCGTGCACGGCGCCTGCTGCCGGCATCCCTTCTCGTCCTGCTGTTCTGCGCCGTCGTCGTGATGTCGCCGTACCTCATGCCGACCTCGGCGCTGCCGAACGAGGTGCGCGAGATCCTCGCGTCGACGTTCTACGTCGAGAACTGGTACCTGGCGCTCAACTCGGCCGACTACCTCAACCACTCGGGCTCGCCGACGACGGTCCAGCACTACTGGTCGCTGTCGCTGGAAGAGCAGTTCTACGTGATGTGGCCGCTCATCATGCTGCTGGCCGCGTGGATCGGCGTGAAGTACTTCCGCGGCGCTCGGCGCCGTGCGATCCTCGTCGCGCTCGGCATCGTCACCGTGGTCTCGTTCGCGTTCTGCGTCGTGTTCACCATCACCAACCCGGCACCGGCGTACTTCGTCACCTTCGGCCGCATGTGGCAGTTCGGCGTCGGCGCGATGATCGCGCTCGTCCCGATGCTGCGGGTGCGCAACGCGATCGGCAGCTTCGTGCTCGGCTGGGGCGGCATCCTGATACTCGTCTACGTCACCTTCACGTTCGACGGCCAGACGCCGTTCCCCGGGTACATGGCGGCCCTGCCGACGCTGGGCGCCGCCGCTGTCATCGCCGCCTCGAACACCGAGCGCTGGTGGTACCCGACCCGCATCCTGTCGATCCGTCCCGCCCAGTTCGTCGGCGACATCTCGTACTCGCTGTACCTGTGGCACTGGCCGCTCATCATCATCGCGCCGTCGGTGCCGTTCTGGGGGCTGACCATCTACCACCGCGTCGCCCTGCTCGTCATCTGCTTCGTGCTGGCCTGGCTCACCAAGCGGTTCGTCGAAGATCCCGTGCGCGGCTGGAAGGTGCTGACGACGCGCCCGGCCCGGGTCACCCTGTGGTCTTCCCTCGCCGCGATGGTCGTGGTCGCGCTCGTGGCGGCGACCGCGTGGTTCGTCAACGCGCCCCTGTACAACCAGGGCACCCGCGACATCGCGCAGCTGCAGCAGAACCCGCCGGAGTGCTTCGGTGCGGCATCCGTCCTGGATCCGTCCTGCGCCGGCACGGACTTCGGCGACAAGATCCTGCCCGCTCCCGGATTCGCCGGCATCGACCGGCCCGAAGACCCGCAGTGCTTCGTGCAGCTCACCGACTCGCGCCCCGTATCGTGCGAGTTCGGCTCCGACGCCCCCGACGCGCCGCGCGTGGCGCTCATCGGCGACAGTCACGCGTATCAGCTGCTGCCGACCTTCCAGCGCATGGCCGAGGCCAACGGCTGGAAGCTCATCACCTGGTTCAAGGGCGCGTGCCCGTGGAACACGACCCCGCTGTCGACACCCGGCGCCTTCGGTGCGGCGTGCTCGGACTGGCGCGAGGGAGTGCAGCGGGCGATCGATGACACCGACCTCGACGTCGTCTTCACGGCAGCCATCGCCAACACGCCCTATTCGTCGGCCGGCTATGCCTCGTCGCACGACGCGGCGGTCGCCGGCTACCGCGACGCGTGGAGCACCGTCACCGATCGCGGCATCCCGGTGATCACCGTCGTCGACAACCCCGTGTGGGAGACCGACCCCAACAAATGCCTGCGCACCCGCGACGCATCCGAATGTGACGGCGCGCGCTCCGACGTGCTCGTCGAGAACGATCCGCTGAGGGATGCCGCCACCGGCCTGGACTCCGTCACGCTGCTCGATTTCACCGACGTGTTCTGCGGCGAGGACACGTGCGCGCCCGTCGTCGGCGGCGCGAACATCTACCGCGACCAGGACCACCTCACGGTGACGTTCGTCGACACGCTGGCGCCCTGGTACACCGAGGCCATCCAGGGGGCGCTGGCGGGTAGGGTCGCACCATGACGGTCGCACCGGGAGCCTCGATCCTCTTCGCCGCGGGCAGGACCCCTCAGCTGGATCCCACCTCGTTCGTCGCCGCCGGCGCCCGGGTCGTCGGGGGAGTGACCCTCGGTCCCGGCGCGAGCGTCTGGTACAACGCGGTGCTGCGCGCCGACGGCGACACCATCACGGTCGGAGCCCGCAGCAACCTGCAGGACAACGTGTCGGTCCACGTCGACGCGGGGCATCCTGTCGTCATCGGCGAGGACGTGTCGGTCGGCCACAACGCGGTCGTCCACGGCTGCACGATCGGCGACGGCTCGCTCATCGGCATGGGGGCCGTCGTCCTCAACGGTGCGAAGATCGGATCCGGATGCCTCATAGCGGGCGGCGCCGTGATCCTCGAGGGCGCCGAGATCCCCGACGGCTCTCTCGTCGCCGGCGTGCCGGGCAAGGTGCGCCGCGAGCTCACCGATGACGAGCGCGCCGGACTGCTGCGCAACGCCGAGCACTACCTGCACCACATCGAGGAGCACCGCGGCGCGGTCTCGGTCGCCTGACGGGCGCGGCCTCAGCTGCGGGCGGGCGGGTGGTTCTTGCCGCGGTGCACCTCGTAGAGACGCACGTGGCCCGGCCACGACGGATCGTTCTCGATGGGGCGGTCGTCCATGAACGCGCGGATGACGTGGGCGAGCTGTCCCGGGTGGCTGTAGTTGATGGCGTGCGCCGCACCCTCGAGCAGCACGACCAGCACGTGACTGTCGGTCTGGCTCGCGACCTCGTCGACGCGGTGGGCGTGGGGGAGCAGCGGGTCGCGCTGCCCCAGCACGACGAGCGTGGGGATGCGCAGCTGGAGCAGCCGCTGCAGTGACGGGTACTGGGTGAGGGCGCGGAACATGCGCATCGTGCTCGGGATGCCGAACCGCACGTAGTCCGGCACCGCGACGGTCGCCATCTTGAACGGCTCGCGCGGGGCGTCGGCCGACAGCTGCCCGATCGCCTTGCGCAGGGGCTGATTGTGGATGCCGCCCGCCGGCGAGACGAGGACCGCCCGGTCGATGCGCTCCGGGTAGCGGTGCGCGAACTCGATGATCACCGGGCAGCCCATCGAGTTCCCGACCAGGGTCGCCCGCTCGACCTCGCGGTCGTCGAAGAAGTGCAGCGCCGCCTGTGCGAGGTCGGGGATGTCGAGCATGCCCTTCGCCTTGCCGCTGCGCCCGAATCCCGGCAGATCGGGCACGTAGGTGTGGAACTCGTCCGACAGCCGCTCCGCGGTGGGCAGCAAGTACCTCCCCGACAGACCGAACCCGTGCACGTGCGCCATCACGCGCGCGCCGGCCGGCGGGTTCGGCGATTCGCGGTAGAACACGTCGACGCCGTCGACGCGCGTCCACTTCTCGGCGAGCGTCGACGCGGGGCGGCGCGGAAGCTTCCGCGGCGTGCCCGGCGGGGGTGACGGCGTGTTCGCGTCCATGGCGGCTCCCAGATGCATCGAACGGTGCGATGTCAGTCTGCCGCGCGGAGAGGCGCTTCGGGAGACCCGCGAGGGGGTGTGTCCTACCGGATTGTGGAGGGGATGACGGGAATCGAACCCGCACCATCAGTTTGGAAGACTGAGGCTCTACCATTGAGCTACATCCCCGCAGCGGCGAGCCGCGGCATCCGACAGTCTATGGCACATGACGGCCGACTCCGGCATCGCAGGCGGTGCCCGGGCGGGTCGGCTAGACTTCTCGGGGCCACTGCGCTTCTCGGAGCGCAGGAGGGCGCACGCATGCGTGCGAACCCGCCCGGGGCGTAGCTCAGCTTGGTAGAGCGCCCGCTTTGGGAGCGGGAGGCCGCAGGTTCAAATCCTGTCGCCCCGACATCACGGCCCACAGAATTGCGAACCCAGACCTTCATGCCGCGCGCTCGCGCGGTCCGATAGAGGAGAAGTAACAGGCATGGTGAACAGCACCGTCGAGAAGCTCAGCCCGACCCGGGTCAAGCTGCACATCACGGTCAGCCCCGACGAGCTGAAGCCGTCGATCAAGCACGCGTACGAGCACATCGCTCAGGACGTCCAGATCCCCGGCTTCCGCAAGGGCAAGGTCCCCGCCCCCATCATCGACCAGCGCATCGGCCGCGTCGCGGTGCTCGAGCACGCTGTCAGCGAGGGCCTCGACAACTTCTACCGCGAGGCCGTCTCGGCCCACGAGCTGCGCGTCCTCGGGCGTCCGGCCGCCGAGGTCACCGAGTGGCCGAACGAGAAGGACTTCTCGGGCGACCTCGAGGTCGAGGTCGAGGTCGACGTGCGTCCCGAGTTCGACCTGCCCGCCTTCGAGGGCACCACGGTCGAGGTCGAGGCCATCGAGGTCGACGACGCCGCCATCGACGAGGAGCTCGACCGCCTGCGCGGCCGCTTCGGCACGCTCGTGACGGTCGACCGCCCCGCCGCGTCGGGCGACTTCGTCGAGCTCGACCTCGTCGCGACGATCGACGGCACCGAGATCGACCGCGCCGAGGGTGTCTCGTACGAGGTGGGCTCGGGCGAGCTGCTCGAGGGTATCGACGAGGCGATCGACTCGCTCACCGCGGGTGAGGACACCACGTTCCGCTCCAAGCTCGTCGGCGGCGACCACGCCGGCGAAGAGGCCGAGGTGTCGGTCACGGTCAAGGCCGTCAAGGAGCGCGAGCTGCCCGAGGCCGACGACGACTTCGCACAGATCGCGAGCGAGTTCGACACCATCGCCGAGCTGCGCGACAGCCTCAAGGAGCGCGTCGGCCAGCAGGGCGCCTTCACGCAGGGCTCCGCGGCGCGCGACAAGCTCATCGAGGTCCTCCTCGAGCAGGTCGAGATCCCGGTCCCGCCGCAGCTCATCGAGGACGAGGTCCACAACCACCTCGAGAACGAGGGGCGCCTGGAGGACGACGTCCACCGCGCCGAGGTCGCCGAGGCCAGCGAGAAGCAGTTCAAGACCCAGATGCTGCTCGACAAGATCGCCGAGTCGGTCGACGTGCAGGTCTCGCAGGACGAGCTCACGCAGTACCTCGTGCAGTCGGCCGCCCAGTACGGCATGGCGCCGCAGGACTTCGTCAACGCGCTGCAGGAGGGCAACCAGCTGCCCGCCATCATCGGCGAGGTCGCGCGCAACA
>NZ_JBQCIP010000172.1:0-8045 GCF_051953575.1 Microbacterium sp.
CTCGCGCTGACCGAGAACCTCGACGAGGACGTCGTCGACTTCATCCCCAACTACGACGGCCAGTTCCAGCAGCCCGAGGTGCTGCCCGCCGCGTTCCCGAACCTGCTCGTCAACGGCACGACGGGCATCGCGGTCGGCATGGCGACCAACATGGCGCCGCACAACCTCATCGAGGTCGTGGGCGCGGCGACGCACCTGCTCGAGAACCCCGAGGCGACCGTCGAGGAGCTGATGGAGTTCGTTCCGGGGCCCGACCTCCCCGGCGGCGGGATCATCGTGGGCCTCGACGGCATCAAGGACGCCTACACGAACGGCCGCGGCAGCTTCCGCACGCGCGCGAAGGTGTCGATCGAGTCGCTCGGCCCGCGCCGCACCGGCCTCGTGGTCACCGAGCTACCCTACCTCGTCGGTCCCGAACGGGTCATCGAGAAGATCAAGGATGCCGTCAACGCCAAGAAGCTGCAGGGCATCTCGGACGTCAACGACCTCACCGACCGTCACAAGGGCCTGCGCCTGGTCATCGGCATCAAGACCGGCTTCGACCCGCAGGCGGTGCTCGACCACCTGTACCGGCTCACCCCGCTCGAGGACTCGTTCAGCATCAACAACGTCGCGCTCGTCGAGGGCCAGCCGCAGACGCTCGGCCTGCGCGAGCTGCTGCGCGTGTACCTCGACCACCGCATCAGTGTCGTCACGCGTCGCAGCCGCTACCGGCTGGAGCGTCGCAAAGAGCGTCTGCACCTCGTCGAGGGCCTCCTCATCGCGATCCTCGACATCGACGAGGTCATCCAGGTCATCCGCGCATCGGACGACGGCGAGCAGGCCCGCACGCGCCTCATGGACGTCTTCGACCTGTCACAGCCGCAGGCGGAGTACATCCTCGAGCTGCGGCTGCGCCGGCTCACCAAGTTCTCGCGCATCGAGCTCGAGGCCGAGCGCGACAGCCTGAAGGCCGAGATCGCTCAGCTCGAGGAGCTGCTCGGCAGCGATGTGCTGCTGAGGGCTCAGGTCGCCAAGGAATTGGATGCCGCAGCCGAGGCCTTCGGGACGCCCCGCCGCACGCTGCTGCTCAACGGCGGGCCCGTCCAGCCGCGCTCGCGCGCGGCCGCGGCGGTCGCGGACCTGCAGATCGCGGACTCGCCGTGCCGGGTCTACCTCTCCGCCACCGGGCGCATGGTGCGCGCCGAGCTGGATGCCGCCGCCCCCGGCGGCGGCATCGTCGCCCCCTCGCGACGTTCGAAGCACGATGCTGTCCGCTCCTCGGTCGACACCACGACGCGCGGCGACATCGGCGCGGTCACGAGCCTCGGGCGGCTGGTGCGCTTCACCCCGGTCGACCTGCCCTCGGTGCCCGGCAACTCCGTGCAGCTCGCGGCGGGCACCCGCGTCGACCAGTACCTCGGCCTCGGCTCGGGCGAGCACGTGGTCGCCCTCGTGCCGCTGGCGGACGCGCCGCCGATCGCCCTGGGCACCGCGCAGGGCGTCGTCAAGCGTGTCGCGGCGACGGAGCTCGGGAACAAGCACGACATCGAGATCATCGCGCTCAAGGACGGCGACCGCGTCGTCGGCGCGGCACCGGCATCGGATGGCGCCGAGCTCGTCTTCGTCACCGACGACGCCCAGCTGCTGAGATTCGACGCCTCGTCGGTGCGTCCGCAGGGTCGCTCCGCCGGCGGCATGGCCGGCATCCGGCTCGCCGACGGTGCCGAGGTCATCACGTTCGACGTCGTCGGGCCGACCGCCTTCGACGCGGTCGTGGTGACCGTGGCGGGTTCGGGAGCCGCGATCGCCGGCACCGATGCGGGAAGCGCCAAGGTGTCGCTGTTCAGCGAGTTCCCCGCGAAGGGCCGTGCCACCGGCGGCGTCCGTGCGCAGCGCCTGCTGAAGGGCGAGGACGCGCTGACGCTCGCCTGGGTCGGTTCCGACCCGCGCGCTGTGGGAACCGACGGCGCGACCCGCACTCTTCCCGAAGCCGGCGCGAAGCGCGACGCCTCGGGCGTGCCGCTCGACGGCGTCATCGGCGCGGTCGGCACCGGCATCCGCTGACCACACGAAGGAAGAGAGAGGCGCACCGGCACAGCCGATGCGCCTCTCTCTTAAGTGCGCGTAGGGGCGGGATCAGGCGTCGATGCGCTCGCGGGCCAGCCGGTCGCTGGAGTCGATGATGAACTCCTTGCGCGGTGCGACGTCGTTGCCCATCAGCAACTCGAACACGCTCGCGGCTGCCTCGGCGTCCTGCATGCGCACGCGGCGCAGCGTCCGGCCCGCGCGGTCCATGGTGGTCACCGCGAGCTGATCGGCATCCATCTCGCCGAGACCCTTGTACCGCTGGACCGGTTCCTGCCAGCGCTTGCCCGCCTTCGTGAGCTTGGTGAGCAGGGCGTGCAGCTCCTGCTCGGAGTAGGTGTAGATCGTCTCGTTCGGCTTCGAGCCCGGGTTCATCACGACCACACGGTGCAGCGGCGGGACGTCGGCGTAGACGCGGCCCTCGTCGATGAGCGGACGCATGTAGCGGAAGAACAGCGTCAGCAGCAACGTGCGGATGTGCGCGCCGTCGACGTCGGCGTCGCTCATCAGGATGATCTTGCCGTAGCGGGCCGCATCGAGATCGAACGAACGACCCGAGCCGGCGCCGATCACCTGGATGATCGCCGCGCACTCCGCGTTCGACAGCATGTCGCTGATCGACGCCTTCTGCACGTTGAGGATCTTGCCGCGGATCGGCAGCAGCGCCTGGAACTCGCTGTTGCGGGCGAGCTTCGCGGTCCCGAGCGCCGAGTCGCCCTCGACGATGAACAGCTCGGACTCGGCGACGTCGTTCGACCGGCAGTCCGCGAGCTTCGCCGGCAGCGACGAGGACTCGAGCGCGTTCTTGCGGCGCTGCGTCTCTTTGTGGGTGCGCGCCGAGATACGCGCCTTCATCTCGGAGACGACCTTGTCGAGCAGCAGCGCCGTCTGCGCCTTGTCGTCGCGCTTGGTCGAGGTGAAGCGCGCGGTGAGCTCGCGCGTGACGACGTTCGTGACGATCTGGCGGACCGCGGGGGTGCCGAGCACCTCCTTCGTCTGACCCTCGAACTGCGGCTCGGGCAGGCGCACGGTGAGCACGGCGCTGAGCCCCGCGAGGATGTCGTCCTTCTCGAGCTTGTCGTTCCCGACCTTGAGGCGGCGGGCGTTCTGGGTCACCTGGTCGCGCAGCACCTTCATGAGCCCCTGTTCGAAGCCCTGCTGGTGCGTGCCGCCCTTGGGCGTGGCGATGATGTTGACGAACGAGCGCGACACCGTCTCATAGCCGGTGCCCCAGCGGACGGCGATGTCGACGTGGCACTCGCGTTGCACCTCGGTCGGCACCATCGCGCCGGAGGGCTGGAGCACGGGAACCGTCTCGGTGAACGAGCCGGTGCCGGTGAGCCGCCACGTGTCGGTGATGGCCGAGTCCGGGGCGAGGAAGTCCGCGAACTCCGAGATGCCGCCGTCGAAGCGGTAGCTGGTCTCGACCGGCTCCTCGGTCTCGCGTCCGGGGCGCTCGTCACGGATGACGATCTCGAGCCCGGGCACGAGGAACGCCGTCTGGCGTGCCCGCTGCTCGAGCTCCTGCAGGTTGAACGTGGCGTCCTTGGTGAAGATCTGCGGGTCGGCCCAGTACCGGATGCGGGTGCCCGTGGCGCCCTTCGCAGCCCGGCCGGCGACCCGCAGCTCGCTGCGCTCCTGGAACGGGGTGAACGCCGACGCGGGGCTGCCGTTGGAGAAGACGCCCGGCTCGCCCCGGTGGAACGACATCGCCCACGTCTTCCCGCCGCGGTCGACCTCGACGTCCAGGCGTTCGGACAGCGCGTTCACGACCGATGCGCCCACGCCGTGCAGACCGCCCGAGGCCGCATACGACCCGCCGCCGAACTTGCCGCCGGCGTGGAGCTTGGTGAAGACGACCTCGACGCCCGAGAGACCGGTGCGCGGCTCGATGTCGACGGGGATGCCGCGGGCGCGGTCCTGCACCTCGACGCTGCCGTCGGCGTGCAGGATGACGTCGATGCGTGTGCCGAACCCGCCGAGGGCCTCGTCCACTGCGTTGTCGATGATCTCCCACAGGCAGTGCATGAGACCGCGCGAGTCGGTCGAGCCGATGTACATGCCGGGGCGCTTGCGGACCGCCTCGAGCCCCTCGAGCACCTGGAGATGATGGGCGGAATACTCGGCGGTCACAATCTCCCATCGTAATCGGGGCGCCCGACACCCCCGCGCAGACACGCGTCGCCCACCCCTCCGCGTACGCGCTGAGCGAAATGTCAGCTGCGTAGGGCATTCTCGGATCCCCGGCGTGGTTGTATTTCATGACCGGCAACGACGTTCTACGTATACGAGGAGGCACCGAGATGACCACGCTATCGACACCCACCGAGACCGCCGCCGTCCTCGAGTACCGCCTCACGGCCCAGGATCGCTGCGACTCCTGCGGCGCGCAGGCCTACATCGCGGCCGAGGTCAACGGCACCGAGATGCTCTTCTGCGCCCACCACGGTCGCAAGTACGAAGAGAAGCTCCGTGCGATCGCCACGTCGTGGCACGACGAGACGGCTCGCCTCTCGGAGTGACCCGCCCGCCGCGCGTCAGCCTTCGTAGACGCGCGGCACCAGCGGCGACACGCGCACCGCGATCTCTTCGCCGATCGTGCCGATGATCTCGGCGAGGTCGGTGCTCGACCCCTCGCCGCGCTCTCCCGGTCCGAACACCGCGACGGTGTCTCCGCGCTGAGCCCCGGGCCAGCTCTCGATGAGCGATGCGGTATCGCCGACCTCCGTGAGGGTGCGCGGTCCCGCCGCCGTGCCGACGGCCGCGCGCCCGGCCAGCGCGGACGGCAGACCGTGGGCGACGCCGACATCGATGCGGGTGAACGGACCCGTCTCGACGACATCAGCCTCCAGCGTGGCGATGGGCGTCAGCCCCAACTCGGCGGCCGAGGGCCCGCCCGCCGAGCGGATGCCGTAGCCGAACGCCCCCACGCGCACCATGTCGTACCGGAACTCCGGCCGCGCGAACGACGCGGCACTGGCCGCGAGATGGCGGACGGACGGATGGATGCCGGCGGCCCGGGCGTCGTCGAGCGCCCACTCGAACACCGCACGGGCGTCGTCGTCCTCGGCGTCCGACGCCTCGGCGATGTGGCTCCATACGCCGACGACCTCGATCACTCCCTCGGCCTGCAGCTCCGCGGCGCGTCGCACGAACGCGGGCCACTCCTCGGGTCGCACCCCGTTGCGGTGCAGACCCGTGTCGATCTTCAGGTGGACTCGCACCGTCGCCGCTGCGGCATGAGCGGCATCGGCGAGCTCTTCGAGAAGTCCGGCGTCGCCGACGCCGAGGTCGAGGTCGGCGGCGATCGCGGTGTCGAGGTCGCCGCGTGAGGCGGCGATCCACGCGAAGATCCGGGGAGCATCGCCCAGCACAGTGCGCACCGCCGCGCCCGTGCGCACGTCGAACGCGCCGAACCACCGGACGCCGGCAGCTGCCGCGGTCCGGACGACGGGCTCCAGACCGTGGCCGTATGCGTCGTCCTTGACGACGAGCATGAGACCGGCGGGGGCGACGGTGGCGCGCACCCGGTCCAGGTTCGCGGCCAGGGCCGTCACGTCGACACGCAGTCGCGCGGTCACGGTGCCTCCTCGCGGATCGCTCGCAGGCCGACCATCGTGATCAGCTCCTCTGGCCGCCATCCGCACGCACGCACCCAGTCGCCGAGCGCTGGCTCGCCCGCGGCAGGATCGCCGAGGAACAGCACATCGTCGCCACGGCGGACCGCGGCGTCCCGGATCTCGACGACACAGACGTCCATCGCGACCCGTCCGACGATCGGGTGCCGCTCCCCCGCGATCGCGACATCGACGAGGCCGCCGAGCGAACGGACGATGCCCTGCGCGTAGCCGCCGGTCACCAGCGCGACCCGCGTGTCGGCCGGCGCGCGGAAGGCGAAGCCGTACGAGACCCCTTCGCCGGCGCGCAGGTCCTTGACCGACAGCACGGTTCCCGTGAGGCGGAGGGCGGGGCGCGTAGCGGGGTCCTCGTCCGTGAGCCCGAAGAGGCTCGCCGGCGAAAGCCTGTCGTCGCGGGCGATCGCCGGCGGCGCGCCCGGCGCGGTCACGCCGCCGTCAGGCACCGTCTCATCGCGGGCGAAACCCTCGGCCTCCAGCACGTCGCGCACCAGCGACTCGCCGTGGCCCCAGGCATCCGCCGCGAAGATGCTCGAAGAGAACGTATGGATGCCGCGTGCCCGCGCCGCGCGTGCATTCGCCGTGAGCGCCGCGCGCGAGATGTGCGCGACCGGGGCGCTGCGGGGACCGTATCCGGGCGTCGACATGTCGTGCCCAGGGATAGCGGAACTCACGCCTCTAGACTATCGGGGTCCCCGAACCGAACCCGGAGCACGCATGTCTTCTCAGGGCCTCGCCCTTTCGAACCGCCTTCGCTACCTCGCCTGGCGCATCCGCCGCATCGACGTCGGGTCGGTGCTGGAGCGCGCGAAGGAGACCGCTCACGAGCACGGCAAGTGGACGCCTGCGGTCGTCATCGACATGCTGTGGTCGGCCGGGTTCAGGCAGGTCGGCTTCCAGGACTACGTCGACTACGACTTCGCCATCCTCACGCGCGCCGAGCGTGCTACCTATATGACGCACCCGGTGTCGAACGAGCTGTCGCAGAAGTACGACCACCCCGATTACCGCGGCCTGTTCCAGGACAAGGTCGAGTTCGATCGCACGTTCAGCGACTTCCTCCGTCGCGACTGGATGGTCGTCGAGGAGGGCAACGCCGAGGCGGTCCGGGCCTTCACCCAGAAGCACGGCACCATCGTCACCAAAGAGCCGGTGGGCCAGGCGGGCACCGGCGTGCACCGCTACCACGCGGCCGACATCACCGACTGGGACGGCTTCCACCGCGGACTCCTCGAGCGTGGCGAATTGCTGATCGAAGAGGTCATCCGCCAGCACGCCGACCTCGCCGCCGTCTGCCCTGGCACCGTCAACACGACGCGGGTGACCGCGTTCTTCGATGGCGAGCGGACGCACATCCTCGCGATGGCCCAGAAGTTCGGCCGAGGCGCGGTGAGCGACCAGATGACGTTCGGCGGCTTCTACACGATGCTCGACGAGAACGGCCACGCCGTCGGCCCCGGCTACGACTCGCACGCGCACGTGCACGTGAAGCACCCCGACAGCGGGTTCGTGATCGCCGACTTCCAGCTGCCGATGATCGACGAGGTGACGGCGTTCGTCGACCAGGTCGCGCGCGTCGTGCCCCAGGTCCAGTACGTGGGCTGGGACATCGTCGTCAGCCCCGACGGGCCGGTCCTGGTCGAAGGCAACTGGGGCGCCGGGGTGTATGAGAACAAGCCCAGCGTCACCGGCATCCGCACCGGCCACAAGCCGCGTTACCGCGAGGCGATCGGCTTCTGAGCTCAGCGGCGCCGGCGGCGCGGACCGCTCCCGCGGAGCATGAGTGAGGCCAGGGCTGCTCCGACGGCGGCGCCCAACGTGTTCCAGAACACGTCTTGAAGGTCGGGCACGCGTCCGGGGATCCTCACCTGCGCGTACTCGACGCCGAACGAGACCAGCACGCCCAGCAGCGGTGCGAAGCCCCACAGTCCACGGCCCAGCAGTAGGGCGGACGCTGCGCCGAGCGGGACGAACAGCATCACGTTGAGGACGCTCTCCAGCTGCCCTGCGCTGAAGTACCCCACCAGCGGCGAACCGACCCGCTCGGCCAGCGCCATGAAGGCGCCGCGGGCAGGACCGACCACACTGCGCGGTGCGAGCGTCAGCGCCAGGACGGCGGTCACCGACAGGCCGGCGAGGAGCAGCCGCGGAACGACAGGCGAGACACCTTCGGTGGGACGGGTCATGCACCCACCTCACATCACCCGGTGTTGCGTGAGCGTATGCAGCGCGCCCGGCGCCTCCCTCATGACACGCGAGATGCGGGGGGGCGGCCCGGGGCGGCGCCGCCGCCCGGCGGGGGCGGGCGGCCCCTGCGGGGGATGGGGCGCGGGGGGGGGGGGT
>NZ_JBQCIP010000173.1:0-4171 GCF_051953575.1 Microbacterium sp.
GTGGGGCATCGGCCTCGGCGTGAAGCGGACGCGGTCGACGCGGCGGCCGTCCATGCGCTGCACCTCGAGCGTGCCGTCCTCGATCTCGACGTCGTCGCCGACGACCGGGATGCGCTCGAGCACGCTCATGATGTAGCCGCCGACAGTGTCGTACACGTCGCCTTCGGGGATCCGGATGCCGGCACGGTCGCGCACCTCGTCGGGCCGCAGCTCGCCGGGGAACAGGACGGTGTCCTCGACCCGGACGATGCCGGCGCGGCGGCGGTCGTGCTCGTCCAGCACCTCGCCGACGATCTCTTCGACGAGGTCTTCGAGCGTCACGACTCCCGCCGTGCCGCCGTACTCGTCGACGACGATGGCCATCTGGTACCCGCGGGCGCGCAGCTCGGCCACGAGGGCGTCGAGGTGCACCGCCTCGGGGAAGCGCAGCGGCTCGGTCGCCAGTGCGGCGGCCGGAACATCCGCGCGTCGCTCGCGCGGCACGCTCACGGCCGCCTTCAGGTGCACGATGCCGGTGATGTCGTCCATCGATTCGTCATAGACGGGGAACCGGCTGTGCCCGGTGCGGCGGGCGAGCTGGATGACGTCCTCGGCGGAGTCGTCGGCGGCGAGCGCGTGGATGCTGGGCCGCGGCGTCATGACGTCGGCCGCGGTGAGCCGCGCGAAGGTGAGGCTGCGATCGAGCAGCGACGCGGTGTCCTCTTCGAGCACGCCCGCGCTCGCGGAGCGCCGCACCAGGCTCGACAGCTCTTCGGCCGTGCGGGCGCCCGACAGCTCCTCCTTGGGCTCGACGCCCATGGCCCGCAGCACGCCGTTCGCACTGCCGTTGAGCACGACGATCGCCGGGCGGAACACGGTCGTGAACGCGACCTGGAAGGGCATCACGAGCTTCGCGGTCTGCCGCGGGACGGCCAGCGCGAAGTTCTTCGGCACGAGCTCGCCCAGGATCATCGAGAAGACCGTGGCGATCGCGACGCCGATGATGGCCGCCAGCGGGCGGGAGATGCTCGCGGGCACCCCCCAGGCGTCGAACACGGGCGCCAGGAGGTTCGAGATCGCCGGTTCCATCGTGTAACCGGTGAGCAGCGTCGTCAGCGTGATTCCCAGCTGCGCGCTCGACAGATGGGTCGAGGTGATCCGCAGTGCGCTGATCGTCAGCGACAGACGGGATTCTCCGGCGGCCTGGCGGGCCTCGAGGTCGGCACGGTCGAGGTTCACGAGCGCGAACTCGCTCGCGACGAACAGACCGGTGCCGATAGTGAGCAGGAGCCCCACGCCCAGCATGACGTAGTCCATCACACATCACCCCCGTTCACGCGGGAGTCGGGTCGGTGGGGCGAGGGTCTACAACTAGGAGGGTCGTCCATCGTGCCGAACAGTCTACGGCAGGTGCCACCGCGCAGCCGGGTGTGAAGGGATGCCGCGACCGCCGGCATCCGCTCCTCCGAGCCGAAGCGGTGACACGATGTCGTCATGGCACTCGACAGGATCAGCGTCGTCATTCCCCCGGTCGGGCCGTGGCGCGAGCAGGAGCGCTGGTACCGCTGGGCGGATCAGATCGGCTACGACGTCGTGTACACGTACGACCATCTGACGCACGCGACGGCGCCGGGGATGTGGCTGAGCGAGGCGTTCACGACGCTCACGGCGGCGGCCGGGACGACCGAGCGCATCCGTCTCGGAACGCTCGTCGCGTCGGCCGTGCTCCGCACACCGGTCGCCCTCGCCCGGGTGGCGATGACCGTTCAGGACATCTCCGGCGGACGCCTCGTGCTCGGACTCGGAGCGGGTGCCCCCACGTGCGCACTGGCGGACCACGGGCGGCGCCCGACGCCGCGCGAGATGTCGGCACGGTTCGCCGACGTCGTGCGCGGCTACATCGCCGTGCTCGACGGCGCGACGGACTGGGAGGGCGGCACGCTGTCGTTCCACGGCCTCGAGACCACGCCCGCACCTGCGGCAACGCCGCGGCCAGAGCTGCTGCTGGCCGCGCACGGCCCGCGCGCCCTCGCGCTGGCCGCGTCCCACGCCGACACCTGGAACACCTACGGCGGCCCGGGCTCGACGTCGCTCTCACCCGGCGAGTACTGGGACCTGCTCGGCCACCAGGCGGACGGGTTCGCGAAGGCGTGCGCCGCCACCGGGCGCGCGCCGGGTGACGTCCGCCGATCCCTGCTGCTCGGCTTCGGCCAGGTGCGCCCGACGACGAGCGTCGACGAGTTCCTGGCGGCGGCCGAGCGCGCCGAGGCCCTCGGGTTCGACGAGCTGGTCGTGTACGGACCGGACTCCCCTGCCGGCATGGACTCCGATCCGGCCGTGCACGAGCGCGCGCTGGCGCGCCTGCGCTGACGGTTCGCACAGACCCGCGGAGAGTGGATGCCGGGCGCCCGGCATCCGCGTCCCTCACCAGCTGACGGGGAGCGCCTTGCCCTCGTCGTAGCCCGCGGCGGACTGCAGGCCGACCCGCGCGCGGTCGTGGAACTCGGCCACGGTCGACGCGCCCGCGTAGGTGAACGACGACCGCACGCCGGACGTGATCATGTCGAGCAGGTCCTCCAGACCGGGGCGCAGCGGGTCGAGGTAGATCTTCGACGACGAGATGCCCTCGGCGAAGAGCTCCTTGCGGGCGAGCTCGTACGGGTCGAGACGGCCGAACCGCTCGTGCACCGCCTTCGTCGAGGCCATGCCCCAGGACTCCTTGTAGGCGCGGCCCGACTCGTCGACCTGCAGTTCGCCCGGCGCCTCGATCGTGCCGGCGAACCACGAGCCGATCATGACCGACGCGGCGCCGGCCGCCAGCGCGAGTGCGACGTCGCGCGGGTAGCGCACACCGCCGTCGGCCCACACGTGCGCGCCCATGATCCTGGCGGCCTCGGCGGTCTCGAGCACGGCCGAGAACTGCGGGCGTCCGACGGCGGTCATCATGCGGGTCGTGCACATGGCGCCCGGTCCGACGCCGACCTTGAGGATCGACGCCCCCGCCGTCACCAGATCGTGCACGCCCTCGGCGCTGACGATGTTGCCCGCGGCGATCGGGATGCCGAGATCGAGGTCCGCGACCGCACGCAGGGCGCGCAGCATCCCTTCCTGGTGACCGTGCGCGGTGTCGATGACGAGGACGTCCACGCCTGCGGCGGCGAGCGCCTGGGCCTTCGCGGCGACGTCGCCGTTGATGCCGACGGCCGCCGCGACGATGAGCCGCCCGGACGCGTCGACCGCGGGGCGGTACAGCGTCGAGCGCAGCGCACTGCGGCGCGACAGCGTGCCGACGAGATGTCCGTGCTGCAGCACGCAGACCGTCTCGGCCTCGGCGGCGACGATCACGTCGAACGCGTGGCGCGCGCTCTCGATGTCGTCCGCGTCGACGGATGCCGCCAGCCCGCGCGCCAGATCGCCGAGGCGTGCGTCGGGCAGAGCCGTGCCCAGACGCGTGGCGGGGACGATCCCGAGGATGTCGTCGGCATCCACGTGGCCGGACGACGCGTCGGCGACGACGATGCCGTGCCCCTCGGTGGGCGGCAGCAGGCGTGCGGCATCCGCGACCGTCGCGTCGGGAGGCAGCACGAGCGGGGTGTCCCACTGCACGGGCTGCGCCTTGACCCACCGGATCGCGGCGTCGAGCTCCTGCAGCGGCATGTCCTGCGGCAGCACGCCCAGGCCGCCGCGGCGCGCGAGCGTCGCGGCCAGGCGGGCGCCCGTGACCGAGTTCATGTTCGCCGACACCAGCGGCAGGGTCGCCGTCGTGCCGTCGCCGGGTGCGAGGTCGACGTCGAGGCGGCTCGTGATCGCAGAGCGGCGCGGGACGAGGAAGACATCCGAGTACGTCAGGTCGACATCGGGGGTTTCGCCGTAGAACTCCATGTCCGCCAAGGGTAGTGACAGTTGCTGTGCGGCGAATGATCCGGTTTCTTTCAGCTTCGCGCCAGCTGTGGACCGGATCCGCGCCCCCGGACTGGGCTAGGCTTAACCGATGCGTGTCCAGGTCTCAGCAGCCGGCACGCGACCCAAACTTCACTGATGGAAGCAGGCGATTCAGGGTGTCGAGCCAGGTGACGGGCGTCGGGGTTTCGAACGAAGGAGAGTTCGGAGCCAACGAATGGCTCGTCGAGGAGCTGTACGAGCAGTTCAAGATCGACCGGAACTCCGTCGACAAGGCATGGTGGCCTGTCCT
>NZ_JBQCIP010000174.1:0-5232 GCF_051953575.1 Microbacterium sp.
GGATGCCGGCGGCCTGGCCGCCGTCGGGAGCCCGGCGTATCGTCGGGGGCATGTGCCGGAACATCCACACGCTCCACAACTTCGAGCCCGCCGCGACCTCCGAAGAGGTCCATGCCGCGGCCCTCCAGTACGTGCGCAAGATCGCGGGCACCACGAAGCCCTCGAAGGCGAATCAAGAGGCGTTCGACCACGCCGTCCACGAGATCGCCCACATCACCCAGCACCTGCTCGACGACCTCGTCGCGGTGACGCCGCCGAAGAACCGAGAAGCCGAGGCGGCGAAAGCGCGCGAGCGGGCCATCAGGTCCGGCCGCTATGCGGCCCCTGCTGCCTGAGTCCCGCCCGCAGCCCACGGGTGCGATCGAGTCCGATAGTCTGGTCGGCTCCCCTTCGGCGATGGATGCCGCGCAGGAGCAGAGGGGACCATCGTGGGTTACATCGACATCGCCGCCGTCTCGTACGCCCTGCCCGACGGCAGGCCGCTGCTCGACGAGGTCTCGTTCCGTGTGGGCGAGGGGACGACGACTGCGCTGATCGGACAGAACGGCGCAGGCAAGTCGACGCTGCTGCGGATCGTCCGCGACGAGATTCCCGCGCTGTCGGGCGTGGTCTCGATCGACGGCGGCCTGGGCGTCATGGATCAGTTCGTCGGTCATGGCGAGCCGGGCCAGACGGTGCACGACCTGCTCATCTCGGTCGCCCCCGACCGGGTGCGTCGCACCGCGCGGGAGCTCGAGGACGCCGAGGCGGCGATCATCGAGTACGACGACCTCGACACCCAGATGAGGTACGCCGGGGCGCTCGCCGAGTACGCCGAGGCGGGCGGCTACGAGTACGAGACCGTCTGGGACACGTGCACGACCGCGGCGCTCGGCATCCCGTTCGCTCGCGCCCGCTATCGCGAGCTGACGACGCTGTCGGGCGGCGAGCAGAAGCGGCTCGCCCTGGAGGCGCTGCTGCGCGGTCCCGACCAGGTGCTGCTGCTCGACGAGCCCGACAACTACCTCGACGTGCCCGGAAAGCGGTGGCTCGAAGAGCGTCTGCGCGAGACGCCCAAGACGGTGCTGCTGGTGTCGCACGACCGGGAGCTGCTGGCGCGCGCCGCCGACCGCATCGTGACCCTCGAGGCAGGCGGCGCGGGCAGCACGGCGTGGGTGCACGGCGGCGGCTTCGGCACGTACCACCGTGCACGCGAAGACCGGATGGCGCGCCTGGACGAGCTGCGCCGGCGCTGGGACGAGCAGCACGTGAAGCTCAAGGCGCTGGTCGCGACCCTCAAGGTCAAGGCCGCGAACAACAGCGACATGGCATCGCGCTATCGTGCCGCGCAGACGCGGCTGAGCAAGTTCGAGCAGGCAGGGCCGCCCCAGGAGCGTCCGAAGGAGCAGGACCTCGACGTGCGCCTGCGCGGGGCACGCACGGGCCGGCGCGCCGTGGTCGCCGAGCGGCTGGAGCTGACCGGCCTCATGAAGCCGTTCGACCTGGAGGTGTGGTTCGGCGACCGTGTCGCGGTGCTGGGCTCGAACGGGTCGGGCAAGTCGCACTTCCTGCGGCTGCTCGCCCGCGGTGGGACGGATCCCGACGGACGCCTCGGCCATGTCACGGCGACCGGTGCCGGACTGGATCCCGTCGCGCACGAGGGACGGGCGATCCTCGGCGCGCGCGTCGTCCCCGGCTGGTTCGCGCAGACGCACCGGCATCCCGAGTTCGAGGGGCGCACGCTGCTCGACATCCTGCACCGGGGCGAGGACGCCCGGGCGGGGCTCCCGCGGGACGCCGCCTCGAGCGCGCTCGACCGCTACGGCCTCGTCGCGCAGGCGGAGCAGACGTTCGACAGCCTGTCGGGTGGGCAGCAGGCGCGGTTCCAGATCCTGCTGCTGGAGCTCTCGGGAGCCACGCTGCTGCTGCTCGACGAGCCGACCGACAACCTCGACCTCGTCTCGGCCGAGGCGCTGCAGGACGCGCTCGCCCGCTTCGAGGGCACGGTCCTCGCGGTCACGCACGACGGCTGGCTCGCGAAGTCGTTCGACCGGTTCCTGGTGTTCGGCTCCGACGGCCGCGTCTTCGAGTCCGACGCACCCGTGTGGGACGAGACGCGGGTCGCCCGCGCACGCTGAGGCGAGTGGATCCCGGCGGCATGTGCCCCGGCCATCCACTCGTCTCTGCCTGCGGGACGAGATGCGCGCCCCAGACCCCCCGCACGAGGGCTCGGATCGGGCCGCACAGACCCGGCGGGTAGGCTGGACCCGTGAGCATGGACATCGAACTCGGCCGGGCCAAGCGGGCGCGTCGCGCCTATTCGTTCGACGACATCGCGGTGGTGCCGTCGAGGCGCACCCGCAACCCCGAGGACGTCTCGACCACGTGGACGATCGACGCGTTCAGCTTCGACATCCCCGTCCTGGGCGCCCCGATGGACTCGGTCGTGAGCCCGCGCACGGCGATCATGCTGGGCCAGCTCGGCGGCCTCGGCGTCCTCGACCTCGAGGGTCTGTGGACGCGATACGACGACCCCGAGCCGCTGCTCGCCGAGATCGCCGGCCTGGAGAAGGCCGCGGCGACGCGTCGCATGCAGGAGCTGTACTCCGAGCCCATCAAGCCCGCGCTGGTGCGCGACCGGCTCGCCGAGATCCGGGCGGCCGGTGTCACCGTCGCCGGCTCGCTCACGCCGCAGCGCACGCAGGAGCTGTACGAGACCGTCGTCGCGGCGGGCGTGGACCTGTTCGTGATCCGCGGCACCACGGTGTCGGCCGAGCACGTGTCGAGCGTCGACCAGCCGCTGAACCTCAAGAAGTTCATCTACGACCTCGAAGTCCCGGTGATCGTCGTCGGCGCGTCGACCTACACCGCCGCGCTGCACCTCATGCGTACGGGCGCCGCCGGCGTGCTCGTCGGCTTCGGCGGGGGAGCCGCGTCGACGACGCGCGCCACGCTGGGCCTGCACGCGCCGATGGCCACCGCGGTCGCGGACGTCGCCGGCGCGCGCCGGGACTACCTCGACGAGTCGGGCGGACGCTACGTGCACGTCATCGCCGACGGCGGCGTGGGCACGTCGGGCGACATCGTCAAGGCCATCGCGATGGGTGCGGATGCCGTCATGCTGGGCGTCGCCCTCGCGCGAGCGACGGATGCCCCGGGCCGAGGCTTCCACTGGGGTCCCGAGGCGCACCACGCCAAGCTTCCGCGCGGCAAGCGCGTGAAGGTCGACCAGGTCGCGTCGCTCGAAGAGGTCCTGTACGGCCCGGCGCCCGTCGCCGACGGCACCGCGAACCTCATCGGGGCGCTGCGCAAGTCGATGGCCACGACCGGGTACTCCGACCTCAAGGAGTTCCAGCGCGTCGAGGTCGTCGTCGCCCCGTACGCCGCGGGCTGAGCTCACCCGCGTCCGATTCCCCTCCGGCGCCGGAGGTCTTTCCGCCGACCCTGCGCGAGGTCATGGTCAGGCCGCGCTGGATCGGCATGCTGCTGCTATGCCTGGTGGTCGCGGGCGTGTTCGCGTGGCTCGGGCAGTGGCAGCTCGCCCGCGCGGTCCAGGTGGATCCGACGCCGCCCGGCGCGACCGAGCAGGTGCGTCCGATCGGCGATGTCGTGCAGCCGGGCGAGTACCTCAACGACCCGCTGGTCGGCCAGCGCGTCGAGGCGACCGGCACGTGGGTGCCGGGCGACTTCCTCGTGGTCGAGTCCCGCTACAACGACGGCGTGAAGGGCTACTGGGTGACCGGGCAGCTGCGCCTCGACGACGGCGAGACCGCGGTCGACGGACCCGTGTCGGTGGCGGTCGCGCTCGGCTGGGCGGCGACCGAG
Source organism: Microbacterium sp. (assembly GCF_051953575.1). Classification (GTDB taxonomy): domain Bacteria; phylum Actinomycetota; class Actinomycetes; order Actinomycetales; family Microbacteriaceae; genus Microbacterium. The sequence goes on from NZ_JBQCIP010000174.1 coordinate 3,805, forward strand.
GATGCCGCGGCTCAGGCGGTGGAGCGGCTGGAGGCCGAGGCTGGGCCCACGCGCCCAGAGGCTCCGGACGACGCGTCGGCGGCGTCTGGAGAGGGCGTGGGGACTTACGCCGATCCGGTGGACGTGACGGGCCGTCTGATCGCCGACGAGGGTCCGGTGCTGCCGCCTCACGGCGCCGACCCGCAGACGATGACGCGGATGTCGCCGGCCGCCCTGCTGGGTCGCTGGCACGACGTGGCGGAGCTGAGCGTCTACCGGCCGTACCTCGCATCGACCGACGCGTTCGCCGGGCTCGAGGCGATCTCGTCGCCGGCGCCCGAAGAGGGGTCGACCGTCAACTGGCTCAACATCTTCTACGCGGTGGAGTGGGCGGTGTTCGCGGGCTTCGCGTTCTACCTCTGGTACCGCCTCGCGAAGGACGCGTGGGAGAAGGAGGTCGAGGACCTCACCGACGACGAGCCCGAGCCCGAAGGGCCCGGCGGAGGCGCGGCGGCTCGCGGGTAGACTGGGGGTCATGCCCCGCGCCCCGAAGCTCGCTTCCTTTCCGGCGATCCGCGGAGCCCTGAAGTTCTACCAGATCTGCTCGATCATCACGGGCACCATGCTGCTCCTGCTGGTCGCCGAGATGATCGTCAAGTACGCCGTCGGCTACGAGCTGTTCCTCGGCGGATCCGGCGGCTTCCTGTGGTTCGCGCCCGTCGTCGAGACCGCCTCCGGCCTGGAGTCCACCGGTGACGGGTTCAACCTGTCGCTGGGCATCCTGGTCGCGCACGGCTGGTTCTACGTCGTGTACCTCATCTCGTGCTTCCGCGTGTGGAGCCTCATGCGCTGGAACCTCGGGCGCCTCGCGATGCTCGCCGCGGGCGGCATCGTCCCGCTCCTGTCGTTCTTCATGGAGGCCCGCGTCGCCCGCGACGTGAAGTCCTACCTCGCCCAGCGCGAGGCCGATGAACTGCACTCGCGAGCCGAGCACTCGTCCCTGACCCAGGCCATCCCTACGGAGAACAAGCGTTGACCGAACAAAACGAGACCGACCAGCGCCCGGTGCTGGTCGTCGACTTCGGCGCCCAGTACGCGCAGCTGATCGCCCGCCGTGTCCGCGAGGCCGGTGTGTACAGCGAGATCGTGCCGCACACCGCGTCCGCCGCCGACATCGCCGCGAAGAACCCCGTCGGCATCATCCTGTCGGGCGGTCCGTCGTCGGTGTACGAAGAGGGCGCGCCCGCGCTGGACTCCGGCGTGTTCGACCTCGGCGTGCCGACGCTCGGCATCTGCTACGGCTTCCAGGTCATGGCGCAGGCGCTCGGCGGCGAGGTGGCGAACACCGGGCTGCGCGAGTACGGCGCGACGGATGCCGCGATCACGGGTGACGGCGGCGTGCTGCTGGGCGGCCAGCCCGTCGAGCAGAACGTGTGGATGAGCCACGGC
>NZ_JBQCIP010000175.1:0-3869 GCF_051953575.1 Microbacterium sp.
GTTGGTAGAGCGCCTGCTTTGCAAGCAGGATGTCAGGAGTTCGAATCTCCTAGGCTCCACAGACATGCGACTCCCGTTCCGGGGGTCGCATTCCTGTTCTCCGGACGATCGATCGGATGCCGCGGACGCACGGTCGGGTGGCCCGATCGTCCCGGCACCAGGCTGGAACCATGACGACCACCGCTTCGCTGCCCGTGACCACGTCGGCGCCCCCGCGTCTGCGCTACGGCGCCCTCATCGCGATGATGGCGATGAGCTTCCTGCTCGTCACCGCGGAGTTCCTGCCCGGCGGCGTGCTCACCGAGATCGCCGACGACATCGGCGTGACGCCCGGCCAGGCCGGTCAGATGGTCGCCGTCACCGCGCTCGCGGGCCTCGTCGTCGCGCCGACCATCGGCCTGGCGCTGCCGCGGCTCGACCGGCGTTCGCTGCTGGTGTGGATGGCGATCGGGGCCACCGTCTCGAACGCGATCGTCGCGGTCGCGCCGAATCTGCCCCTCCTGCTCGTGGGCCGCGTGCTGCTCGGCGCCGCGCTGTCGGGCTTCTGGGCGATGTCGATCACCGTCGCCGCGCGCATCGCCGGTCCCGAGCGGCTCGGACGCGCCGTCATGTTCACCTCTGCGGGCACGTCGCTCGCGACCGTGGCGGGCGTGCCGATCGGCGTGATGCTCAGCGAGGTGCTCGACTGGCGGGCGGTCTTCGTGGTGGCCGCCGTCGCCACGGCCGTCCTGGCCGTGCTGCTGCGCCTGCTGCTGCCCTCGGTGCCCGCCGAGGCGTCGGCGTCGCTGTCGACGCTCCTCGGGACGCTGAGGCTCCCCGGCATCGGCCTGGGCGTCGCCGGCCACGTGCTCGTCGTTCTCGGGCACTTCCTCGCGTTCACCTACATCCGCATCGCGCTGGACCGCGTGAACGAGGCCGGGAAGCCCATCGACGCGGGCGTCGTCATCGTGCTGCTGGCCGTGTTCGGCATCGGCGGCTTCGTGGGCAACATCCTCATCGGCATGATCATCGACCGCACCTACCGCGTGTTCGCCGTGGTCTCGCCGATCGTGATGGCGTTCATGACGCTGGCCATCATCGTGGCGTCGGGTGCGCCGCTGCTCGTGGGCGTCGCTGCTTTCGCGTGGGGCTTCTTCTTCGCCTCGTGGCTGCTGATCGTGAACACGTGGGTCGGTCACCGCATGCCGGATCGCCTCGAAGCCGGCGGCAGCATCGTCGTCGTGGGCTTCCAGGCGGCCATCATGATCGCCGCGGGCGTCGGGGGGCTCCTCGTCGACAGCCTCGGCATCGTGACCGTGTACCTCGCCGGTGCGGCGATCCTCGTGCTCGGCGCCGTCCTGTTCGGGCTCTCGAACCGGGAGGGCGCGCGGAAGTGGCCGAATGGATGCCGGCGCCCGGTCGCACCGGCCGCCGGCATCCGCCCGACGTCGGACCGTACCGGTCGCTCAGGCAGAGATGAGGCGGTGGGTCGACCGCCACGCTGAGGGCGTGGTGCCGACACTGCGGCGGAACGCCCGGCTGAAGCCCTCGTCCGACGCGTAGCCGAGCTCACGAGAGACCGTGCTCACGCCCAGCCCGCGCGAGAGCAGGTCCTGGGCCGTGCGCATGCGCACCGAGGTCACATACCCGGCGGGCGACGTGCCGAATCGGCTGCGGAACCGCTCGGCGAACACCGACCGAGACATCGCACCGAGCGCGGCCAGCGCCTCGACGGTCCACTCGCGACCGGGATCGGCGTGGATCGCGGCGACGACGCGATCGAGGAACGGGTCGCCGGCGGCGACGGGCCACCCGTCCGGCGCGCAGCCTGCTGCCGCCCAGGCCCGGATGGCCGAGATCAGCACGGTCGCCGCCATCATGCGGCACACCGCGAAGTCCCCGCCGCGTGTGGTGAACCGGCCATCCGCGTCGACGCCCATGTGCGGCAGCATGGCGGCCGCCGCGGGCTCCCGGTCGGCGAAGGCGTGCACGACCACGGCGTGGGGAAGAAGAAGCGACAGGTGAGCGGCCTCGTCGACGAGGTCCAGTTCGGCGAGCAGCAGCGTGGCAGGCCCGTTCGCGGTCAGCGCCCCCTGCGCACGCCCGTTCGTGATGAGCATGTCACCGGCGGCCGCCGTGAGGGGCGCGTCGCCGCGGAGACGGGTGCGCACCTCTCCCGACAGCACGTACGCGTACGTGAGTGCTCCCGGCGCGAGCGCGAGCAGCTCCCCCTCGCCGAGGCGGAGCCGCAGTTGACGCCGGATGCGCACGTCGATCGCCGAGAGCAGCCGCTCGAGCGCGGCGTCTTCGTCAGCCGCGGACGGGTCCGTGACGACGTGCGAGATCGACTCCATAAGGTGGCGAACTGCCGGTCGTCGCGTCATATTCCTCGGGCACCCCTCGTTCTCCTGCGGCCGCTCGGCGCATTAGGGTGAAGCATGGACCTGCGCGTCGCCGCATACGCGGTCATCCTGGATGAGGACGAGCGCATCCTGCTGGCGCACTGGAACGAAGGCAGACGAGCCGCCTGGACCATGCCCGGTGGCGGCCTCGAGCCCGGCGAGGATCCCGAGGTGGCCGCGCGCCGCGAGGTCCGCGAAGAGACCGGCTATCACGTCACGGTCGGCGAGCTGCTCGGCATCCATTCCCGCGTCATCCCCGCCGGACGCCGGCTGACCCCCGGGCACACCGAGCCGCTGCACACCCTGCGGATCGTGTACCGCGCCCGGATCACGGGCGGACGGCTGCGCAACGAGACGGACGGGTCGACCGACCGCGCCGAGTGGTTCCCGCTCGCCGACGTGCCGGGGCTGCAGCGGGTCAAGCTCGTCGACATCGCACTCGATCTCGCGGGCGTGAAGCTGCCCACACCTTGACGGGCGCTCAGCCCAGCGGCTGGGAGATGTCGGCGACGGTCGCCCCGTACGCCGAGATCAGGTCGTCCGCCTGCACGAACATGCTGTAGCCGTGAGCGCCCGCCCCCATCGCGACGCGGCGCCCCACGATGTCGGCATCGGCGTACACCGGCCAGTCGTTCGTGCTGCCGACCGGGACGATCGTGCCGCGCTCGTAGCCGGTCGCCGCCAGCGCACGCTCCTGATCGGGCAGCTGCAGCTTGTTCACGCCGACGACGGCCCGCAGCTTCGGCCACGAGATCGCCCGGTCGCCCGGGATCAGCGCGAACAGGTAGGTGTCGTCCGAGCGCTTCACGACGAGCGTCTTCACGATCCCCGACGGATCGATGCCGAGGATCTCGGCGGCCTCGTTGAGGCTGTTCGCCGCAGGCCGCTCCGTGATCTCGATCTCAAGACCGCGATCGGATGCCGCCTGCCTGACGCGTGCGATGCCCTCCGGTTCAGGCATCCGGCGCGCGCAGCGGGTCGTCCGCGACCCAGAGCTCGTCGTCGGCGCGCAGCGTCTGCCACGCGGCGTACAGGACGCCCACGGCGGCGGCGACCCCGAGGATGATGGCGATGACGCCGCCCGCACCGAGGCCCTTCTTCGCCGGGGCGACGACGGGAAGCTGGATGCCGCGACCCGAGGCCAGGCGTCCGCGCTGCTCGTTGGCGGCATCCCACACCGAGAGCGCCGAGCCGACCACGGCTCCGGCGGCCGGGACCACGGTGCCGTTGAAGACCTTCTTGCCCTTGTCGACGTAGGGAGCGGCGTACTTGTCGTAGTTCGCCTGCACCTGCGGGGCGACCCGCTCACGTCCGTAGTTGCCGAGCTGGCGACCGGCCTCGCGGGCCACGGTGGCGGCCTCGCCGACCAGCACCTGCTGCGCCTCCCACAGGTTTCCGGCCTGCTTCTGCAGCTTCTCGAGTTCCTTCTTGCGCTTGCGGCTGAGGTTCACGGTGCCCTCCCGTGGTTGGGGATGTCGGTCTCCCCAT
>NZ_JBQCIP010000176.1:0-6629 GCF_051953575.1 Microbacterium sp.
CGGCAAGGCGCCCCGTCGTGTCGTCGTCGCGAGCTTCTCCAGTCACGTCCACCGCGTTCAGCAGGTGCTGGATGCCGCCGCCGCCCACGGCCGTCGGGTCGCGTTCCTCGGCCGCAGCATGGTCCGCAACATGACGATCGCCGAGGACCTCGGCTACCTCAAGGTGCCGGACGGCGTGCTCATCGACTACAAGAAGGCGCGCGACCTGCCCGACGACCAGATCGTCTACATGTCGACCGGCTCGCAGGGCGAGCCGATGGCGGTGCTCAGCCGCATGGCCAACCTCGACCACGCGATCGAGCCCGGCCCCGGCGACACGGTGATCCTGGCGTCCAGCCTCATCCCCGGCAACGAGAACGCGGTCTACCGCGTGATCGACGGGCTCACCAAGCTCGGCGCGAACGTCGTGCACAAGGGCAACGCCAAGGTGCACGTGTCGGGTCACGCCGCGGCGGGCGAGCTGCTGTACTGCTACAACATCCTCAAGCCGCGCAACGTGCTGCCGGTCCACGGCGAGTACCGGCACCTGATGGCCAACGCCCGCCTCGCCCAGGACACCGGCATCCCCGAGGAGCGCACGCTGCTCGCCGAGAACGGCACCGTCATCGACCTGCGCGACGGGGTCGCCGAGGCGGTCGGCCAGCTCGACCTCGGGTTCGTGTACGTCGACGGGTCGACCGTCGGCGAGATCACCGACGCCGACCTCAAGGATCGACGGATCCTCGGCGAAGAGGGCTTCATCTCGGTCATCGTCGTCGTCGACGCGACGACCGGCAAGGTGATCTCCGGCCCCGAGGTGCACGCCCGCGGCTTCGCCGAGGACGACTCCGTGTTCGAGGACGTCAAACCGAAGATCGCCGCCGCGCTCGCCGAGGCGGCCCAGTCCGGCGTCCGCGATTCGCACGCGCTGTCACAGGTCGTCCGCCGCACGATCGGCCGCTGGGTCAACCAGTCGCTGCGCCGGCGCCCGATGATCGTTCCGCTGGTCATCGAAGCCTGACCCGGACGCCGGCTCCTGCCGCGTGTCCGCGCGGTACGCCGGTCGCCGGGCGGGAGGCCGGCCGTCGCCGACACACCGTTGAAACACACGCGCCGTACCATCGGCGCGTGGTCTCCTCGTTCCGCATCCGCCCCGCCGTGCCCGCCGACGGGTCCTTCCTCGGCGACATGGTCGTCGAGGCGGCGAACTGGCGTCAGGGCACGGGCCGTCCGCGGCACGAGATCATCGCCGGCGACGACCATCGGCGCTACGTCGCCGGGTGGATGAGGCCGGGCGATGCGGGCTTCGTCGCCGAGGACGCCGCAGGAGGTCCGGTCGGCGCGGCGTGGTACCGGATGCTGCCCCGCACCGATCCCGGATTCGGGTACGTCGGCACCGGTGTGCCCGAGCTGATCATCGGCGTACGGCCGGTGTGGCGGGCCCACGGGGTGGGTCGGGCGCTGCTGCAGCGGCTGTGCGACAAGGCGCGCGCCGACGGCTTCGCCCGCCTGAGCCTGAGCGTCGAGCGCGGCAACTTCGCGACGACGCTGTACCGCAGCGAGGGCTTCGCCGTCGTGCGCAGCGGCGTCGGGCGCGACACCATGGTCAAGCGCCTGCGATAGGGCCCCAGCGGCGTGGTTCCGCGGAAATGTCGGCCCTCCCGCCTACCGTGGAGGGATGGCCAGGAGCAGCAGCCCGACCAAGGTGTCGCGCGCGTCTTCGAACACGTCGTCGAGCGGTCGCTCGACGACGTCGTCGAGCGCGCGGAAGCCGGCGGCGGCCAAGCCCGCCCCGGCGCCGAAGCGGTACGTGGGCGAGCCGGACCGGCCGCCCGTCATCACGCGTGCCTGGATGGGCCTCGCGCATGCCACCGGCGGGCTGTTCCGGGCCTTCGGTCCCGAAGCGCTCGAGAAGGAGCAGCGTCGCGACGGGTTCCCGTTCCTGCTCGTGCTGCTGGCGATCGCCGGGGCGGTCAACGAGTGGTTCTTCATCGGCAACGAGGTCGCCACGACGATCAGCGCCTACACGGTGGGCGGTCTGATCGGCCGCGAGGCGTTCGTGCTGCCGGTGCTGCTGCTGATGCTCGCGGGCTGGATGTTCCGGCATCCGTCGTCGGTCCATGACAACGGACGCGTCGGCATCGGCTTCGGCCTGCTCATCGTCACCATCGCCGGGTTCTGCCACGTCGCAGGCGGGCGGCCGCAGCCGAGCGAGGGCCTCCCGGCGCTCAGCGAGGCCGGCGGGCTGTTCGGCTGGATGCTCGGCGAACCGCTCGCGTTCGTGCTCACCGATGTGGGTGCGTACATCGCGCTCTCGCTGCTGGCGGTGCTCAGCATCCTGATCATCACGAAGACCCCGCCCAACCGCATCGGCCGTCGCCTCGGTGAGCTGTACGCGTGGATGTTCGGCGCCGAACTGCGCGAAGAGAAGCCGGCGGATGCCGCACCCGCCGCCACGGGCGACGACGAGGGCGACTCGTCGCTGCCGTTCTGGCGCCGCAACAAAACCGGGCGCGAGAAGGACCCCGCGGAGGGACTCGGATCGCAGGACCTCACGGAGCTGCTGGGGTCGACGCAGGGCGGTTTCGAACAGGCGATCGTACCGCCGACGGCGCCGCCTCCGGCACCCGCGACGGACGCGCTCACCGAGGTGATCGACCCCGCCGTGCTGTCGGCTGCCAAGGCGGCGACGTCCTCGCGCACGTCGCTGCTCGATGACGCCGAGGTCATCGAGGACGACGGCCTGCTCCCGGGCCTCGACGGCATCGGCACGGCACCCGAATCGGGTGCGCCGGCCGCGCCGTACCGGCTGCCGTCGGTCAACTCGCTCGCGGCGGGCTCGCCGCACGTCGCACGCTCGCAGGCCAACGACGACACCGTGCGCGCGATCACGAGCGTGCTCGACCAGTTCTCGGTCGACGCGCGCGTGACCGGCTTCTCGCGCGGCCCGACGGTCACGCAGTACGAGATCGAGCTCGGACCGGGTGTGAAGGTCGAGCGCATCACCGCGCTGACCAACAACATCGCGTACGCCGTCGCGTCTAACGAGGTGCGGATCCTCGCGCCCATCCCGGGCAAGAGCGCGATCGGCGTCGAGATCCCGAACACCGACCGCGAGATCGTCACGCTGGGCGATGTGCTGCGCTCGCAGACCGCGACCACGCAGACCCACCCGATGACCATCGGCGTCGGCAAGGACGTCGGCGGCGGGTACGTCGTCGCCAACCTGGCGAAGATGCCACACCTGCTCGTGGCCGGCTCCACCGGCTCGGGCAAGTCGAGCTTCGTGAACTCGATGATCACCAGCCTCCTGATGCGGGCGAAGCCCGCCGACGTGCGCATGGTGCTGATCGACCCCAAGCGCGTGGAGCTGACCTCGTACGCCGGCGTGCCGCACCTGATCACGCCCATCATCACGAACCCCAAGAAGGCGGCCGAGGCGCTGCAGTGGGTCGTGAAAGAGATGGACATGCGGTACGACGACCTCGCGTCCTTCGGCTTCCGCCACATCGACGACTTCAACAAGGCGGTCGTGGCCGGCGAGATCACGCTGCCGCCGGGGAGCGAGCGCGTCCTCAAGCCGTATCCGTACCTGCTGGTCGTGGTCGACGAGCTCGCCGATCTCATGATGGTCGCCCCGCGCGATGTCGAGGACTCGATCGTGCGCATCACCCAGCTCGCGCGCGCGTCGGGCATCCACCTCGTGCTCGCCACGCAGCGGCCCTCGGTGGACGTCGTGACGGGTCTCATCAAGGCCAACGTGCCGTCGCGCCTCGCCTTCGCGGTGACGAGCGTCACGGACTCCCGCGTCATCCTCGACCAGCCCGGCGCCGATCGCCTGATCGGCCAGGGCGACGGCCTCTTCCTGCCGATGGGCGCCTCCAAGGCGCTCCGCGTGCAGGGCGCATGGGTCAGCGAGAAAGAGATCGAGCAGGTCGTCAAGCACGTCACGCAGCAGGCACGGCCGGAGTACCGCGCCGACGTTGCCGCGGTGGCCGAGAAGAAGGAGATCGACGCCGACATCGGTGACGACCTCGACCTGCTACTCGCGGCCGCCGAGCAGATCATCTCGACGCAGTTCGGCTCGACGTCGATGCTGCAGCGCAAGCTGCGCGTCGGCTTCGCGAAGGCCGGGCGTCTGATGGACCTGCTCGAATCCCGTGAGATCGTCGGCCCGTCCGAGGGATCCAAGGCCCGCGACGTCCTCGTGTCACCCGACCAGCTGCCCGCGGTGCTCGCGCGCCTGCGCGGCGAGGACGCGCCCGCCGCTGCGCCCGCGCCCGCCGCTTCGGCCCCCGATCAGTACGGTCAGGATGCCGTCGCGTCGCAGTTCGACGGCTACCCCGTGGTCGACGGCGACGAGGGCTCCGAGGACGCGTGGGGCCTCACCGGCCGCGACTGACGCACCGCGACGGCTAGGCTCGGCGCATGGCGATCCCGCGGCAGCTGCCCAACACGATCACGGTCGTGCGCATCCTGTGCGCTCCGGTCTTCCTGTGGCTGCTGTTGGCGGACGCCGGTGCCGACGGCGCCCTGCGCTGGTGGGCGGCGGCGCTGTTCATCGTCGCGATCGCGACCGACGGGATCGACGGGTACCTCGCACGCAAGCACGACATCGTCACCGATCTGGGGAAGCTCCTCGACCCCATCGCCGACAAGGTGCTCACGGGGTTCGCGTTCATCGGGCTGTCGATCCTCGCCGAGCTGCCGTGGTGGGTCACGGTCATCGTCCTGATCCGCGAGATCGGCATCACGGTGTACCGGTTCCTGGTGGTCAGCGACCACGTGCTCGCCGCCGCCTGGATGGGCAAGCTCAAGACGGTCGCGCAGGCGCTGGCGCTCTCGCTCGCGCTCCTGCCGCTGTGGACGCTGGCCGGCGAATGGATCTTCTGGGTCAACGGCGTGACGATGACGATCGCCGTCGTCCTGACGATCGCGAGCGGCATCGACTACGTCGTGAGTGAGGTGCGGGCCGCGCGCGAGAAGCGGACGTCGTCGTGACGGAGGATGCCGCTGCCGCGGTCCTGCGGGCGCTCGACGCCCGTTCCTGGTCGATCGCGGTAGCCGAGTCCCTGACCGGCGGACGCGTCACCGCGACGCTCGTCGACATCCCGGGCGCCTCTGCGCACGTGCGCGGGGGAATCGTCGCCTATGCGACCGATCTCAAGGCGCGGGTGCTCGGCGTCGACGAGGCCCTGCTCGCCGAGCGGGGCGCCGTCGACGCCGATGTGGCTCTCGCGATGGCCGGGGGAGTGCGCCGCGTGCTCGGTGCGGACGTCGGGCTCGCGACCACCGGCGTGGCCGGACCCGACCCGCAGGACGGCAAGCCCGTGGGCACCGTCCACGTCGCGGTGGTGACTCCCGAGACGGCGGTGACGGTCGAGCTGGAGCTGTCGGGGACGCGCGACGAGATCCGCGCCGCATCGGTGACGGGTGTGCTCGAGCTGGCGCTCGACGTGCTGTGAGGCATCCGCTGCTCTTCGTGACGGCAGGGAACAGACCATGTTGCGTCTGGGTTACATTCGGTGATTCCCACCCATTGCCCAGTTCACGGGATTAGATTGACATCATCCGGTGCTGTACTGTTGGCCACCCGGACGACGGTGGAATCAGAAGTGAGGAGGGGCCCTGATGATCCTGGTACGTCAAGAGATCGGCGAAGTGCTTCGTGATTTCCGCCAGCAGAAGGGGCGCACCCTCCGCCAGGTGGCCAGCCGCGCGAGCGTGGCTCTGGGCTATCTGAGCGAGGTCGAGCGCGGCCAGAAGGAGGCCTCGAGCGAGATCCTCGCGTCGGTTGCCGAAGCACTCGACGTCCCGATCTCGATCATCATGCGCGAGGTCGGCGACCGCATCTCAGTGCTCGAGGGCCTGCAGACGTTCCCCGACGTGGTGCCCGACGATCTGGTGGCCTCGGTCGACGCCGAGCTGTCGCTGCGCTGACGCGCGTCCTTCATGCGCCGCAGCGAGTTCCAGCGCGCCGTCAGAGATGAGTTCGGCGGGCGGGCGAGCACGGTGGTGACCGATCTGGTGCTCTCGAGCGTGGGCGGCCGCACCGCCTCCGAGGCGATCGACGCCGGCGTCGATCCTCGCCAGGTGTGGCTGGCGCTGTGCGAGGAGCTGGATGTGCCGGCGGACCGCCGGTACGGCGTGGGGCGCCTGGAGCCGCGTCGCAACTGACACCCAATCCCCGCCACGCAGCGGCGTGTCGTCGAATATCTGTTCGAGATCCGCGTAGTGTCCTCCACAGAAGGTGTCGAGGACGTGTTTTCCACGGGACGGGGCCGGGCGAAGGCCGATGTCGGAACCCACCCCTAACGTGATCCACGTCGAACGACACCACACGCCTTGTCGCAGCATCCATCCCACCGGGGTGGAGCGCGACAGCCTACAGGCGACGGAACGCCAGCACTAAGGAGCACGACATGCCCTCACCCGCAGACCGCGAGAAGGCCCTCGAATCGGCCCTCGCACAGATCGACCGGCAGTTCGGGAAGGGCTCGGTGATGCGGCTCGGCAGCGACGAGCGCGCTCCCGTCGAGGTCGTCCCCACCGGTTCGATCGCCCTCGACGTCGCGCTCGGCATCGGCGGGCTCCCGCGTGGCCGCATCATCGAGATCTACGGTCCGGAGTCGTCGGGTAAGACGACGCTG
>NZ_JBQCIP010000177.1:0-7038 GCF_051953575.1 Microbacterium sp.
CTTCGACGTGTGGTTCTCGGAGCGGGTGCTCCACGCCCCGGGCTCCGACGGCGAGCCGAGCCTCGTCGACGAGGCGGTCGACCGCCTGCGGGCCCAGGGCCACGTCTTCGACGACGAGGGCGCCGTGTGGGTGCGCACGACCGACTTCGGCGACGACAAGGACCGCGTGATCCGCCGCTCCAACGGCGAGTACACCTACTTCGCCGCGGACGCCGCGTACTACCTCAACAAGGGCGACCGCGGCTTCGCGCACAAGATCTACCTGCTCGGCGCCGATCACCACGGCTACGTGCACCGCCTGAAGGCGCTCGCGGGCGCTGCGGGGGACGACCCCGAGAAGGACATCGAGGTGCTCATCGGGCAGCTCGTGTCGGTCAACGGCGCGCGCCTGTCCAAGCGCGCCGGCAACATCATCGAGCTCGACGACCTGCGCGAGTGGCTCGGCACGGACGCGCTGCGCTACTCGCTGGCGCGGTACCCCGCCGACTCGCCGCTGACGCTCGACCCCGAGATCCTGCGCAAGCGCACCAACGACAACCCGGTGTTCTATGTGCAGTACGCGCATGCGCGCACCCACAACGTCGCCCGCAATGCGGCCGCCTCCGGCGTGGACCGTTCCGAGTTCGCGCCCGAGCTGCTCACCCACGAGACCGAGTCGGCACTGCTGGGCGCGCTGCAGGAGTTCCCCCGCATCGTGGCCTTCGCCGCCGAGGTGCGCGAACCGCACCGTGTCGCGCGGTACCTCGAGGAGCTCGCGGGCCTCTACCACCGCTGGTACGACAACTGCCGGGTGATCCCGCTCGGTGACGAGCCCATCGAGGCGGTGCACCGCACGCGTCTGTGGCTCAACGACGCCACCGGCCAGGTGCTGCGCAACGGGCTGGACCTGCTGGGCGTCGCGGCGCCGGAACGGATGTAGCACATGAGCACGGCCGACTCGCAGCCGACCCTGCCCCTGCCCGACGGCATGGTTTCCGCCGACGGCCCGAGCGAGCCGCGCCGTCACCGGGTCTGGCCGTGGATCGTGGGCTTCGCCATCGTGGCGGTGCTGGCGGTCGGGGCGTGGTTCGCAGCGGAGGCCATCGCCCGGCAGATCGTGACGGGCGTCGTGCAGGATCAGGTGCGCACGCAGCTGTCGCTGCCGGCGGACCAGCAGATCGACGTCGAGATCGCCGGCGCCGTGCTGCCGCAGCTCATCGGCGGCACCCTCGACGACCTCACCGTCTCGTCCGACGACGTTCCGCTGGGCGACACCGGGGTCACCGGCGACGTCACCGTGACCGCGCGCGGCATCCCGGTCCGTGGCGAGCCCACTCTGAGCGGCGCCACCGCGGAGGTCGCGCTCGACGAGCAGCAGCTGCAGACGCTCCTGGCGTCGATCGACGGCTTCCCCGCCGACACGGTGGGCCTCGCGGCGCCGAACGTCACGATGACTCTCGACCTGACGCTGTTCGGCGTGCAGATCCCGATCGGGGTGGCGCTGACGCCCTCGGCGGCGGACGGCGACATCGTGCTGACGCCGGCGTCGTTCCAGCTCGGCCAGTCCGAGGTGGGCGCCGACGCGCTGCGTGCGCAGTTCGGCGACCTTGCAGACACCGTGCTGCGGGACTGGAACGTGTGCATCGCGGACCGGCTGCCCGCCGGCGCGACGCTCACCGGGGTCGAGGTCGACGGCAGCCGGCTCGTGGCGGACTTCGACGTCGACGGCCGCATCGCCACCGACCCCGCACTGCAGCAGGACGGCACGTGCGCCTGAGCGCGTGCCGCCGTCGTGCGTCACACGGCGCGGGGCCGGCGAGCCGTGTGCCCTAGACTTCTAGCACTGCCTGGCGCCGGTCTCACTGCACACTCGTGACACCCGGGCCGCGGCACACGCAGGTTCTGTCTCGCCCGACCGAAAGCGTCGGACCTGCAAGCGTCGAAGCTCCCACCGATTGGTCCACAGTGTCCGCCGACCCGCATACCCGCTCCGTCGCTCCCGCATGGCTTCAGCGCCCCGCCGAGGCGAACGGGCTCGCCCCGGCCGTGTGGCCCGAGACCGCTGAACGCGGCGCCGACGGCGTGCTCGAACTGGGCGGCATCCGGACGACGACGCTGCGCGAGCGCTTCGGGACGCCGCTGTACGTGGTCGACGAGGACGAGGTGCGTCGCACGGCCCGCCGCACCCTCGAGGCGTTCCGCGCCGCAGCGGCGCTGCACGGTGCGCAGGCGCGCGTCTACTACGCCGGCAAGGCGTTCCTCACCACCGAGGTCGTGCGCTGGGTCACCGAAGAGGGACTCGCCGTCGACGTCTGCAGCGGGGGAGAGCTGGCTGTCGCCCTCGCGGCGGGCGCGGACCCGTCGCGCCTGGGTTTCCACGGCAACAACAAGTCCGTCGCCGAGCTCGAGCGCGCCGTCGAGGTGGGCATCGGCTCGATCGTCATCGACAGTCTCATCGAGATCGAGCGGCTCGCGGCCATCGTCGCGCGCCGCGGTGTGACCCAGGCCGTGCTGCTGCGCGTCAACAGCGGCGTTCACGCCGAGACCCACGACTTCCTCGCGACGGCCCACGAGGATCAGAAGTTCGGCTTCACGCTGCAGGATGCCCCCGCCGCCGTCGCCCGCATCCGCGAGCTGGCGGGGCTCGAGTTCGTCGGGCTGCACTGCCACATCGGCTCGCAGATCTTCGGCACGGCCGGGTTCGAGGAGTCCGCGTCCCGGCTCGTCGAGCTGCACGCAGAGCTGCGTGAGGGCGGCGAGCTGCCCGTCCTCAACCTCGGCGGCGGCTTCGGCATCGCCTACACCTCCGTCGACGACCCGACGCCGATCGAGGCGCTCGCCGTCGGCATCGCCGAGGCCGTGGCACGGCAGTGCGAGGTGCGCGGCATCCCGATGCCGAACCTGGCGTTCGAACCCGGACGCGCGATCGTGGGTCGCGCGGGAGTCACACTGTACGAGATCGGCACGATCAAGCCGGTCGCGCTCGACAGCGGCGACACGCGCCTGTACGTGAGCGTCGACGGCGGCATGAGCGACAACGCGCGCCCCGCGCTGTACGGCGCGGAGTTCTCGGCGCGCATCGCCTCCCGCACGAGCGACGCCGCACCGGCGCTCGCGCGCGTGGTGGGCAAGCACTGCGAATCCGGCGACATCGTGGTGGATGCCGAGTACCTGCCGGGCGACGTCGCCCCGGGCGATCTGCTCGCCGTGCCCGCGACCGGCGCCTACTGCTTCTCGCTGTCGAACAACTACAACTACGTCCCTCGTCCGCCCGTCGTGGCGCTGCGCGGGGGAGAGGCACGCGTCATCGTGCGGGGGGAGTCGATCGACGATCTGCTCTCACGCGACGCCGGCCTCGCCGTCGGAGGCGTCCTCGCGGGCGCGCCCGGCGTTTCACCGACGGAAGGGATCGAATGACCGACTACCGCCGCCTCCGTGTCGCGCTGCTGGGAGCCGGCTCCGTCGGCTCGCAGGTCGCCGCGCTGCTGCTCCAGCACGCTGACGAACTCGCCGACCGCGCCGGCGCCCGGCTGGAGCTGGCCGGCATCGCGGTCCGCGATGTCCACGCCAAGCGCGACACCGACCTGCCCCGCGACCTGTTCACCACCGACGCCGAGACGCTGATCGTCGGCGCCGACATCGTGATCGAGCTGCTGGGCGGCATCGAGCCGGCGCGCACCTACGTGCTGCAGGCCATCAACTCGGGTGCCGACATCGTCACCGGAAACAAGGCGCTCCTCGCCACGCACGGCCCCGAGATCTTCGACGCGGCCGACCAGGTGGGCGCGGAGGTGTACTACGAGGCGGCTGCCGCCGGCGCGATCCCGATCATCCGGCCGCTGCGCGACTCCCTCGCCGGCGACCGCGTGCAGCGCATCATGGCGATCGTCAACGGCACCACGAACTACATCCTCGACCGCATGGACACGGAGGGCGCCGAGTTCACCGACGTGCTCGCCGACGCGCAGCGCCTCGGGTATGCCGAAGCGGACCCCACGGCCGACGTCGAGGGCTACGACGCGGCGCAGAAGGCGGCGATCCTCGCCAGCCTGGCGTTCCACACGACCGTTCCGCTCGAGGCCGTGCACCGCGAGGGCATCACGGCGATCGACAAGTCGATGATGGATGCCGCCCGCCATGCCGGGTACGTGATCAAGCTGCTGGCCGTGTGCGAGCGCCTGGTCGAGGCATCCGGCGAGTCCATCTCGGTGCGCGTCTACCCGGCCCTCGTCGACCGCGCCCACCCGCTCGCGAGTGTCCACGGCGCCAACAACGCGGTGTTCGTGCAGGCCGAGGCCGCCGGCAACCTGATGTTCTACGGCGCCGGCGCGGGCGGGGTCCAGACCGCGTCCGCCGTGCTCGGCGACGTGGTCTCGGCGGCGCGACGCCATATCGCCGGGGGAGTGGGCGTGGGCGAGTCGACGCTCGCGAACCTGCCCATCGTCCCGATCGGGCGTGTCACGACGCGCTACCAGATCACGCTGGAGGTCGACGACCAGCCGGGCGTGCTCGCGACCGTCGCCGGCACGCTGAGCGAGGGGCGCGTGTCGATCGCCACGGTCGAGCAGACCGTCGTCTCGGCCGGCAACGGCGGCCCGGGCGTGGCGCGGCTGGTCATCGGCACGCACAAGGCGGTCGAGCAGGATCTCAGCGACACGGTGGCGCGTCTTGCCGCCAGCGGTGTCGTGGAACGCGTCGTCTCGGTGCTCCGGGTCGAAGGCGATTGAACTTTTCTGGCAAGTGAGGGTGTGAAGGAGAGCGACATGGCTCATGTTTGGCGCGGAGTCCTCCGCGAGTACGCAGATCGACTGGGTGTCACCGACACCTCGACCGTGGTCACACTCGGCGAGGGCGGCACGCCGCTGCTCCCGGCACCGGCGCTGTCGCGCCGCACCGGCACGGACGTGTGGGTCAAGTTCGAGGGCATGAACCCGACCGGATCGTTCAAGGACCGCGGCATGACGGTCGCCGTGTCGCGCGCGATCGAGCACGGCGCGAAGGCCGTCATCTGCGCCTCGACGGGCAACACCTCGGCCTCGGCCGCCGCCTACGCGGCGCACGCCGGCATCACCGCCGCCGTGCTCGTGCCCGAGGGCAAGATCGCGATGGGCAAGCTCAGCCAGGCCGTCGCTCACAACGGGCGCCTGATCCAGATCCGCGGCAACTTCGACGACTGCCTCGAGATCGCGCGCGAGCTCGCCGACAACTACCCCGTGCACCTCGTCAACTCGGTCAACCCCGACCGCATCGACGGCCAGAAGACGGCGGCGTACGAGATCGTCGAGCAGCTCGGCGACGCGCCGGACTTCCACTTCATCCCGGTCGGCAACGCGGGCAACTACACCGCCTACACGCGCGGCTACACCGAAGAGGCGCAGGCCGGCGTGTCCACGCGCGTCCCGCGCATGTTCGGCTTCCAGGCGGCCGGCTCGGCGCCGCTCGTCCGCGGCGAGGTCGTGAAGGACCCCGACACCGTCGCGAGCGCGATCCGCATCGGCAACCCGGCCTCGTGGGACCTCGCCATCGACGCCCGCGCAGCGACCGACGGCTACTTCGGCGCCATCGACGACGACCGCATCCTCGCCGCGCAGAAGCTGCTGTCGAGCGAGGTCGGCATCTTCGTCGAGCCGGCCTCGGCGATCAGCGTCGCGGGCCTGCTCGACCGTGTCGAGGCCGGCATCGTGCCGCAGGGCGCGCGCGTCGTGCTGACGGTCACCGGCCACGGCCTGAAGGACCCGCACTGGGCGCTGCGCAACGCCGACGGCTCGCAGGTGGAGCCGACCGTGGTCGACGCGACGACGTCCGAGGTGGCATCCGTCCTCGACCTCGCCCCCGCGGCGGCCTCCGCGTGAACGCAGCCGTCGTCCCCGCACCGGGACGCCGCGTCCTGGTGCGGGTTCCCGCGACGAGCGCGAACCTCGGTCCCGGCTTCGACACGCTCGGCCTCGCGCTGAGCGTGTACGACGAGCTCGACGTGACCGCACTGCCCGAGGGACAGCTCGAGATCGAGGTCGAGGGGGCGGGAGCCGCCGACGTGCCGCGCGACGCCTCGCACCTGGTGGTCCGGTCGATCGCGTACGCGTACGAATCGGTGGGACGACGGATGCCGGGACTCCGGCTCCACGCGCGCAACGTGATCCCGCACGGCCGTGGTCTCGGGTCGTCGGGGGCGGCCGTGGTCTCGGGTCTGCTGGCCGCGAAGGGGCTGCTCGAGGGCGACGTCGAGTTCGGCCCGGATGCGCTGCTGCGCCTCGCCACCGAGCTCGAGGGCCACCCCGACAACGTCGCCCCCGCGCTGTTCGGCGGCCTGACCATCGCCTGGGTGGACGAGGACGGACCGCAGCACAAGAAGCTGCTGGTGCACCGTGGCGTGTCGCCGCTGGTCTTCGTCCCCGAGTTCACGATGTCGACGGCGCTCGCCCGGAGCCTGCAGCCCACGCAGGTGCCGCGCGAGGACGCCGTCTTCAACGTCTCGCGGTCCGCGCTGCTGATCGCGGCGCTGACGCAGAGCCCGGAGCTGCTGCAGGCGGCGACCGAGGACAAGCTGCACCAGAACTACCGGGCGAGCGCCATGCCCGAGACCGACAAGCTGGTGCGTGCCCTGCGGGCCGAGGGGTTCGCGGCGGTGGTGTCGGGAGCCGGCCCGAGCGTGCTCGTGCTCGCCGACGGACCGGGCCGCCGCCTCGAGGCGGCGGAGCTCGCGACGACGGCCGCCGACACCCCGTGGGAATCGCTCATGCTCGCTGTCGACTTCAAGGGTGGTACAGTGAGGGAGTACGCGGAGGGTTCCACGTAACTCGTGAATCTGGCCTCCGTCGCAAATCTGCGAAACCACCGCACGGCATTCTTACCTGCCGACGCCCGCTGAGAACCCTCGCGGTCCCTCACCCCGTCGGCCGGGACTGAGTCCTGCCGAATGGCTGGGCAGCTGCCCCCGCAGCGCCGTGCGATCGTGCATATCCATTCGTATTTCACAAGGGAGAACTCGTGGAGTCCATCTCCGAGATCCACGCCGACGTTCCGGCCGACGAGCGCGCCGAGGCGCCCGAGGGCGCTGAG
>NZ_JBQCIP010000178.1:0-44400 GCF_051953575.1 Microbacterium sp.
TGCCGGCGAGCACCGGCACCTCGTACTTCTCGAAAAGGTCTCGTGCCTGGTACTCGTACAGATCCACAGTTGTTTCCTTCGCAGGTGGCGAATGGGGTGGGGACGACGCTCAAAAGCGTCTCGACGTCGAGATATCGACCAATCCCCCAGCCTACTACCGCTTGCTGTCCGGTTCTGACGGGAGCGACGCGCCGCCGCTGCTCACGGGGTGGGCGTCGGCGTCTTCCACCTCTTCGCCGGGCATGCGCGGCAGACGTGCCAGGTCGCACAGCGCCGGCCCCTCGATGCGCTGTCCGTCGGCGGTGAACCGCGAGGCGTGCAGCGGGCAGTCCCACGACAGGTCGGCATCGTTCCAGCGCAGCACGCCGCCAAGATGCGGGCAGACCGCGCTCACCGCTCGCGTGCGGCCGTCCACCGTCGAGATGCCGACCGGATGCCCGCCGCGGTTGGCCACCACGCCTTCGCCGTCGGCCGGGCGGCGGATCGGCGTGGGGATCGTCTGTGCGCCGATCCATCCGGATGCCGCCTCCCAGCCGACGCGGAGATTCTCGACGCCGCCGCGGGCGAGGTCGGCCGGCACGGTGAAGCGCGTCGAGATCACGTTCATCCAGTCGGGTCGCTCGCGGTGCGGGACCTTGCCGATCTCGGCGGTGATCCGCTGCGCCGCCGCGGGCGCGTTCGACAGGCCCCATTTGGCGTACCCGGTGGCGAAGCGGATGCGGCCGAGCCCGCGGGGCATCGCTCCGACGAACGGGACGAGGTCGTGCGACTGGTAGTCCTGGGCCGACCACGAGGCGACGGGCGCGGCATCCGGGAAGTGCTCCCGCGCCCACGCCACCAGATCGTCGATCTCGGCGCGGACCGACGTCACCCGCCCGACAGCGAACCCGTCCCCGCCCACGATGAGACCGGCCGAGTCCGCCGGGCCGTCCGCCGCGGTCACCGACCGCACGGACTTGGTGCGCCCGTCGACCGAGATGAACAGGCCCGACGGCACCTGACCCTCGGTCTGGAAGGCGACGCACGACGAGCGCAGTCCGCGCACCTTGGCGAAGTACAGCCCGCGGTCGATGATGGGCGTCGCCGTGGCGACCACCACCTGCGTCGCGCTGGCGTAGCCCGCGGTCGTCTCGATCGCCGCCTTGGGCACCGCGTGCACCCGCGTTACCCGCACCCCGGTGTGCAGCACGCCGCCGATGCGGAGGAACTCCCGCGCCAGCGCGACCAGCAGCCGCTGCGGGTCGATCGCCACCTGGTCGTCGAGGGCGACCGCGTCGAAGACGGGGAACGGCACCCGCGCGAGCTCGTCGGCCGCCGCCCGCCGCACAGGAAGGCCGGCCTCTTCCGCGGCGCGCAGCTCCGCTTCGACGCACTCGACACCCTCGGGGGTCTGCGCGTAGGAGTAGGCGGTGCGACGCGAGTACGGCACCCCGAGCTCGTCCGCGATCCCCGTCAGCCAGCGCGCGCCGTCGCGGTTCGCCTCGACGTAGGCCCGCACCAGGCGCGCCGGGTGGTGGCGGCGCAGACTCGACAGGACGGACCCCTGCAGCACGGTCAGCTTGCCGGTGTTCGCGCCGGAGGCGAGCTCGCCCACCTCGCCCGCCTCGATGACGGCGACGTCCTTGCCGTCGCGGCGCAGCATGAGGGCGGTGGCGAGCCCCGTGAGCCCGGCCCCGACGACCAGCACGTCGCGGCGGCGCCCGGGTTCGAAGGGGGTGCCGCTCACACGGTCGGGGTTGCGCTTCCAGATCGGCGTCATTGCCTCACTCAAGTCATCCGCGCGCGCCGCGTCGACCCGCTTGACACCGCGCCCGCGCTGAGGTGGCGTGCGCATAGACACGCTCCACCGGCGCCCGCACTCCTCGGACTAGGCTCTCCTCAAGATGACCGACACCGCCTCCGCCCAGGGCCTCTCCGCCGCCCAGGCCGCTTCGCGTGCCGCCGTGGTGGCCGCGGCGCTGGAGCTGTTCGCCGAGCAGGGTTTCGATCAGACCTCCGTCGAGCAGATCGCGCAGGCCGCCGGCGTCTCGCGCTCGACGTTCTTCCGCCAGTTCGGGGGCAAGGACGACGTGGTCTTCACCGACCACGAAGAGCTGCTCGACATGCTGCGCGACTTCCTGTCGCAGCAGCATCGCGATCCGTGGGCGGCCGTGTGCGAGGCATCCATCCTCGTCTACGCGCACTTCGCGGCCGACCCCGAGCTCGCGCGCCGCCGCTATCAGGTGGTGCGCCAGGTGCCGGCGCTGCGCGACCGCGAGATCGTCACCGTGTTCCGCTACGAGCGGCTGTTCGACGAGTACCTTCGCGCGTCGCTCCCCGGACTCGACCCGCTCGACGCCGTCGGATTCGCGGCACTCGTGACCGCCGTGCACAACCATGTGCTGCGCCGCCTCATCCGCAGCCCCAAGAAGGTGCCGGTCTCGGTTCTGCGCGCGGCGCTCGACGACGCGCGCCGGCGCTTCGGCGTGCTGCCCGGTGACGACGCGGCCCCGAGCGGCGACGACGTCGTCATCGCGGTGTTCCCGCGCTCGACCCCCACCGCCGAGCTGGCGCGCCTGCTGCGCGAGCAGCTCGACACCTGACGCCGCAGGATAGGCAGCGGCGGTCCGCCGTCACCGGCCGCCTGTCCCCTCCTCAGCCACGCCCCGCAACGTGTCGCGGATGGTCGGGGTGAGCTCTCGCGCGAGATCGCGGGCGAGGAAGCCGAGTCCGAGCCGCTCGGTCAACCGCGCTCCGGACCGCGCGTGCGCCCACGCGCCCCATACCGCCGCCCGCTCGATCGGGGTGCCGCGGGCGACGAAGCCGGCGATGGCGCCCGCCAGCACGTCGCCGCTTCCCGACGTGCCCAGGCCGCCGCCCCCTTCGCGCACGAGCCAGGCGTCGCCGCCTGGTGCAGCGACGAGTCCGTAGCAGTTCACCACGGCGGCGAAGCGCTGGGCGATCTCAGGGATGTCGGGGTCGTCATCGCCAACCGTCTCGCGGCCGAGGAGGATTCCGGCCTCGTCCTTGTTGGGGCTGAGCACGAGGGCATCCGGCAGCGCCGCCCGGTCGATCTCGGGCAGCACTCCGAGCGCGTAGGCGTCGAGCACGACGCGACGCGGGCTGCTCGCGGCGACGGCGAGAAGCGTGGCGCGGGTCTCTTCGGGATCGTCGAAGCCGGGGCCGACCAGGATCGCGTCCGCCTTCGACACCCGCTCCGCGAGGCGTTCGTCGAGGGGATCGTCGGCGTTCTCCGGCAGCGCGAAGACGCCTGCCTCGGGCAGCGCGACGCCCACCTGGGCGTCGATCGACCGCGGCACCGCCAGCCCGACCCGGCCGGCGCCGACGCGCAGCGCCGCTTCACCGGCGAGAAGGACGGCACCCGGCGAGCTGCGCGACCCCCCGACGACGATGACGTCGCCGCGCGTCTTCTTCGACTCGCCGGCGCTGGGCAGCCCCCAGGCGCGCAGCAGTCCGGGGGTGACCGGCTCAACGCGGTTCGACATCGGGGCTCCCCGGGTGTGCGGTGACGTCCGCGCCCTCGCGCCGCAGGTGCGCGACATCCGAGAACGCCGCCAGCTGCCAGCCGTCGTCGACACGGATGAGATGCGTCACCGAGGCGTTCAGCACGGTGTGGTCCGTCGCGAAGTCCAGCAGCTCCTCCTCGCCCATCGGCAGCAGCACGTAGAGGACCAGCATCACGACGGCGTCGTGGGCGACGAGCAGTGCCCGCTCTTCTGGCCCGTTCAGCGCATCGCGCAGGAACGATCGCAACCGCAGCGCGACGTCCGCCCAGGACTCGCCTCCGGGCGGCCGATGGTAGAACTTGCCGAGGTGACGCCGACGGGCCATCTCGTCCGGGTGCCGGCGCTCCACTCCCCGGCGCGTCAGGAGGTCGAGCACACCCAGCTCGCGATCGCGGATCCGCTCGTCCACGACGACCTCCGCCGTGCCCGGACCGTCGGCGCCGAGCGCGATCGCAAGCGTCTCGCGCGCTCTTGCGTAGGGCGAGACCCAATACGCGTCGAGCTCCTCGCGATGCTCGTCGAGCCATTCGCCGAGAGCGAGAGCCTGCTCCCTGCCGGTGCTCGACAGCGGCACGTCGGCATCGCGCACGTCCAGCGGGATCACGTCGAGGCCCTCCGCCTCCGCCCGTGATGCCGCGACGTTGCCGATGCTCTCGCCGTGCCGGGCGAGCCAGAGCTCCGTGACTGCCATGGCGCCAGGCTAGTGAGGCCGCCGCGTGCGCCGGCGACGGTTGACAACAGCGCCGCAGCGCGTCCGCACGTGGCGTCAGGAAGGGTCGCTGCCCGCATCATGATCAAACCGACCATCCGGTATGCTCGCGTCACGGCCCGACGACGGGACGTGGAGAGGGTCGACGATGACCGCAGTTCCGGGACTGGATGCCGCCGCCCTGACCGGCTGGCTGGCCGAGGCGCACCCCGATCTCGCCCGCGGCGACCTCAGCGCCACAGTGATCGCGGGCGGGCGCAGCAACCTCACCTACGCCGTCGACGGGGCGGCGGTCCCGCTCGTCGTGCGCCGGCCTCCGCTCGGCCACGTGCTGTCGAGCGCGCACGACATGCGGCGCGAGCACCGGGTGATCTCCGCGCTCGCCACGACACCCGTTCCGGTGCCCCGCGCGATCGACGTGGTGGACGACACCGCCGATGCGGGCATCACCGGCACGGTGTTCTTCGTGATGGAGCGGTCGCCAGGGCTCGTGCTCGCCAGTCGCGCGCAGAACGACCCGTACGCGCCGGCCGCCCTGCGCCGGCTGAGCCTCGAGCTCGCGCGGCGCCTCGCCGACCTCCACGCGGTCGATCCGGTGACGGTGGGCCTCGGAGACTTCGGCCGCCCCGACGGCTACCTCGAGCGACAGCTCGCCACGTGGCGCCGGCAGCTGGACGCATCGCGCTCGCGCGAGACACCGCAGCTGGGGGCGCTGCAGGAGAGCCTGGCGGCCGGCATCCCCCGCTCCACGCGAAGCGGGATCGTGCACGGCGATTACCGCCTCGACAACGCGCTCGTCGTGGACAGCCCGGACGGCCCGCGCATCTCGGCGATCCTCGACTGGGAGATGGCGACCCTCGGCGACCCGCTCGTCGACCTCGGGATCCTCGCGCTGTACTGGAACATCGCCGAGCTCCCAGGCGGTACGGGCGCCGTGCCGAGCGCCGTCGATGAGGATGCCGGCTACGCGAGCTTCGACGAGCTCGTCGACGCGTACGCCCACCATGCCGGCATCGCGGTACCCGACCTGCGCTGGTACCGCGCGTTCGCCGCATACAAGCTCGCGGTGATCCTCGAGGGCATCCACTACCGCTATCAGGCCGGCGCCACCGTCGGCGAGGGGTTCGAGCGCATGGGCGCGCTCGTCGAGCCGCTCGCCGGACTCGGCAGACGCACCCTCGACGCCGGCACGGAGGTGCACTGATGGACTTCGCCCCCGACACCACGGCCGCGCAGTACACGGATCGTGCACGCGCCTTCGTCGACGAGCTCGTGCTGCCCGCCGAGCCCGAGCTCGATGCGCAGCTGGCTGCGACGCCGGACGAGTGGGGCGTGCGCCCGATCGTGCGCGACCTGCAGCGCGAGGCTCGCGCCCGTGGCCTGTGGAACCTGTTCCTCCCCGGCGAGCGCGGCGCCGGCCTCAGCAACCTGCAGTACGCACCGGTGGCAGAGGTCACCGGGTGGAGCCCTCGCCTCGCGCCGGTCGCGTTCAACTGCGCCGCACCCGACACCGGCAACATGGAGGTGCTGAACGAGTTCGGCACCCCGGCGCAGCAGGAGCAGTGGCTCGCGCCGCTGCTGGAGGCCCGCATCCGCTCGGCGTTCTGCATGACCGAACCCGACGTGGCCTCGTCGGACGCCACGAACATCGGCACGCGCATCCGGCGCGACGGCCGCGACTACGTGGTCACGGGTCGCAAGTGGTGGTCGACCGGCGCGATGAATCCGGATGCGGCGATCTTCATCGTGATGGGCAAGACCGACCCCGACGCGGCCCGTCATCGTCAGCAGTCGATGATCCTGGTGCCGAGGGACACCCCGGGCGTGAGGATCGTCCGCCCGCTCACCGTGTTCGGCTACGACGACCGCGACCACGGCGGACATGCCGAGATCGCGTTCGACGACGTGCGCGTGCCGGCGGGCAATCTGATCGCCGGCGAAGGCGAAGGATTCGCGATCGCCCAGGCGCGTCTGGGCCCCGGTCGCATCCACCACTGCATGCGGGCGCTCGGCATGGGCGAGCGCGCGCTCGCGCTCATGACCTCGCGCGCCTCGGAGCGGCACGCCTTCGGCCGCACGCTCGGCGAGCAGGGCGTCGTCCTGGAGTGGATCGCCGAGGCCCGCATCCAGTTGGAGTCTCTGCGTCTTCTCGTGCTGAAGACCGCCTGGCTCATGGACACCGTCGGCAACCGCCGCGCGATGACCGAGATCCAGGCGATCAAGATCGCCGTCCCGCGGGCGGTGCAGCAGATCATCGATCGGGCCATCCAGCTCTACGGCGGCGCCGGCGTCTCGTCCGACACGCCACTGGCCGAGCTGTATGCCGGAATCCGGTCGCTGCGCATCGCCGACGGACCCGATGAGGTGCACCTGGCGAGCCTCGGTCGCGCACAGCTGCGCGAGCGCTGAGCGGATGCCGCCGGCATCCGCTCAGCGGGCCAGGCGCCGCACTGCCGGCGCGCGATCGCGTCCGTCACCCCGGATGTCAGGGTGCGGCATCCACTCTCCTCAGGCTGGTCAGGAACAGATCGGTGAGCTGCTCGGCCACGAGCGTCTTGTCTTCGGGGCCTTCGGGCGAGTACCAGTGCGACAGGTAGTGCACGTCGCTGAAGAAGTGGGCGACGAGCATCGCGAGGGGGATGTCCGTCCGGAAGCGTCCCTCTGCCTGCCCGCGCGAGATCAGCTCGGCGAACTCGTCGTGGTACGCGCGGCGACGGCGGGTGACCTCCTGCGCGCGTGGCGCCGACAGCATGTTGAGGCTGCGGAAGAACACCGCGCCCTCCTGCATGTGGTCGATCGAGGTCTCGAGCACGTCGACGCAGGCGGCGCGCAGCACGTCCTCGGTCGCGCCGCCGCGGGCGATGATCTCGTCGAGGTGCGCCTTCTGCAGCGTCAGCAGGCGCTCGTAGATGCCGAAGAGCAGGTCGTCCTTGGACTCGAAGTAGTGGTACATCGCGCCTTTGGTGACGCCGGCCGCATCGACGATCTGCTGCACGCTGGTGTTGGCGTAGCCCTGCCGGGCGAAGAGGTCGACGGCGGCGCGGGCGACGTCGTCTGCGACGTGGGAATCCTTCATGCCTTCATCCTGTCGCGACGTCAGGCGAGGGGCCGGATGCCGGCACCGCCGTCGATCGCGAGCGTCTGGCCCGTGATCCACGCGGCGTCCTGCGACAGGAGGAACGCGACGGGCCCGGCGACGTCGTCCGGCTCTCCGAGGCGGCGCAGCGGGTAGGTGGCGGACACCTCGTCCTCGTGGCCTTCGTACAGCGCGCGGGCGAACGCGGTCTTCACCACGGCAGGCGCCACGGCGTTGACCCGGATGGCGGGGGCGAGCTCGTACGCCAGCTGGGCGGTCAGGTTGATGAGGGCGGCCTTCGAGATGCCGTAGAACGCGATGCCGGGGCTCGCGCCGAGACCGGCGACCGAGGCGATGTTGACGACGGAGCGCGACAGCCCCGCGGCGACCGCGGAGCGCGTCCAGTCGAGCGTCGCGACGACGTTCACCTCGAGGATCTTGCGGGCGGCCTCCGCCTCGATGTCGACGATCGGGCCGTAGACCGGGTTGATGCCGGTGTTGTTGACGAGGTGGTCGAGACGCCCGTGGCGCTCCGCGATGTGCGCGAAGACCGCGGCGCGATGTTCGGCGTCGTCGGAGCGGCCGGCGACGCCGCTCGCAGCGGGGCCCAGTTCGGCGACCGCTGCGTCGAGCGCTTCCTGCTTGCGGCCGGTGATGACGACGGATCCGCCCTCGTCGACGATGCGCTGGGCGATCGCGAATCCGATGCCGCGGCTCGCGCCGGTGACGAGCGTTGCGGTGCCGTCGAAGCGGTCGATGGTCATGGCGCCTCCTTGCGACATACCGGCTGGTCGGTTTCATCACCGTATCACGGCCGCCTGAGGCTCCGGCATCCAGATCTGAGGCGTTCCTGAGGCGGATATAGGGCATCCGCCCGATGGGGAGCACCCCCCTTAGAGACGAAAGTCGTTCCTGTAAGACGGACCGGCCGGAAGGCGGGTCACCCGACAGGAGACGCATCATGAACGACACGACCTTCTTCGCTTCGACGCTCCACACCCACCGCACCGCGGAACTCCGCCGCGAGGCCGAGATCCGTGAGCTTCGCGCCCTGCGCGACGCGCAGGACGGCGAGGCCGACGCCTCGACCGCCGCGCACGGTCTCGACCGTCGGGCCCGCCACACCCGCCACGCCCGCCGCTCCGCCGTCGTCGCCGCGCGATGACGCGGCACCGACGCGGCGGCGCCGAGACGGCTGGGGCCGACCGGGCGGGCCGGGAAGGTGCCACGATATGACCATGCCCGCACTCCCCTCGAGCCCGCGCATGGTCGGGCGGCACTCCGAGCTCGCGGCGCTGCTGGAGGCGTTCGACGACGGTGCCGGCGGCGTGCCGCGCACGGCCATCGTGCGCGGCGAGGCGGGTGTCGGCAAGACGCGGCTGGTGCAGGAGTTCCTCTCCCTCGTCGCGCGCGACCCTCTCGGCGACCCCGGTCCGGCGAGCACCGCCCCGGTGGTCGCTTTCGGGCAGTGCGTCGACCTCGGCCCGATCGGCGCCCCGTTCGGCCCCATCCGGCGGGTGCTGCGCGATCTGCACGCCGCGGTGGGCACCGATGCGCTGCGCGAGGCGGCCGGCTCGGCCGCCGTGATCGCCAGCCTCGCGGCCCTCGTCCCCGGCATCTCGGCCGAGCCCGCCGACACGGACGAACCGGCGGGCGAGTTCGCCGAGGCGATCGAGGTGCTCCTCGAGCAGCTCTCGCAGCGGCGGCACCTGGTCGTCGTGCTCGAAGACCTGCAGTGGGCGGATGCCGCCACCATGGCCCTCGTGAAGACCCTGGCCAGCACCCTCCGGGGTCGACGGCTCACGATCGTCGCGACATACCGCTCCGACGACATCGACCGCTTCCACCCGCTGCGCCCGGTGCTCGCGGAGCTCGACCGCACGCGGTCGGTCGTCCGCGTCGAGGTGCGACCGCTGACCGGCGACGAGGTCGCGGAGCAGGTCGCCCAGCTCGCGGCGGGCCTCGACCCGCGCATGGTCGAGTCGCTCAGCGAGCGCAGCGGCGGCATCCCGTTCCTCGTCGAGGAGCTCGTCGACGTCGGCGACTGCGCGCTGCCCGACACGCTGCGCGACCTCGTGCTCGCGCGGTACGCGCGGCTGGGCGACGACGCGCAGCAGGTGGTGCGCACGATGGCCGCCGGCGGCATGCACGTCGAGCACGACCTCCTGGCGGCGGTGACAGCCTTGGACGAGACGGCGCTCGACGCCGCCGTCCGCGAGGCGATCGACACCCGCGTGATCCTCGCGGACGGCGCCGGCTACACGTTCCGGCACGCGCTCACGCGCGAGGCCGTCGAGGGCGAGATGCTGCCGAGCGAGCGCGTACGGGTGCACCGCCGGTACGCCGAGCACCTGCGCGCGCAGGGCGGCGACTCCCCGGACGATTCGTCCGCGGTCGCCGAGCACTGGCTCGCGGCCCGCGACCTGCCGGCCGCGTTCGACGCGACCGTCGAGGCGCTCCGGCACTCCCGCACCCGGTTCTCACCGGCCACGAGGGCGAAGCTGGCCGAACGGCTGACCGAGCTGTGGGACCAGGTGCCGGATGCCGCAGCGCGCGCCGGCGCCACCCTCCCGGCCCTGCACCTCGACGCCGCGCAGGCGTGGCACGATCTGGGCGACACGGAGCGCGCCCTGCGCTCGGCGAACGAAGGCCTCGCCGTCTGCCCCGACGACGCGGTCGTGCGCGCCGCGCTGCTGCGGCAGCGGTACGTGGAGTCGTTCAACCTCGAGAACCGCGGCCGCACCGAAGACATCGAACAGGCGGTCGCGCTGCTGGAAGGCATCGACGAGGCGCCTGCCCGCATCCTGCTCTCACGCGCGCTGACCAATCTCGCGCACGGCTCGCACGGCGAGACGGCGGCCGCGCACGCGGCGCGCGCCATCGCCCTGGCGGAGGAGGCAGGTGACGCCGAGGCGCTCGCGGTCGCCCTCACCGTCGAAGCGTGGCGGATCGCCGGCGACGAAGACGACGAGCCCGGCGCGATCGCTCCCCTGCAGCGCGCGGTCACGCTGCCGGTCGAGCCGCCGCTGCGCGCCTACGCAGGAGGCGCGCTGACCGACATGCTCCTGCGTATCGGCCGCTTCCACGAGGCGAGTGTCGTGGGCACCCAGCACTACGATGACGTCGCGCGCGCGGGGATCGAACGCGGCTCCGGCGCCTCCATCGCGCATCCCCTCTCGTTCGCGCTCTTCGCGGCGGGCCGGCCCGCCGAGGCTCTGGCCGCGTCGCAGCGCGCGCGGCGGCTGCTCGGAACCCATGGCAAGGCATCCGTCTATCGCCTGCTCGCCTCGCACTATGACTGGGACGACCGGGCGGACGAGCGCGCCGAGATGCTCGCCGCGGAACGCGCCACCATCGACGAGACGGTGCGCGAGCACCCGGGCAAGGCGCGCTGGTGGACGATCGAACGGGCGGAGGCCATGCTCGGCGCTCGGGGGCCCCTGGATCGGGCGGCGGCGCGCGAGCTGCTGCCCGAGGTCGTCGCCGCCGCCGAGGACGAGGACCGCTCCCCCGCCGTGCGCCGCTACGGCATGGCGACCGCGGCACTGCTCGCCCTCGGAGTGGACGCGGATGCCGCCGTGCACGCGCGGATCCGCGCCGCGATCGCCGCCGCGCCCGAACACGACGCGGCACAGGCCTATGCCGCGTTCGCCGCGGCGGCCCTCGCCGACGCCGAAGACGCTCCGGCGGCGGAGCGGGTGGCGCGCTGGCGCGCGGTCACGGCGACGATCGAGCACGATCTCATGCCGGTGTGGCACTACCACCAGGCGCGGTGCCGGCTCGCGACGGCGCTGATCGCCGCCGGCGAGCGGGAAGAGGCGCTCCAGCTGCTCGCGCGCGTCGCAGCGGAGGCGCCAGGGCACGGGGCCGCGCGGGTGGGCCGCTGGGCGACGGAGCTCGCCGCACAAGCAGGCGGCGCATCACCCGCGACGGGCTCGGGCACGGTGGCCGTGCTCACGCCGCGCGAGTTGCAGGTGCTCGAGCTGATCGCCGAGGGGCTCACGAACCCGCAGATCGGACAGCGCCTCTTCATCAGTCCGAAGACGGCCTCCGTGCACGTCTCGGCGATCCTGGCGAAGATCGGCGCCACGAACCGCGCAGAGGCCGCCGCGCTCTACTCCGCGAGCCTGTGAGGGATGCCGCGGACCAAGGGCCGCGGCATCCGCTTCTCCGCAGCGAGACGGTGCGGATGTCGGCGACGCGCGGCAGGATGGTGCGCATGCCGTACGACATCCCCGCGCCGATGCTCGCGAAGTCCGTGCCCGACGTGCCCGATGCGGCGAAGGTGCCGGGCGGGCTCAGCTACGAGCCCAAGTGGGACGGCTTCCGCGCCCTGGTGTCGTGGGACGGCACAGAGGTGGTCATCGGATCCCGCGGCGCGAAGCCGCTGACCCGGTACTTCCCCGAGCTGGTCGAGGCGTTCGCGCGCCTGCTGCCCGAGCCGTGTCTGCTGGACGGCGAGATCGTGGTGCCGGTCGAGCGCGACGGGCGCCGCCGGCTCGACTGGGAGTCGCTGTCGCAGCGCATCCACCCCGCGGCATCGCGCGTGAACATGCTGGCCGAGCAGACGCCGGCGATGTTCATCGCCTTCGACGTGCTGGCGATCGGCGACCGCGACCTGCAGCGCGAGCCGTTCGCGACCCGCCGCGCCGCGCTCGTCGAACTGCTGCGGGATGTCCCCGACCCGGTGCATGTCACCCGGGCGACCGACGACGCCGACCTCGGGCGGCGCTGGCTGGCGGAGTTCGAGGGCGCCGGGCTCGACGGCGTCGTCGCCAAGCCGCTCGACCAGCCGTACGCACCGGGCAAGCGCACGATGTTCAAGATCAAGCACGCGCGCACCGCCGACGTCGTCGCGCTCGGCTACCGGATCCACAAGTCCGGCCAGGGGGTCGGCTCGCTCCTCGTCGGCCTCTACGGCGAAGACGGCACGCTGTACCCCGTGGGCGGCGTCGCGGCATGGAGCAACGAGCGCCGCCTCGAGCTCATCGACGAGCTCGCGCCCCTCGTCGTGCGCGACGCCGAGGGCGAGGCCGTCAGGGGCGAGGGCGAGAAGTCGCGGTTCCAGGCGGGGCGCGCCAACTCGTCGTTCGTGAAGCTGCGCCCGGAGCGCGTCCTCGAAGTGCGCTACGACCAGCTCGAAGGCTGGCGGTTCCGCCACACCGTGCAGTTCGAGCGCTGGCGCCCCGACCGCGATCCGGCCTCCTGCACGTACGAGCAGCTGGAGGTCGTCGCCGCGTACGACCTCGCCGACGTGCTGGTCTGACGCGGCCGGCTCGGCCCGCGCGGGGAGGTGCGGCGACGCCGTGGGCCGCGCCGGGCATGGAATGTCGGAACCCCTGGTTAGCGTCTGATACCCGTCCCAGAACGGTTCCGCGGTTCGAAGCGGCGCTCCGGGCGGAGGCATCTTCCGACACAGGAGAGATCATGTCCTTCTACACCGCCCAGGTCATCGCCGACGAGCGCGCCGCAACGGTCGCCCGCGAGAACGCACTGATCCTCGCGCAGCGCGAACGACGCGTGGCAGAGATCCCCCGTACACGCGGGCGGTTCTCTCTCGCGCGCCTGTTCCGGGCGACGCCCGCACGCCGCTCGATCCCGTCCGCGACCGTCCCCTGCCCGAGCACTCCCGCCACCGCACCGTCGGCGTGCTGAGCGCGGGCTGGGCGGTGGCGGCCGGACGAGCGAGACGGAAGCGTCCGATCAGCCCTCGGCCTTGGGCCAGTTCTCGGGGTTGATGCGGCTGGGCTGCACCCGCGGCGGCTCGCCCGGCATCTTGGGGAAGTCCGGCGGGAAGTTGAGCTCACCGAGGCCGGCGTCGAGGTCGCGCTGCCACCACTCCAGCAGCGTGTCGATGCGTCCGGGCTTGTCGAGCAGGCCCTCCCACGGATCGCCGACCTCGCCGAGGCGCGCAGGCACGGTGCGCACGGTGAAGGCGGCGGGATCGACGCCGGACGCGAGCTCCTCCCAGGTGAGCGGCGTCGACACGGTCGCGGTGGGCAGCGCACGCGGGCTGTAGGCGCCGGCCATCGTGCGGTCGCGGTTGGCCTGGTTGAAGTCGATGAAGATGCGCTCGCCGCGCTCCTCCTTCCACCAGTTCATCGTGACCTTGTCGGGCATGCGTCGTTCGAGCTCGCGCCCAGCAGCGATGACCGCGTGCCGCACCTCGAGGAACTCCCACTCCGGCTCGATCGGGCAGAACACGTGGATCCCCCGGTTGCCGCTCGTCTTGAGGAACGCGGTCAGCCCCGCCTCGGCCAGCACGTCGCGCATCGCGGGCGCGACGGCCGCAGCATCCGCGAAGTCCGTCCCCGGCTGCGGGTCGAGGTCGATCCGCAGCTCCACGGGGTTGTCGGTGTTCGCCGCCAGCGAGGCCCACGGGTGAAAGACGATCGTGTTCATCTGCACGGCCCAGACCGCGGCCGCGATCTCGGTGAGGATGAGCTGCGGATGCCGCCGACCGCTGTTGTAGGTGACCGTCTGCGCCTCGACGAACGCGGGCGCACCCTTGGGCGGGTTCTTCGAATAGAAGCGCTCTCCGTCGACACCCTCCGGAAAGCGCTCGAGCGACACCGGGCGGTCGCCGTTGGCGGCGATGAACGGGCCCTGCACCGCGATGAGGTAGTCGGCCAGCTCGTGCTTGGTGATGCCGAGCTCTGGCCAGATCACGCGGTTCGGGCTCGACAGGCCGACCTCGCGGTCGCCGTCCGGACCGGGAACGGTGAGGGTGATGCGCTCAGACGCCATCCTCCGACGCTAGCGGCCCGCGCCGACATGCGTCACCTGCCCCGGCGGTGCCCGCCCCATCCGATTTCGGCGAGTCGCCAGATTCTGTGCCGGTCGGCAGCGGATCTTGGCGGATCGTCAGCCGGACCCGCGCCCGTGGGTGCCTGCGAGTCGCCAGAAACGGGCCCCTCAAGCCGCGGTTTCTGGCGAGTCGCCGGAATCCGCTACTCGGCGAGCGCCAGCACGGGCGCGAGCTCGTCGCGCGTGAGGCGGATCCAGGGGCCGGCCGGATCGATGACGAACCCGTTGATGCCGTCGTCCGAGCGCAGCGCCTTCGCGAGCTGCGCCGCCGTGATGGGCACCGCGTTGTCGCCCCGACCCATGACCGCCACCTCGAGCGGATGCGAATACACCTCGAGGAATCGCTCTCCATCGGGAGTGCGGCCCTCGGCGAGGCCGGGGGCGCCGCCTTCGGCCAGCCCGGCGGCCACCCACAGCGGCACGCGCGTGAGCGCCTCGGCCACCTGCACCGACACCTCGGGCGTGCGCTCGCCAGCCAGCAGTGTCTTGACGGTGAGCTCGGGGTCGGCCTGCTCGACGGCGCGCTTGAGGAGCTCGGTCGGCAGCACGGCGCGCGAGGGCGTCGACGCCGGGTCGAGCACGATGCCGTCGTAGTTGCTCGCGAACACGTGCTGCAGCACGGTCAGGACGGGCTGGCCCATCGCGGAGGTGTCGGCGTCGCCGTCGGCTCTGAGGCTCGCCTGCAGCGCCGCCCCGCTGGAGTAGGCGAGCGCGAAGACGCGGTCGCCGAGATTGGCGACACCGAGCGGCAGCGGCTTGCCCTCGGCGAGCAGGGTGCGCGCGTCGCCCTTCACGCGCAAGAACACGTGGCCCTGCATCAGCTGGCGCGCGACGTCGAGCAGCGCCTGCGACGCCGGCGCGTCGCCGACCCGCCCGAGCGCGTCGCGCAGCAGCACGTTGTCGCGGAGCCCGGGGACGGTCTCGGTCTGCGCCGGCGCGGTGCGCATCCACTCGCGGACCCCGATGCGCGGCAGCTGGCTGGGCGCCTCGGCCGGGGGCTCATCCGCCGAGACGGGCCGAGATGCTGCGGGCGCCGCCCCCAGGCCCGAGTACGACGAGACCGAGATCGAGACGGAGGCGGCGGCATCCGTCGCCTCGTCCGCAGCGGGCTCCGTGACCGAAGGCTCCCCGACCGAAGGCTCCTCGACCGGAGCGTCGGACGACGGCTCGGAGGACGACTCGGCGGGCTTCTTCGGGCGGCGCGAGAACAATGCCATCTGTCGAGCCTACTTCTCGCCGCCGCGTCGAGGTGCGCTCACCCCAGCGCGGTCACGCCCGCCACGATGACCGCGACGCCGACGGCGACGAGGGATGCCGCCAGCACGACCGCTCCGGCCCACAGCAGCGCGATCGCCCGGCCCGGGCGCTGCGGGTCGCGCCCGAGCACCGAGAGGAAGAAGCCGCCGGGGATGAGGAGCGCGCTGGCGAGCACGCCGACCGCGGCCCATTGCCACGGCGCCGGCACACCGACGGCCGACATGAGCAGCAGGGTGACCAGTCCCAGCAGCACGAGCACGCCGGCGTGGGCGTGCCCGGCGCGGAAGAAGGTCTTCTGCAGTCCGTTGAACGGCAGGCCCCGCGAGGCGATCCGCAGCAGGAACGTACCGCCCGACATGATGCCGATGACGGTGAGGATCGTCGCTCCGGCGACGATCGTGAGGATCGGGTCCATCGTTGCCTCCCGGCGGTGCGTTCGTTGGATAGCTTCGCTCTCCAATGTTGGATAGCTATAGTATCCAACTCAAGGGCGAGGAGGCGCGAAGTGAAGATCTCGGAGTTGTCAGAGCGCAGCGGCGTCCCCGTCGCGACCGTCAAGTTCTACATCCGCGAGGGCATGCTGCCCCGCGGTGAGGCGCTCTCGGCCACGCGTGCCGAGTACGGCGACGGGCACCTGGCGCGCCTGCGCGTCATCGCGGCGCTCACCGACGTGCGCGGCCTGCCGCTCGCCCGCGTGCGCGACATCCTCTCGCTGATCGACACGCCGACCGGCGACCCCGTCGAGATCCTCGGCCGTGCGGTCGGCGCGCTGCCGCCGTACGTGGCGTCGGAGCAAGAGGACTACCCGCTGGCGCGGGCCGCCATCGCCGAACTGGGCCTCACCTACGACCCAGGCTTCACCGCGGTCGCCCAGCTCGACGAGGCGCTCCGCGCCCTCGAGGCGGCGGGATTGGATGCCTCACCCGCCGTCCTCCGGCGCTACGGTGACGCGATGCGCCAGGTCGCCGTCGAAGAGCTCGCGCCGATGCACAGCATGCCGCTCGACGAGGCGGTGACGTACGCCGTACTGGGCACCGCGCTCTACGAACCGGTCATGCTCGCCCTGCGGCGGCTCGCACACCACCATCTGCTCGTGGATGCCGACGACTGAACGCGTGCGCCGGCTGCTCACAGCCGCTCCATAGGCGTCTCCCTGCCGTCTTGCGGCGAAGAAATCGCCAGATAGTGTCCCAAATTCCGGGTTGCCGGACATATCTCTGATGTGAGCATTCCTCCTGAGCGAAACCGGACGGCGATGTCCTCGCGCCGTTCGGCTCGCGCAGAACGCGTGCTTATGATGCCCTGGTGCCCGCCCCGCTGGACGGCGACGCTCCCCTCGCCGCGGCCCCTGAGCCGAGCGTCTCGGACGAGACGCTCCTTCAGCGCGCCCGCGAGGGCGACGAAGGCGCCATGCGCACCCTCCTGCGCAGGCATGAGAAGAAGATGTACGCGCTGGCGCTCTCGATGACGCGCAACGCCGCCGACGCCGAGGACGCGGTGGGTGTCGCGCAGCTGGCGTTATGGCGCAAGCGAGACTCTGTGCAGGGCGTCGAGGGGTCGCTCCTCCCCTGGCTGATGAAGACGGTCGCCCTCGCGGCGAAGAACCAGCTGCGCGGCCAGCGGCGCTATGAGCGCCTGATCGCCGGCATCCCCGCCGCCGAGGACGTGCCCGACCACGCCGAC
Source organism: Microbacterium sp. (assembly GCF_051953575.1). Taxonomy (GTDB): domain Bacteria; phylum Actinomycetota; class Actinomycetes; order Actinomycetales; family Microbacteriaceae; genus Microbacterium. Next base: position 17,039 of record NZ_JBQCIP010000178.1, read on the forward strand.
GAGGTCGCCCGCTATGTCGATCGTGCGTCGCTGTCGCACGATGTCGAAGCCGCGCTGCGCGCGGCGAGCGCCGCGGACGCACAGGTCATCGTGCTGTGCCTGATCGAAGGGATGCCGCCCCGCGACGCCGCCCGTGTCATCGGCGCGACGGAGTCCACGGTGCGCAAGCGCCTCACCCGCGCGAAGGAACGGCTGCGCAAGTCGCTCGCCCACCACGCCCCACACGTCGCGGAGGGGGAATCATGAGCGATCAGCGCCCGATGCCCCGAGGCGACGCGATGGAGAACCTCGTCATCGCCCAGATGCGCGACGACCTGCGCGCTGCGCGTCGACGCCGCCGGTTCGGCCGCCTGGGACTGCCGGGGTGGTCGATCCTCACCACCGCTGCGGCGGCGGTCGTGGCCGTCATCGCGATCACGGTGTCGATGCTTGCGACGCCGCAGCCGACGTACGCGGCGACGCCGCCCATGCTCCAGATCGAGGGCACGCAGGGCGGAGTCGACGACGCCGCCGAGCTGCTGACAGATCTGGCACGGCAGCTGCGTGCATCCGGCGAACCCGATCCCGCACCGCCCGGGCAGCCTCAGCAGATCGACGTGCAGACGTGGGGACTGGTCACGACCGTCGGCGCCGAGGGCGAGAAGGTCCCGCCGCCGTATGTCGCGCCCGAAGACGTGACGTTCACCCGCTACCCCGACGGCGCCTGGTCGCAGGTCGTCGTGGCGGGCACGCCCTATGACTCGCAGGGCAAGCCGGTCGACGATCCGCATGCGACCCCGCCGGGCACCGAGCTGTGGCGCATCGATGAGGCGGCCGGGGAGCACACGTTCCTGTTCCCCGACCCCGTCCCCGACGACCCCGACGAGCTGCGTCAGCTGATGCTCGACGCGGGTCTCTCGGAGGATTCGACGACCAGCGACTGGATCTCGCAGGCCCAAGCGCTGCTGATGGAGCGCGTGCTGCGGCCGAGTGAGGAGGCGGCTTTGCTGGAGGTCCTCGCGGGGCTCGATCTCGAGCTCGCCGGGACCACGACCGACCGCCTCGGCCGCGAGGCCTATGTCTTCGAGACCCCGTCCGGTGCCAGCGACTTCGTCGACCGCATCCTGGTCAGCCCCCGAGGTCACGTCCTCGCGACCGAGAACGTGTGGGTCGGCCATGACCGCACCGACATCCCTTCCCCATCGGTGCTGTCGTACTTCGCGTGGGAAGGTAGATCGTGATCTCCCGAAAGTTCATGCCCCTTTTCGCGCTGCCCGTCCTGGCCGGCGCCGTCGCACTCAGTGCCTCGCCCGCCACCGCATCGACCGATCCGACGCAGGATCAGGTGGATGCCGTCATCGCCGAGTTCGGCGGCACCCAGACGGCGCCGAACGAGGTGTCGTGGGACGGCGGTGCCGTCGTCCTGACCCTCGCGCCTGATGCCGCCGCGGACTCCCGCGGCATCACGGCCTTCTCGGTCGGAGGCTGCCCGAGCGGGGCATTCTGCGCCTACTCCGGAACGTCGTACACCGGCAGCCGGCTCACCTTCTCCGCCTGCACCACCGGCAACTCGGTCGCCGCGCTCGGCACCGTGCGTTCGCTCGCCAATTCCCGCGGCACCGGCACGGTCCGTGCGTACGACGGCTGGGCGACGGTCGCCACGCTCGGTCCGAACACCGGCGCCGCCTCGGTGGCGGCCGGCATCGACAAGCTCAACTGCTCCTAGCGAGTCACCCGCATGCCGGCGGCGCGCGGCCCGCTTCCGCGCTGCATCCATTCAGGCACGTCGGGTCGACCCCCCGTGGGGAGGGCCGACCCGATTCGCGATCAGCCGCGCGAGACCACCGCGGTGGGTGCCGAGGTCTGCGTCACGCTCTGGTGGCCGGACAGCGACCCGGTGACCGCGACGGTCAACCGCACGCCGACGAGGTCCGGAGTGATGGGCAGCGACGTGGCCGTCGCGCCGACGATCGGCGCCCCGTCGGCGAACCACTGATACGTGAAGGCAGCGCCGTCGGTCCACTCACGCGGGTGAGCTTTCGCGACCTTGCCGACGCGCAGCGGCCCGGTGATCTTCGGGGCCGAGGACTCGAGCGGTGGAAGCGCCACGCCGAGCACCGCATCGATGCCGCTGCGCTGCTCGGCGCTCGCGAGGTCGATGACCGTCGCGGAGTCGCGGTCGGCGGCGTTCTCCCACCATTCGGTCACGAGCGTGCCGTCGATCACCGCGGAGAACGAGACCCGGTACGGTCCCGCAGGCAGAGAGGTCATCGACCACGAGCCATCCGGCCCGGCCTGGAAGCCGTCGCCGATGTCGATGCCTTCCACCGACACTGAGGCACCCGGAAGCGGGTTGCCCGCCGCGTCCGTCACAGTGCCCGAGAGCGACGCGGAGTTGGTGTCCAGAACTGAGCCGTCGTCGACCGAGAGGACCACATCCAGCCCGGCGATGTCCGTCGCCGGGGCGACGGACACTTCGTCGGAGGAGGAGAAGTCCGGGGCGTTGTTCCACCACTCCTGCAGCGTGGTGCTCCCCTGCCCGACCTGAGCGGAGTAGCTCAATCGGTACGAACCCGCGTCGACACCGCGGATCACGTAGGAGCCGTCGGGACCAGTGTGCGTGTAGCGCACCCAATGCCCGGCTGCGTCGCGAAGAACGACCTGAACGTCAGTCATGGGCGCACCCAGACCATCGCTTACAACGCCAGAGAGTTCGGCGCCGTCAGCGAGCTGCGCGCTGATGCCGTCTACGACCGCCCCCTCCGTCACGCTGACCACGGACGCATCTGCCTCGGTCTTCACGTCATTCCACCACTCCCCGACGACGCTCGCCGCGGTCGCCGAGGTGTCGAACTCCACTCGGTAGTCCCCGGACGGAAGCCCTGGGAGCCGGTAGGTGCCGTCGGCGCCTGTCATCGCGCCGTATCCGCCGCCGGAGCCACCGACCGGTCTGGCCATCACAGTGACGTCGCTGACCGGGGCCCCCGCATCATCGGTCACGATGCCGGTGAGAACCGCCCCGATTGCGAGTTCGCCGTTGACCGTGGTGGTCGATCCGCCCGTGACCGGGACCACTGTCGCCGACCCGGCATCCGAGGCATCGTCGTACCACTCACCGAGGAGGTCGCCCATCGTCGAGAACTGCACTTTGTACTCACCGACAGCCAAACCATCGACGCGATACGCGCCGGTGCCGTCCGTCGACATGGACGTCACCCACTCGGGAAAGCCCCCCGCCGTCGCGCGGTAGACGCCCACGTACGTGTACGGGGCGGGCGTTCCAGCAGTGTCGGTCACCACCCCCGCGATCGATCCGGCGGGTGCCAGTACCGCGTCGATCCCGGATGCCGCGCCGCCCCCTGTCACCGTGACCGGCGTCGCGGCAGTCCGCGACGCGGCATCGTCGTACCACTCTCCTGCCACAGGACCGCTGTCGGGAGTCGGTCGGAATTCGATGGTGTAGGAACCTTCGGCAAGGCCGACCAACCGGTAGACGCCGTTGGCGTCACTGCGCGCATAGCCTGCCGACGCCCAACTGCCGACCGGTGTCGCAGTCACAGAAACGCCCGGAACCGGCGCCCCGAGCTCGTCGGTCACCGCTCCGGAGATCGTCGAGCCGACACTCAGTACGGGGTCGATGCCGCCGATGGGTGCGCCTCCCGACACCGTGATCGTGGTGGCCGATGCGAGGTCGGTCGCGTCCTCCCAGAACTCGGCGACGATGTTCGGCCCGGACTCGAGCCCGAGAGACTGGAACTGGAGCCGATATTCCCCGTCAGCGAGCCCCGCGAAGGTGTACGACCCGTCGGGGCCCGTCGATGCGGACTTCGCCCAGGACCACCCGCCCCACATGCTGTTGTAGGTGTACGCCATGACGGACAGGCCCGCCACCGCTGCACCGCCATCCGTCGTCACCACCCCCGAGATCGACCCGGTTCCTGGCTCGACCGCCCCGGCCGGCTGCCCGCCGGCCAGTCCGATCACGACGGCTGCCGCCACCGCGGCAACGATCCCTCTTCGCACAAACGCCACCATTCCGGCCGCTGCTTCGCGGCCCTGCGATGCCACGACTTTCATGGCTCCGCGTCAGGCTAAGCGGCCGCGTGCTCTCAGCAAACACACAAGTTGAGACATTTTCGTGACCTCGCGGGTGTCCCACATGCGGGCGAACCGGACATATCTGTACGTGAGGGATCGATCCGCAGAACTGCGCACGCGCTGCGCGGTCCTCATCGATGAGAAGTTCGCGGATCCGCGCCTCGATGCCCGCATGCTGGCGGCTCTCCTGGGTGTGTCGCGACGGCACCTCGATCGCGCGCACCAAGGGCATGACAGCGTGGGCGACGTGCTCGCCCGGCGACGCCTGGAGAGTGTCGCCGACCTCATCAGTACACGACGCGCGCCGTCACTGCTCGCGGCCGCGACGCTGAGCGGCTTCTCCAGCTACGAGACGTTCCGGCGGCAGCGTCACCTGTTCACCACCGCCGCGTGAGACGCGGCCGCTGTCAGAGCTTCTCGATCGGGGCGATCTTGATGAGGAGCTTCTTCGGGCCGGCGGCGTCGAAGCGCACGTGCGCGACGCGTTTCGCGCCCTCGCCGGTGACGGCATCCACTCGTCCTTCGCCGAAGTCGTCGTGACGGATGCGGTCGCCGGGCGCCAGCACGAGGTCGCCGTTGTCTCGCACCTTGGCGGGGATCTTGTTCGCGAAGCGCTCGAGGTTGCCCGACGGCTCGCGGCGCGCGAGCGGCACGAGGTCGTCGCCGTAGCGCTTGCTCTGTCCGCCGAAGCCGGAGCCCGAACCCGAGCCCCGTCGCGCGTTGAGCGCGCGCGACTGCGTGCCGCCTCGCGAGTTGACGTCGCCGGGAGACTGGCGCCAGTGCAGCAGCTCGGCGGGGATCTCTTGCAGGAAGCGGCTGGGCATCGCGACCGTGACCTCGCCGAACTGCGCGCGGGTCATCGCGAGCGACAGGTACAGGCGCTTGCGGGCGCGGGTGATGCCGACGTAGAACAGGCGGCGCTCCTCTTGCGGGCCTCCCGGCTCCCCCGCCGAGATGCGGTGCGGGATGAGGTCCTCTTCGACACCCGTGAGGAACACGGCGTCGTATTCGAGGCCCTTGGCGGTGTGCAGCGTCATGAGCGACACCGAGCCCGACGCGTCTTCGAGGTCGTCGGCGTCGGAGACGAGCGCGACCTCGGTGAGGAAGTCGAGGATCGTGCCCTCGGGGTTGTTGCGCGCGAATTCGCGGGCGACCGCGACCATCTCGTCGAGGTTCTCGATGCGCGCCTCGTCCTGGGCGTCCTTGCTGGCGCGCAGCGCGTCGTAGTACCCGCTCTTGTTCAGCAGCAGGGTGAGGCCTTCAGCGACCGCGGTGGGCGGCGCGAGCTCGCCCGACGAGGGCAGCATCAGCTCCGAGGCCTCGGCGAGCACCGCGTCCAGATGCGCGATCGCGGCCTGGATCTTCGGGCCGACGCCGAGCGCCGACGAGTTGGCGAGCGCGTCACGGAACGTGATCTGCTGGTCGGCGGCGTACCGCGAAATGGCTTCGACCGTGACGTCGCCGATGCCGCGGCGAGGCTTGTTGATGATGCGGCGCATCGCCATCTCGTCGGCCGGATTCGCGACGGCGACCAGGTAGGCGAGGGCGTCCTTGATCTCGGCGCGCTCGTAGAACTTGGTGCCGCCCATGATCTTGTACGGCAGGGCGGCGCGGATGAAGATCTCCTCGAGCGCACGGGACTGCGAGTTCGTGCGGTAGAACACCGCCATCTGCGAGTAGTCGATGCCGGCGCGACGCAGCGCCTCGATCTCGTCGGCGACGAACTGCGCCTCGTCGTGCTGCGAGTAACCGGTGAAGCCGATGATCTTCTCGCCGTCGCCGACGTCGGTCCACAGCTTCTTGTCTTTGCGGTCGAAGTTGTGGCCGATGACGGCGTTCGCGGCCGAGAGGATGTTCTGGGTCGAGCGGTAGTTCTGCTCGAGGAGCACGACCTTCGCGCCCGGGAAGTCCTTCTCGAACTCGCTGATGTTGCGGATGTCGGCGCCGCGGAACGCGTAGATCGACTGGTCGGAGTCGCCGACGACGGTGAGCGACGCGCCCTCTTCGGCGGCCGGCTCGGGCTCGAAGATCATCATGCCGCCGGAGCCCGCCAGCGGGGCGGCATCCGACCCGGGCGGACGCGTCAGCTCGTGGATCAGCGCGTACTGGGCGTGGTTGGTGTCCTGGTACTCGTCGACCAGCACATGCCGGAACCGGCGACGGTATACGTCGGCGACCTGCGGGAACGCGCGGAAGAGGAACACCGTCTGCGCGATCAGGTCGTCGAAGTCGAACGCGTTGGCCTTCTGCAGCTCGCGCTGGTACGCGCCGAAGACCTCGACGAACACGCGCTCTGCAGGGTCGCTCATGTTGGCCGACCGGGCATAGGACTCGGCATCCGCCAGCTCGTTCTTGAGCTTCGAGATCTTGGACTGCGTCGCTGCGGGGGTGAGGCCGAACGCGTCGGCCTCATGCTCTTTGACCAGCCGCTTGATGTGCGCGCGCGCGTCGCCCGAGTCGTAGCTGGTGAACGACTTCGTGAAGCCGAACTGCTCCGCCTCGCGACGCAGGATGCGCACGCACGCCGAGTGGAAGGTCGAGATCCACATGCCGCGCGCGGTGTCGCCCACGAGCTGCTCGACGCGCTCACGCATCTCGCCCGCGGCCTTGTTGGTGAAGGTGATCGCGAGGATCTGGCTCGGCCACGCCTCACGCCCCCGCAGCAGCGACGCGATGCGGCGCGTCAGCACGCTGGTCTTGCCCGAGCCGGCACCCGCGACGATGAGCAGCGCCTGGCCGCGGTACGTGACGGCTTCGCGCTGCTGCGCGTTGAGCCCCTGCAGCAGGTCCTCGTCGGGGCGCGGTGCGTCGCTCGGCGCACCGAATCCGTCGAGCACGACAGGACGAAGGGATGCCGCGCCCGGCGCGGCCGCATGGGCATCGGTCATAACCCACCCAGTTTAGGTCGCCCCGCCGACACCGGCCGGGCCCGAGTCGTCGAAACCGCGTGAAGGGATGCCGCCGGCCGCGGCATCCCTCATCCCTCAGCCGACCCGGGTGAAGATCACGCCGCGGTAGCCGTCGTCGCCCCAGCGCACGAGACGGTCGAGCGCGTCGGGCAGGACCGGTAGCTCGTGGGTGTCGACCCAGGTCTCACCGGCGTCCACGTTGATCCACGGATCCTCGACGATCACGGCGTCGCCGACGACCGCGTGGGCGACGATCCAGTGCGGCCCGGCCTCGCCGTGCATGGGCGCCTCGTCGATGAGCAGCAGCGCGCGCTCGCCTCCGGCCACGCGTCGCGCGATCTCGGCGACCTCCACACGGTCGCGACGCACCGGGATGCCTCGCTCGCCCGCCTGCCGCAGCGAGTCCTGCTGCAGCTCCTCGCGGAACGACCGGTCGAACCCGGTGTAGCCCTCGACGAGCGCGGGGCCGTCGAGGTCGAGGGCGACCTCGACCGGCGCATCGGCGAGATGGTCGTGGAGCGCGACGGCGAGGCCCACCGGCTCGCACGCCGGGTAGTTGCTCGCGCTCCGCCAGAGCCCGAGCTCGACATCGCGGTCGCCGGCGCCGCCGTCGAACCCGGGCGCGGACGAGCCCTCCGCCGCGATGAGCGCGGCCACCGCGCCGCACGTGAACAGCGTCGTCTGCGCATAGTAGCCGGGCTCGGCGTGGATGCTCGGGGCGAGCCACAGCACGTATCCGTCGATGTGCTCGGTGCCCACGGCCGCCCACGGCCGGCGCATCGGGGCGAATCCGAGAGCCGTCGCGAACGCCGGCAGCCCGGCGCCGCCGCCCGTCTGCCACTTGACGGCGAGGTCCCCGCGGCTGCGCGCCTGCTCGATGACGTGGGCGACGAGGTCTTCGGCGGCCGACTCGTCGCGCCACCACACGTCGACGATCTTCGTCGCGGCGGTCGCCGGACGCGCGCTGGTGAGCACGGCCGTCAGCGCGGCGCCGGTGGCATCGCGGGTGACGTGCGCGACCGGGCGGTATCCGTCGCGCGGCACGCGCCACCCCTCCAGTCGGGGCGCGGCGACGCCGCCGGCCTCGAGCTCGTCGGCGATGTCGAGCGGTGCGGCGTCGTCGACGCGGAGCGCTGCGGGCATGTCAGTCCTCTTCCATATCGTGTCGGGCGGTCGCGGTGTTCTCGCGATGCGCGGCGGCCACCAGCAGGGCCGTGTACTCGTGGCGGGGCGCGGTGAGCACCTGCTCGCACGTGCCGGACTCGACCACGCGGCCGTTCCAGAGCACCGTCACCGTGTCGGCGAGCATGCGCACGACGGCGAGGTCGTGCGAGATGAACAGCATCGCCAGCCCCAGCTCGTCGCGGAGCTTCGTGAGCAGCGCGAGGATCTGCGCCTGCACCGACACGTCGAGCGCCGACACAGACTCGTCGCAGATGAGCACCCGCGGCCGGGGCGCGAGCGCACGGGCGATCGCCACGCGCTGGCGCTGACCGCCCGACAGCTCGGCCGGGCGCTTGCGCGCGAACTCCGCGGGCAGGCCCACGGTCGCCAGCAGCTCGGGAACCTCGCCGGCCGAGCGGCGCGCGACACCGAGCGCCTCGCGCAGGATCGCCCCGACCGTCATCATCGGGTTCAGCGACGAGTACGGGTCCTGGAACACGATCTGCATCTGCGCCGGCGTGCGCGAGGCACGGCCCGGGGCGAGCGCGGCACCGTCGAAGCGGATCTCGCCGGCGTCCTCGGTCTCCAGTCCCGCGATGCACCGCGCCAGGGTCGACTTGCCCGACCCCGACTCCCCCACGACGCCGGTGATGCGCCCGGGCACGATGTCGAGGTCGACCCCGTCGAGGACGAGCCGCTCGCCGAAGTGCTTCGTGACTGCTCGCGCGCTCAGCAGCGGCTCGCGATCAGGCACCGGCGCCGCAGGATCCGCGGCAGGCGGGGCGTCGACCGCGAGCGTCGGGTCCGCCTCGATGAGCGCGCGGGTGTACGGATGCTGCGGGTCGGCCAGGACGGTCGCGGTGGCGCCGCGCTCCACGACCTCGCCGTGGCGCATGACGAGCACGTCGTCGGTGCGACCGCGCACGAGCCCGAGGTCGTGAGAGATGAGGATGACGCACAGCCGGCGCGCCTCCTGCACCGAGCGCAGCAGGTCGAGGATCTCGGCCTGGTTCGAGGCGTCGAGGGCCGTCGTCGGCTCGTCGGCGATGATCAGCTGCGGGTCGGCGGCGAGCGCGGCCGCGATGGCGACGCGCTGCCGCATGCCGCCCGACAGCTCGTGCGGGAACGCGCGTGCGACCCGCTCCGGCAGCTTCACCTCGGCGAGCCGCTCGGCGACGGCCCGATCTCGCTCGGTGCGCGACAGACGGCGCCCTGCCGCGGCATCCAGGGTCCAGCCGATCTGGTCGCCGCAGCGGTGCACGGGCGAGAGGCTCGTGAACGGGTCCTGGAGAAGGAGCGTGACCGTGCCGCCGCGCACCGCCCGCCATGCCGGCTGCGAGGCGTCGAGCGCGAGCGCACGATCGCCCACGCGCACGGAGCCTTCGGCCCGGAATCCGCGCGGCAGCAGCCCGACGAGCGACTTGGCGGTGAGCGTCTTGCCCGACCCGGACTCGCCGATGACGGCGAGCGTGCGGCCGGGCTCGATGAGGGCGCCGAGCGGCTGCACCATCGCGCCGTCGTGCCCGATGACCGTGAGGCCTTCGATGACCACCCCGCTCACAGCGCCGTCCCCACCTGCGAGAGCCGCTGGCCCATCCAGTCGCCGACGAGGTTGACGGCCGACGCCACGGCGATGATGAGCAGCGCCGGCACGATCACGGCGGCCGGGTTGTCGAACATGATGGCCCGGTTGTCCGTCAGCTGGCGGCCCCAGTCGGCGGTCCCCGGGGGGACGCCGACGCCGAGGAACGACAGCGACGAGAATGCCACGAGCGCGAAGGCGATGTTGAGCATGACGTTGGTGATGACGAGGGTCGAGACGTTGGGGAGGATGTGCCGGAACATGACGCGCCACCGCGAGAGCGACAGCATCCGCGCCGCCTCGATGTAGGGCCGGCTGGACTGCTCCAGGACGCCCGCGCGGACGATCCGGATGTCGGACGGCGAGAACAGCAGGATGAGCAGGGCGACGGTGACCCAGTAGCCGCCACCGAAGACGCCCGACACCACGATCGCCGCCAGCAGCACCGGCAGCGCGAGCAGCAGGTCGGTCCAGCGGCTGATGACGATGTCGAGCCAGCCGCGCTCGTACCCCGCGAGGGTGCCGAGCACGATGCCGAGGATCATCGAGCCGAGCGCGACGCACACCGGACCGATGAGGGCGGATGCCGCTCCCGCGACCGTCATCGCCCAGACGTCGCGTCCGAGCTCGTCGGTGCCGAGAAGATGGCCGGGGCTGCCGGCGGGCAGCAGGCCCGACAGGATGTCCTGCCGCATCGCGTCGGGGTACAGCACGCCTCCGAACACGACGGCGAGCACGGCGGCGGCCAGCACCCCGAGCGCGAGGGCGATGGTCACCGGCAGGCGGCGACGACGGCGACGGCTCGGGGCGCTCAGCAGGTCGATCGCGGCGGTCATGCGGTCATCTCCGTGCGACGGATGCGGGGGTCGAGCATCAGGTAGGCAAGGTCTGCGAGCAGCGCGATGACGGCGATCACCACGGCGACCAGCAGCGTCAGCGACTGCACGACCGCGATGTCCTTGAACAGCACCGAGTCCTGCAGCAGCGTGCCGAGACCGGGCAGGGCGTACGTCGTCTCAGCCAGCACCGTTCCGCCCACGAGGAACGTCAGCACGAGGCTCGCACCGGTGACGATCGGGATGGCCGCGTTGCGCAGGGCGATGCGGCGCACCTGGGATTCCGGGATGCCGCGGGCCCGGGCGCTCGTCACGTAGTCGGACTCCAGCTCGCGCAGCATCGCCGTGCGGGTGAGCTTCACGATGATCGCGCCGAGTCCGAGCGCGAGCGTCACGGCCGGGAGGACGAGGTGCCACAGCGTGTCGAGCCCGCCGGAGCCCGCCCCGTAGACCGGGAAGAGCCGCAGGTAGTACGCGAAGACGTAGAGCAACAGCAGGCCGACCGCGAAGGTCGGGGCGCTCAGCCCCACCACGGCGAGGCTGCTCGCGGCGCGGTCGGTCCAGCCGCCGGCCCGCACGGCGCTCTGCACGCCGAGCGGCACGGCCACGGCGAGCGCGACGACGAACGCGAGGCCGCACAGCAGCATCGTGATCCCGACCCGCTGGGCGATGGCGTCGGCGACGGGCACCTGCAGGCGGATGGACTGACCGAGATCGCCCACGAGGAAGGCGCCGAGCCACTTCAGGTACTGCAGCCACACCGGATCGTCGAGGTGGTACTGCTCGCGGATGGCCGCCACCGCCTCGGGCGAGGCGGGGCGGTTGCCGAGCAGGTTCTTGACGATGTCGCCGGGCGCCAGGTGCATGAGCGAGAAGATCACCGCCGACAGCACCAGCAGCACGGCGAGCACGCCGAGCACGCGCACCGCGAGCAGCCGGCCCACAGACCGGTACCGCGATGCGCGCGCTCGGACAGGGAGAGGCTGGGTCACTGTCCCGCCCGGTACAGCTGCGTCGGCCACGACGAGATGAACGCGAACGAGCTGTAGTCCTTCATCCCGAGGTCGTCGGCGAAGGCGGTGGCGGACTGCCCCCACCACAGCGGCACGTTGACCGCGTCCTCGGCCTGCAGCTTCTCCGCCTGCACCAGCAGGTCGATGCGCGCCGCCGGGTCGGACTCGGCACCCGCCTGCGCGAGCAGGTCGGTGATCGCGGGGTTGTCGTACGCGGCAGGATTGCCGGCGCCCAGCAGGTAGCTCGGCACCTCGGCCGGGTCGCCCAGCGTCGAGAAGTACCACATCAGGCCCACGCCGTGGTCGGACGAGGCATCCAGGCTCGCCAGCCACTCCTCGATCGGCACCTCGCGGACGTTCAGGGTGATGCCGATCTCGGCGAGGTTCTGCGCGAGCGCCTGGGCGGCGGTCCCCAGCTGCGGGCCGGTGTTGGGCGTGAGCAGCTCGGCTTCGAACCCGTCGGGTACCGACGAGGCGGCGAGCGCCTTCTTGGCGGCATCCAGGTCGTAGTCCCACTGCGGGATCTCGGCGAGCAGGTCGCGCGCCTCATCGGCGCTGTACGCCTTGCCGAGCGACTCGGGCGTCATGATCGCGGTCGCGGCCTCGCCGTGGCCGCGCAGCAGCTTCTCGACGTACGCGTCGCGGTCGACGGCGTGGGCGAACGCCTCGCGCACCTTGGGGTCGTCGAAGGGCGCGATGCTCGTGTTGAAGTACAGGCCCACGTACGACAGGTCGTTCACGTACTCGACGCGCATCGTGTCGAGCTTCTCCCACTGCTGCGACTGCGCGAGGGGGACGTTGAAGGCGACGTCCACGTCGCCGGACTGGGCGGCCAGCAGACGGGTCGACTCGTCGGGCACGAAGTTGACGGTGATCTCTTTCACCTTGGGCAGCTCGCCCCACCAGGTGTCGACGCGCTCGAAGGTCACGTGCGAGTCGGGCGCGAACTCGGTGACCTGGTAGGGCCCCGAGCCCAGCAGCAGGGCGTAGGCGGTGCCGACCTTGCCGTCGTGCGCCTCCCAGAACGCCTTCGACGTGATGAACGCGGCGCCGCCCGTGCTCATGTTGGCCGCGAACGCCGCGTCGGGCTCGGTGAGGGTGATCGTCACCTCGGCGTCGCCGGTCTTCTCGATCGTGTCGACATTGGTGAGGTAGTACGCGAGCCCGGGCGAGCTGGTCTCGTCGCGCGCCTGCTCGAGGCTGAACACGACGTCGTCCGCCGTGACGGGCGTCCCGTCCTGGAACTCGGCGTCGTCGCGCAGCTCGTAGACGTAGGTGACGTCGTCGGTCTGCTCCCAGGACTCGGCGAGGCCCGGCTGGATCTTGCCGTCGGCGTCGATCGAGACGAGGCCCTCCTGTGCGATGGAGGCGATGTAGTAGTTCAGGATGCCCGCCTCCTGGCCGACGTACAGGCTCGAGAGCGACCCGGGGAGCGCCACGGTGATGTGGTCGATCTCGGCGCCGGTGTCGGGCCCCGTGGTGTTGTCGGGGGCGGGGCTGGAACAGGCGGCGAGCAGCAGCGCGCCGGCGGCGGCGACGGTCGCGGCTTTCGCCAGGCGGGCTGTGGACGGGAACGGCATGGTCGGGCTCTCCTCGGGTGTGGATGCTGCGGTGCGGAATCGGGCGCGGTGGCCGTCGCTGCGTCGGCGGGCGTCGAGGATGGCCTCGACCTCGACGGGCGTCGGACGATGGGTGGCAAGGGTGCGGACGGCGGCGGCGACCGCCGGGATCGACGCGGCCTCGACGAGCGTCGTGGCCGACATGCGCCGCGTGAACGCCGGCGAGACGCCGAGGGCGCGCAGTCCGCTCGGGAGGGTCACGCCGGCGAGATCCGACTCGGCGACGAAGGCGGTGCCCACGCCGTGCGAGGCGAGGGCGATCGCGGCGTCGGGCCGGCTGACCGCGATGTCGTCGGCCTGCTCGCCGCGCCCGATGACCTCGGCGATGACGTCGCCGCAGGTGCCGCGGCCCCGGATCCACGGGAGGTGCGCGAGCGTGCGGGCATCGATGCGGCCGCCGGGAGCGTCCACGTCGGCGGCGGTCAGCGCCACGACCTCCTCGGCGAAGAGGAACGTGGACCGGGCGCCGCTGCGGCGCGGCGCGGCGCGGCGCGCACCCGCCTCGGCGACGTCGGTGGTGATCGCGATGTCGGCGCGGCCGCTGCGCACGAGGTCCAGCGCCTCGGCGGCATCCGCCGTCTCGTGCAGCGACAGGTCGATGCCGGGGATCTCGGCCGCCAGGCGCGCGAACGTGGGCGCGATGACGTGCGCCACGGTCTCGACCGGCCCCGCGAAGCGCACGACGCCGGCGCGACGCCCGAGCACGCGGGCGAGCTCGGTCGCCGCCGCCGTGAGGCTGGCGTCGATGCGGGGCGCGTGCTGGGCCAGCAGCGCCCCGACCGGGGTGAGGGTCGCCGCGCGCGCGGTGCGCGCCACCAGGGTCGCGCCGAGGCGGGCCTCGAGCCGCTGCACGTGCTGCGTGATGGTCGGCTGCGTGTACCCGAGCGCGCGGGCGGCCGCGCTGATGGACCCCTCCTGGTCGATGGCCACCAGGATCCGCAGCGAGTGCACATCGAGCGCTCGCGTCAGGGCGTCGATCTCCGGCGCATCCGCACTGTCCATAGGTGGATGCTATTCATGCCGGTGTTTCGATGGTGTAACAATATGTCTCTGCTCGACACATGGCGTCATCGAGCACGAGGATGTGACACATGAACGCAGCGCACCGGCGATGGATCGCCGACCGTGACGCCGCCGTCTGGGCTCCGCACGGGATCGCGTCGCTGGCCGCGACACACTGGCTCGACGCCGTCGACCGGGAGTACGACGACCTCCCCGGCCGGTGGCGCGCCGACTGCACGATCGCGGTCGGCAGCGACACCCCCGCATCCCTCCGGCTCGGGGTGGGCGACGAGGCCCGCCTGGGAGACCGGCTGCTGCGCGCGGTGAGGCGGGACGGCGCGCTCGCGCTTCGCGTCTGGGATCCGGATGCCGCATCCCGGCGCGGCATCTCGACGATCGTCCGCGCCGCCTACGAGCCGTCGCGGCGCGTGACGGGCGTGTTCGCCTCGAGGCCGCAGTCCGAGGCCACGCAGGCGGTCGACGGCCACCGGTCCGACACCGTGTACGACGGCGTGGTCTTCTTCGAGCTCGACGGCGTCCCCCTCGAGCTCACGGTCGAGCGGGACGACGACGGGTCGCTGTTCGCCGCCTTCGCCGACGCCACCGCCGGCGCCGGGAGCTACCGGTTCCGGTTCCTCCGCGTGCCGCCGCCCGACGCCGACAGCCGGGTCGAGATCGACCTCAACCGGGCCTACCTGCCGCCGTGCGCGTTCTCGGACCACTACGTGTGCGTCTTCCCGCCTCCCGGCAACCGCTGGTCGGTGCCGGTCGCGAGCGGCGAGCTCACGGTGCGCTGACGCTCAGAGCAGTCGGCGCTCCGAGGCCCACGCGGTGAGCTCGTACCGCGACGACAGCTGCAGCTTGCGCAGCACCGCCGACACGTGGGACTCGACGGTCTTCATCGAGATGAACAGCTCGGCGGCGACCTCTTTATAGGCGTAGCCGCGGGCGATGAGCCGCATCACCTCCTGCTCGCGGGCCGACAGCCGGTCGAGCTCGTCGCTGGTCGCGGCGGTCTCGCCGACGGCGGCGCCGAAGGCGTCGAGCACGAATCCCGCCAGTCGCGGCGAGAACACCGCGTCGCCCTCGGCGACCGCGTGCACCGCCCGGCTCACCTCGGCGCCCGACGAGCCCTTCGTGATGTACCCGCGCGCGCCGGCACGGATGACGCGCACGACGTCCTCGGCGGCGTCCGACACGCTGAGCGCGAGGAACCGCGTGGTCGGC
Source organism: Microbacterium sp. (assembly GCF_051953575.1). Lineage (GTDB taxonomy): Bacteria > Actinomycetota > Actinomycetes > Actinomycetales > Microbacteriaceae > Microbacterium. The sequence continues at coordinate 32,468 of NZ_JBQCIP010000178.1, forward strand.
ACCGCCGCGCCGGCCCCGCGGATGACGGCCTCGCCTCCGGCGGCGTCGGGACCGGAACCCGCGCCGCGACCGGACGGCAGATGCACGTCGAGCAGTACGACGTCGGGCCGCGTGGCCTCGATCACCTCCACGGCCGAGGCGGCGTCGGCCGCCTCGCCCACGACGTCGATCGAGGCGTCGAGGTCGGTGCGCAGGCCCGACCGGAAGATGGAGTGGTCGTCCACGATCACGACGCGGACGGGGGCGTCAGCCACGGCGGACCTCCGTCGAAGGGGATGCCGGGCCGCCGGCATCCACGAATCTCAAGTGAACCTCGGTGCCGCCGCCCGCGCCGCGGCGCACCGTCGCCGAACCCCCGGCACGGCGCATGCGGCCGATGATGGACTGGCGGACGCCGAGCCGGTCGTCGGGCACGTCGGCAAGATCGAACCCGGGCCCGCGGTCGCGCACGTACACGTCGACGGCGTTCGCGTTGCCCTCGATGTACACCGAGACGTCGCCGCCCGCGTGACGGGCGGCGTTGAGCATCGCCTCGCGCGACGCGGCGGCGACCTCGCCGCTGGCGCGCTCTGCCGGCAGCCCCGCCGAGACGACGTCGATGCGCACCGGATAGTCGAGCTCGAGGGCGGCGGCGTAGTCGCGCAGATCGGTGGGCAGGTCGCTGTCGGCGGGCGCGTCGCCGTCGTACAGCCAGGCGCGCAGCTCGCGCTCCTGCGCACGGGCGAGACGGGCGACCTCGCTCGAGGCGCCCGCGCGGTTCTGGATGAGCGCGAGGGTCTGCAGCACGGAGTCGTGCAGGTGGGCCGCCATCTCGGCCCGCTGCTCCTCGCGGATGCGCCGCACGCGCTCCCCCGACAGCTCTCGCCACCGGCCCACGAGGATCGACGAGTAGACGAGCGCGACGCCGACGATCGGCACGAGCGCGAACACGAACCCGGGGATGCCGGTCTGCCGCAGCATCGACAGCTGGGCGAGCAGGAGCACCACGAGGACCACCGTCACGACGATGCGCACCATGTTCTCGTGCCGCGGACCGCGGGCAGGATCCTGGCGGTCGACGAGCGTCGCCCACGCCCCGGCCGACACCGCCAGCACCGTCGCGAGGAACACGCCGCCCACCCAGGCGGGCATCGAGGTCCACACCACGCCGTTGGCGCCGAACAGCGCGATGGCGGTCACGGTCATGAGCACCACGACGACGGCCATGCCGGTCAGGATCCACGCGACCGGCACCCGTCGCGTCGGGACGTCGCGCACCTGCGCGGCCTCGGGGTCGTCGGCCGCGTCGGCAGGCCGCCGGTCCTCGGCGGGGCGCGGCGGTTCCCACGGCACGAACACCCACAGCCACGCGTACAGCAGCGGGCCGGCGAGCCACAGCGGCGTCAGCACGATGAACAGCGCCCGCACGACCCACAGGGGCCAGCCGAGGTGGCGGGCAAGACCCGCCGACACCCCCGACACGGCGCAGTCCCGCGGTCGCCGCAGGGGTGGGCGCTCCGTGGCTCCGGATGCCGCGACCGCCGCCGCGGCAGGGCCGCCGGCATCCCGGATCGCGGTTCGAGGCATACCGGCATCCAATCATTCCCGGCGCCCCTGACCCACCCCGGGCGGCGAGGATCAGGGACGACTCAGGGGATCACCCCATAGCGGAGGTCTCGCCGCGGCCGCCAGGGTGGAACCATGACCGACACGACCTCCGCTCCCCCCGCCGATCCGGGACCGCCCCCGACCGCCCCGCCGGGGCTGCCGACGGGCTCGGACCGGTTCTTCTCGTGGGTGCAGGGCCTCGGCATCGTCCGCGGCGACGCGTGGCTCGGCGGCGTGTGCGGCGGGATCGCCGCCCGCCTGCGGATCGACCCGCTCATCGTGCGCGGCATCTTCGTCGTGGTGGCATTGCTGGGCTTTCCGGCACTCCTCGTCTACGCGATCGCGTGGGCGCTGCTGCCCGATGTCGACGGCCGCATCCACTTCCGCGAACTGATCCACGGACGCTATGACGCCGCCATGACGGGCGTGTTCATCCTCGCCATCGTCGGGGTCGTCCCGGTCGTCCCGTGGCTGCGCAACGTGCTGCTGTGGCCCCTGTGGGCCCTCACCGGCTTCGCGCCCTGGGCGTGGGACGACGGATCGGGCGTCTCGGCGCTCGGCGTGCTCGGCTTCCTCTTCGCCCTCGCCGTCATCGGCGGCCTGGTGTACCTCATCGTCCGGTCGGCACGTTCCGACCGGCCCTCGCGGGCGGATGCGCAGACGGCTTCCGCGCAGCCCGCCCCCGCCACGGTCGCGCCCGATTCGGGAGACGGCGCGACCGCTCCCCTCGCCGCGGAAGCGGCGAGCATCGCGGATCCGGCCGGTCGGGCTCCGGTCGGGTCCGCGACAGGAGAAGGATCCGCGGATGCCGCGCCGCCCGCCCCTCCGGCCCCTCCCGCCCCGTACGGCGACGACGCCGCGATCGCCGATTGGCGGGCCCGCCAAGAGGCCTGGCGCGTGCAGAACGACGCGTGGCGCCGCAGCCGCCAGGACGCCGAGCGCGCCGCCCGCGACCGCGCCCGGCTCGAGCGGCACGCGCACGGTGCCGCCTTCGCCCTCGAGGCCGAGGAGCGCCGCCGCATCCGCCGCACCACCCGGCCCCGCACGAGCTTCGTCTTCGTGCTCACGGCGGTGGGAGCCGCGATCGTCATCGGCGCTGTCGCCGTGCTGACCGCCCTCGGGGATGCCGCCACCGCCCCGTACGCCGGCGCCATCGGCATCTTCACCGCCGCCCTCGTGACAGCGCTGTCGATGGTCGTCGCCGGCGCGATCCGCCGCCGCAGCGGATTCCTCACCGCGGTCACGATCGTGCTGCTGGTGCTCGGCGGGTCGGTGACCGCGGCGTCCGGACCTGACCGGTTCACGATCGGTGTCGGCGCCCAGGTCGGCACCGCCTCGTACGAGCAGCGCATCACTCAGCCGTTCGGTCAGTTGTGGATCTCTGTCAGCCCGCTGTCCGAAAGCGAGGACGTCGAAGCCGGCGGAGTGGTGGTGTCCAAAGGCATCGGCGGTACCGAGATCATGGTCCAGCCCGGCACGGCGCTCGTGCTGGACGCCACGCTGGGCGACGGCGCCGTCCTCTACGAGCGACAGCCGGGGCGCGACGGCGGCGATGTCGTGGCCGGTTCAGTGTCGCCCGACGCCGACGGCACCGTCAAGTGGCGCGTGACGAATGAACGGGACGACAGCACGGCCCTCACCACCCAGCACATCACCCTCGACCAGCGCACCGGCTCGGTGCAGGTCTACATCTTCGAGAATTGAGCGCCGACATGAGCACATTCGAGAATCCGGATGCGGCGCCCGACGCCGACGCCACGCCCGAGACCGCCGACACCCAGGCCACCACGCTCCCGCCGGTGCCCGAGACCGCGGCAGCCGACGCGGCCCGGTCCGCTGAGACTGCGCAATCGGACGAACTCACCCCGACGGCCGCGGGGCACGTTACCGAGGCCTCGACCGTCGTCGACCTCACCCCGCCCGCCGCGACCGACGCCGACGAGACATCTGTCCTCGCAGACCTCGAGCCGCCGGCTCCCGCGCCCGCCGCTCTGCCGCCGGCGTTCACCGGGTTCCCTCCGGCACCGGACGCCACGTCGGCTCCGGTCGCGCCAGGCGCGGCGCCCGTGGCGACGGCATCCACCATCCCCTCTGGTCCGCGCACCCGCTGGGCGGGCATCGTGTGGGGTCTCGCGCTCGCGGCGATCGCGTCGTTCGCGCTGTGGCTCCTCACCGACGTAGACCGCCAGGCTGCGGCGACCGACTGGATCCTGAGTCTCACCCCGGCCGCCGCCATCGCGTACTCGGTGCTGGTGATCGGCGCCTTCGCGCTGGCCGCCGGACTCGTCGGCCTCGTCCGCCGCGCGCAGCGCGCCGGTGAGCGCCGGCGGGCGGCATCCGCTCTCACCCCGTGATGCCGGGAGGGAGATGAGGGGCGGAGGCCAGACTCCGCGGCAGCCACCTCCGCCCGCCACCTCCCCTCCCGGTCACAGGCGCCTCGCGGCATCCCGTTGAAAGAATCGGAACATGCGCACCCTCCTCAACATCATCTGGCTCGTGCTGTCGGGCTTCTGGATGTTCCTCGGCTACATGCTCGCCGGGGTGCTGCTGTGCATCCCGATCATCACGATCCCCTGGGCCATCGCGTCGTTCCGCGTCGGCGTCTACGCGCTGTGGCCGTTCGGCCGCACGATCGTCGACAAGCCCTCGTCGGGCGTCGGCTCGTTCCTCGGCAACGTCATCTGGGTGATCCTCGCCGGCTGGTGGCTCGCGATCGGCCACATCGTGACGGGTGTGGCGATGTGCGTCACGATCATCGGCATCCCGCTCGGCATCGCCAGCTTCAAGCTCGTGCCGATCTCGCTCATGCCCCTGGGCAAAGACATCGTGCCCGTCGACGAGGTCCGCGTCGCCGCCTGACCGCTGTCCCCGTGCTCGCGAGATCTCCTGATCCGGAGCGGACAGGAACGACGATGCGCCGGGCCCCCTCGGGTACCCGGCGCTTCGTGAAGGGCGAGTGGATGCCGGCGGCCGCGGCCGCCGGCATCCACTCGTCACTTGGTCAGGACGCTGCAGCCCTCGTCGCCGGCGCCGACGCAGATGACGAGCGTCGACGGGTCGACGAGCGCGTCGGGGACGGCGTAGCTCCAGACATACGTGTACGACGTGTCGGGCTTCATCTCGACGTCGACGTTCTGCTGCGGGACGGCGACGCCCTCGAAGCTGTCGTCGGCGGTCGAACGCAGCACGGGCGCGATGTCGGCGCCGGTGAGGCCCTTGTCGCTCACCCACTGCGCCACGTTCGCGGTGACCCACTGCGTACCGGCCTCGGGGTCGCCGAGCGCACCGGCCGCAGCCTCGTCGGGGACGATGCCGCTCCACACCTCGAGCTGCTTTCCGTCGGCGCCGACGCGCTCGCCCACCGCCGCGGGGTCGCTGAGCGACGAGTCGACGACCGTGACGGCCGGCTTCGTCTTCTCGGGCGCCGCCGCGGGCGATCCACCGGACGAGGCGCACCCGGCGAGGAGGAGACCGGACGCGGCGATGAGGGACAGAACAGCGGTACTGCGGGAACGCATGCCAAACACCTTTTCGAATCGATTCGGGGAACCCTTCTACGTTACGCCTCCGCACAGGATGGTTTGACCAATCCTGCGGCGGGTGCCCCCTTCCGGAGGGGATCGGATGCCCGGGCGCCCGCCCGGCCCCGCGTGCCCTCGACGGGCGCCGCAGCCCCTCTGGGATGCCCGAAGACGGTTGGCGGTTCGCTGCTTCACTGCGCGCGCCACCGAAGTGGCCCGGACGGTCGCCTCAACCCCCATGAGGCGACCACAGGCGCCACTTCGGCAGACACGCCCCCGACGAATGTGGCCCGAACGGTCGCGTCGACCACCGAGAAGCAACCACAGGCGCCACCTCACGGTTGCCACCCCCGACGAACGTGGCCCGAACGGTCGCCTCATCCCCCCACGACACGACCACACGCGCCACCTCAGCGAATGCGCTCCCGACGAAAGTGGCGCGAACGGTCGCCTCGACCGACAAGAAGCAACCACAGGCGCCACCTCACGGTTGCCACCCCCAAGAAAATGGGGCGCGAACGGTCGCCTCAACGCCCACGACACGACCACACGCGCCACCTCGGCGAATGCGCTCCCTAGGAATGTGGCGCGAATGGCCCGCAACCCCGGGGACGCAGTACAACCGACACCGCGGCGGCACCTCGGCTGACGAACGAAGCGCGACGGATGCCGACGCTCAGCCGCTCTCGACGGCGCCGGTGTCGGGGCGGCGGGACTGCACGGCGTCGTAGGTGCGGCGCAGGCTCTCGGTCATCTGCGGGAAGTCCTGGCGCAGGGCGAGCACGAACAGCATGTCGATGAGGGCGAGCTGTGCGATGCGGCTGGCCATGGCGCCGCTGCGGAAGCGGGCCTCGCGCACGCTCGTGCGCAGCACGATGTCGCACACGTCGTCGAGCGAGGACTCGGCGGCGTTGGTGATGCCGATGGTCAGCGCGCCGGTGCGGCCGGCCGTCGTCAGGAAGTCGAGGGTCTCGCGGGTCTCGCCGCGGAACGAGACGCCGATGGCCACGGAGGCGTCGTCGAGGAGGGCGGCCTGCACGAGCGCGAGGTGGATGTCGACCGAGACGCCCGCGGGGCGGCCGATGCGGCTGAGCTTCTGGAACAGGTCCTGCGCGCTGAGCGAGGACGCCCCCGCGCCGTACAGCTCGATGCGCCGCGCCCCACGGATCGCGGTGACCGCCTGCGCGACGGCCTCGGTGTCGAGGGACTGCGCGGTGTCCTGGATCGCCTGCATCTCCTGGAAGGCGATCTTGGCGACCGTGTCGGCGATCGAGTCGTCGGGGCCGATCTCGCCCTCGCCGATGTCGAAGCTGATGCGCTGCGCCTGGTCGCGACTGAGCGCCGCGATGACGTCGAGGCGGAACTCGCGGTAGCCGGGGTATCCCAGGCTCTGGCAGAACCGAGCGACCGTGGACTGCGAGGCTCCGCTCACCTCGGCGAGCCGCATGATCGTCGAGGTGCGGACGAGCTCGGGATCAGCGAGCACGGTGTCGGCGACGCGTCGCTCCGAGGCGCTCAGCCGGTCGAGCGACTGGCGGGCGCGGATCAGGACGTCCATCACACCGCCTCGCGGGTGCGGTCCAGTGCTTCGCGCAGCCGACCCCCGGCGTCGGCGAGCGCACGAGCCGCGGCATCCGCGGTCAGTCCCCTCATGCACATCAGTATCGCGGGCTTCACCTCCCAACCGGTGTCGGCGAGCGCGCGACGCGCCATCGCGGGGTCGACATCGGCGATCCCCATCACCATGCGCACCCCGCGGGCACGCAGCTTCTCGTTCGTGGCGCGCACGTCGACCATGCGGTTGCCGTAGGTCTTGCCGATGCGCACCATCGCGAGGGTCGAGATGGTGTTGAGCACGATCTTCTGGGCCGTGCCGGCCTTCAGCCGCGTGGAACCGGCCACGAGCTCGGGCCCGACGATGACCTCGACACCAACGTCGGCGGCCGCGGTGAGTTCGGAGCGCGGATTGCAGCTGACCCCGATGGTCGCCGCTCCCCGCTCGTGCGCCTCGGCGATCGCGCCCAGCACGTAAGGCGTGCGCCCCGACGCGGTGAGTCCCACGACGCAGTCGTCGGGCCCGACACCGGCGCGTGCGATGTCGGCGCGTCCGGCGGCGCCGTCGTCCTCGGCGTTCTCGACCGCCGAGCGGATCGCCGTCTCTCCCCCGGCGATGATGCCGACGACGCGCTCGGGCGGCTCTCCGAAGGTCGGCGGGATCTCGCTCGCGTCGAGGATGCCGAGGCGCCCGGGCGTTCCCGCCCCGACGTACAGGAGTCGCCCGCCCCGCTGCATCCGTTCGGCGGCGGCGTCGACGGCGCGGGCGAGATCGGCGGATGCCGCCACCAGCGCGTCGCTGACCTGGCGGTTGCTGTCGATCATGGCCGCGACGAGCTCGGGCGTCGTCATGAGGTCGAGCTCGCCGAACTCGGGGTCGACGGCCTCGGTCGTGAGCTCGGCCAGCTGACGGCGCAGATCGTCGAGGTCAACCACGGCGCACCACACTCCCCTCGTACGGACTGGCCGGGGTTCGGGCGATGTACTCCGCCCCGTCGAGCGCGTCGCCCCGGGGCTCGACGACGGCGAGCCCTCGTTCTCGCAGCCGCGCGCGCAGCGCGCCCCCGAACACCTCAGACCCGGCGATGCCGCCGAGCAGGCAGTAGGGGCCTGCTCCCGCGAGCGCGCCGTCCGCCGACGCACTCCCCGATCGCGATGCCCCCGCGGCGACACAGGCCTGCAGCACGGCGTCGACGGCGCGCTCGACGATGTCGCGTGCGACGGCGTCACCGGCCGCGGCGGCCTGCAGCACGCGCGGGGCGAATCGTGCCAGCTGCCGCGCGGGCGCGGCGGTGTCGGCGACCCACCGGGGCAGCGTGCTGAGCGGCGTGTGCAGCTCCAGGGCGGCGGCCGTGAGCGCGGTCGCAGGACCGCGGCCGTCGTGGGCGGCCAGCACGGCCCGCAGCCCTTCCTGCCCGATCGCGCGGCCGCTGCCCTCGTCGCCGAGCCAGGGGCCCCAGCCGTCGGTCTGGCTCAGGATGCCGGCACCGTCGAGGGTCAGCAGCACCGTGCCGGTGCCGACGATCACCATCGTTCCGGGCATCCCCTCGAACGCCCCCGCGTGGGCCGTCACCGCATCGGTGGTGACGGCGGTCGGCGCCTCCAGACGCTCGGAGACGCGGTCGGCGAGGGCCCGCGCGGCGGCCGGCGCCGCTTCGGCTCCCGCGGCGCCGACGCCGATCGATGCGACCGGCGTCGGCAGGTCGAGCTCGCCGAGAGTCGCGACGATGGCGTCGAACGCGCGGGTGTCGCCGTCGCTGTCGGCGAGCCCCGGCACCCCGGCTCCCTGCGCCGAGACGGTCGTGGCTCCGGACGTGGCGCGGATGCGGCATCCGGTCTTTCCCAGGTCGACGGCGACGATGCTCATGGCCGCTCCTCTCGAGTGCGCACGCGGAGGCGCTGCCATGCGCCCTCGGTGACGGCGGGCGGGGTAGGCAAGGGCGCGACCGACAGGTCCCATTGCCCGGCGACGGCGGCTCGGCCCTCGGGCGTTCCCGGCAGCTCCAGCGGCACCCGCAGCACCGAGAGGTACGCGAGCGCGGCGAACATGACCGCCTCGCGGGCGTCGGCCGGGATGCCCCAGGCGTCGCTCGGCTCGACGGGCACGCCTGCGAGCGCCGCGATGCGGTCGAGCAGCACGGGGTTGCGGGCGCCGCCGCCCGAGACGATGAGGCGGGCGGCGTCCGGGGCCGAGCGGTGCAGCGCGTCGGCCACGGACGCCGCGGTCAGTTCGGCGAGCGTCGCGCAGACGTCGTCGAGAGTGCGGGATGCCGGCGGCCGCGGCTGCCCGGGCGATCCCGGCGTGTCGTCTCGGCCAACGGCCGAGAGTGCCTCGTCGACGGTGGCGAGCGTGAAGGTCTCGCGCCCCGTGGTCTTGGGGGCGTCGAGCGCGAAGTACCGATGAGCGAGCAGGCGCTTGAGCAGCGCGGCGTCGACCGTCCCCGCGGCGGCGCGGCGGCCGTCGCGGTCGAAGGTCTCGGCACCGTGCGTCTCGCGGGTCAGGTAGGCGTCGAGCAGCGCGTTCGCGGGTCCGGTGTCGAACCCGGCGACCGTGCCGTCGGGCCGCACGACCTGCAGGTTCGCGATGCCGCCGAGGTTGAGTGACGCGATGGGCGCCGCCGCCTGCTCTGCGGCCTCGCGCAGCCACCGGGCGTCGAAGGCCGCGATGAGCGGCGCGCCCTGGCCGCCTGCCGCGACATCGGCGACGCGCACGTTGAACAGCACGGGGCAGCCGGTGGCGCGGGCGATCCAGGCGGGCTCGCCGACCTGCAGCGTGCCCCACACCGTGCCGCCCTCGACACCGTGGAAGACGGTCTGCCCGTGCGCGCAGACCAGGTCGGGCGGCGCCTCGCCCGCGGTGAACGACACGGCAGCGCGTGCGAACGCCTGCCCGACGACGGTCTCGAGCCGGCACCAGTCCGCCGGCTCCAGCGCAGCGCCGTCGACGGCGCGCATGACGAGCGCGCGCTCGTCGGGCAGCCACGGCGCGGTGCCCCACCGTTCGACGACGAGCTCGAGCGCGTCCTGCCCGGCCTCGATCGAGACGAGCACGGCGTCGATGCCGTCGGCGCTGGTGCCCGACTGCAGCGCGAGGATCCTCATCGCCCACCCTTCGCCGCCCACGCGCGCACGATGCCCGCCGAGAACACCGAGTCGGCACCCAGCTGCACGACGGCGGCGTCGAACCCACCGGGGATCGCGCCGACGTTGACCACGATGCACTCGCCGGCGGCCTGCGCGTCGGCGAGCACGCCGAGCTGCACCGCGCTGGGCCGGTCGGCCACGACCGCGGTGAGGCCCGCGCCTGCGGCATCCGCCGATTCGGCCAGCGCGCGCAGCGTGTCGGCCACCGGAACGGCCCGGGTCGCCGCGGCCTGCGTGGCCCCGCCGCGGGCGTCGACGACGCGCGCGATGCGGGCGAGCCCGGCGAGTGCGGAGGGATCGGATGCCGCGGCCAGCGCGTGCTCGATCGCCCGGGCGTCCTCGGCGGCGACGTCGACCGTCGCGTCCGCGATCGAGGACGCGCGCGAGGCCGAGGTCTCGGCCGCCAGGCGCGCGACACGGCCGTGGGCCTCGCGCAGGCGCTCGGGCGCGAGGCGTCCGTCGTGCACGGCCTCGACGATCGCGCCGACCACCTCGGCGTACTGGGCCGCGGCGTCGATGCCGCCGAGCTCGGGGTTGCCGAGACACACCAGGTCGACGCCCGCCGCGAGCGCCCGGGCGGCCCCGCCGCCGATGCCGTAGGTCGCGGCGATGGCGGCCATGTCGACCGCATCCGTCACCACGACGCCGTCGAAGCCCGCGGCGCGCAGCCGGGCGATGGCGTCGGGGTTGACGGTCACCGGCTCGGTCCCCCACTCCGGCACCACGATGTGCGCCGTCATGACGGCGGGCACCCCGGCCGCGATGGCGGCCTCGAACGGCGCCGCGTGACGCGCGGCCGTCGCCGCCGGGACCGTCGGCACCCCGCGGTGGGAGTCGATGTTCGTGTCGCCGTGGCCCGGCCAGTGCTTGACGCAGGCCGCGACACCGCGGCGGGAGCGGATGCCGCGGACGGTGGCCGCGACGCGCGTCGCGACCTCGTGCGGGTCGGCGCCGAACGAGCGCGCACCGATGACGGGGTTGTCGGGGTTGTCGTTCACATCGGCGCTGGGCGCGAGCACGAGGTCGATGCCGGCCCGGCGCACGCGCTCGGCGAGCACCGCCCCGACCCTCTCGGCGACCTCGGGCGCCACGAGCCCGAGCTGCGCCGGCGACGGCAGCGTCGATCCGAGGCGACCTTCGAGCCGCGTCACGACGCCGCCCTCCTCATCGGCGGCGACGATCGTGTCGGGGCGCACGGCGCGGATGTCCGCGGCCAGGCGCGCCGTCCCGTCCGGATCGTCCGCCGACACGTTGCCCGCGAACAGGCAGACGCCGGCGAGACCGCGCTGCAGCTCGGCGCGCAGCCATTCCGGCATGGTGGGGCCGGCGAACCCGGGCAGCAGCACGCCGGAAACGAGTTGTTCGAGATCCATGTCAGCCCTTCACAGCCCCGGCGACGATGCCGCTCGACAGGCGCCGCTGCACGATGATGAAGAAGATCATGACGGGGATCGTGATGATCGTCGACGCCGCCATCACCGAGCCCCAGTCATTCGAGTGCACGCCGAAGAACTGGCGCAGGCCGATCGACACCGTGTAGTTCTCGGTCGCGCCGCCGAGCAGCGTCATCGCGAAGATGAACTCGTTCCACGCCGTGATGAACGCGAAGACGCTCGTCGCGACGAGCCCGGGCGCCACGAGCGGCAGCAGCACCGACCGGAACATGCGCCACCACGAGGCGCCGTCGATGTAGGCGGCCTCTTCGAGCTCCACGGGCACGGCGGCCACGAAGCCGCGCAGCATCCAGATCCCGAACGGCAGCGCCAGCGCCGTGTAGACGATCATCAGGCCGAGCAGGGTCCCCAGCAGCTGCAGATCGCGCACCTGCACGAACAGCGGGATGACGAGGGCCTCCAGCGGCACCATCTGCACGACGAGGATCATCATGACGATCTGGGTGCGCAGGGTGAACCGGAAGCGGGCGACGGCGACGGATGCCAGCAGCCCCAGCAGGCCTGAGAACACGACCACGACCAGCGCCACCACGAGCGAGTTGCGCAGGTAGGTCGCGAAGCCGCCGTCGGTCAGCACGAAGACGAAGTGGTCGAGCGTGAACTGGCGGGGCACGAGCTCCGCGCCGCCCGACGGGTTCTCGTCGAACGCGCTCACGAGCATCCAGTACGTCGG